>NZ_JBIVMF010000052.1:0-20174 GCF_044752945.1 Streptomyces sp. NPDC088554 | reverse complement strand
GGCCCTGGCCGGAGACGGGTCGGCCGCGCCGGGCCGGTGTGTCCTCGTTCGGGATCAGTGGCACCAACGCCCACGTCATCCTCGAACAGGCACCCCCGGCGCCCGAGACCCCCCTCGCCGACGGCCCGGACCCCGTACCCGTACCGCTGGTCCTCACCGCCGCGACCGAGGACGCGCTGCGGGCCCAGGCCCAGCGGCTGCGGACCCGGCTGGCCGGGAGCCCGCCGGCCACCGCGCTCGGCGCGCTCGGCCACGCGCTGGCCGCCACCCGGAGCGCCCTGCCGCACCGCGCCGCCGTGATCGCCGCCGACCGCGACGCGGCGCTGGCCGGGCTGGCCGCGCTGAGCGCCGGGGACCGGACGCCCACGGCGTTCGGGGCGCTGGCCGCACCGGGACGTACCGCCTTCCTCTTCACCGGCCAGGGCAGCCAGCGCCCCCGCATGGGCCTGGAGCTGTACGCCGCCCAGCCGGTCTTCCGGCAGGCCCTGGACGGCATCGCCGGACACCTCGACGCGCACCTGGCGCACCCTTTGCTGAAGGTGGTCGCGGACGAGCCCGCGCTGCTCGACCGCACCGAGTACGCCCAACCCGCCCTGTTCGCCCTCGAAGTCGCCCTGTTCCGGCTGCTGGAGCACTGGGGGATCGTCCCCGACGAACTGCTCGGGCACTCGGTGGGCGAACTCGCGGCCGCACATGTCGCCGGAGTCCTGTCGCTGCCCGACGCCTGTGCGCTCGTCGCCGCGCGGGGGCGGCTGATGCAGGCGCTCCCCGAGACCGGCGCGATGGCGGTCATCGAGGCCACCGGGGAGGAGATCCTGCCCGCCCTCGCCGGACGCGGGCACGAGGTCGCCCTCGCCGCCGTCAACGGACCGGCGTCCGTGGTGATCTCCGGTGACACCGACGCGGTGCGCGGGATCGCCCGCGACTGGTCGGCACGCGGCCGCCGCACCCGGAACCTGCGGGTCTCCCACGCCTTCCACTCACCCCACATGGACGCGATGCTCGCCGGCTTCGAAGAGGCCGCCCGCTCCGTCACCTACCACCCGCCGGTTCTCTCCGTGATCAGTGGCCTGACGGGAGAACCCGCGACCGGGAGAGAGCTGTGCTCGCCCGGCTACTGGGTACGCCATGTCCGCGACACCGTCCGCTTCCACGACGGGGTACGACGGCTGCGCGCCCTGGGCGTGACCCGCTATGTGGAGCTGGGCCCCGACGCGCTGTCCTCGATGGTCCAGGAGTCCCTGACCGAGGCCGATGCCGAGGCGGAAGAGGCCGGCGAGCCCACGCGGGCCCCGGCGCTGATCGTGTCGGCGCTGCGTCGCGACCACCACGAGCCGACGACCGCCGCCGCCGTACCGGCCCGGCTGCACCTCGCGGGCCACACCCCCGACTGGGACGCGGTGTTCGCCGGGCACCCGGTCGCCGCCCCCGACGCCCTGCCCACCTACGCCTTCCAGCGCCGTCGCTACTGGATCCCCCCCACCGCCGCGGGCGCCACCGCCGCGCCCGGCGCGACGGAGCTGGGCCACCCGGTGCTCACCTCCGCCGTCACCCTGGCGGACAGCGGCCACACCCTGCTGACCGGCCGGATCACGGAGGCCACCCACGCGTGGCTCGGCGACCGCACGGTGGACGGCACGGCACTGGTGCCGGACGCCGTCCTGCTCGACCTCGCGGTCACCGCGGTACGGGAGACCGGAGCCGGACACGTCCTCGCGCTGCGGCCCGCCGCACCGCTCGCGCCGCCCGGCCGGGACGCGCTCGACGTACAGGTCGTGGTCGGGCCGCAGGACGCCGACGGCCACCGCCCGGTCTCCGTGCACACCCGGCCCGAGGGCGGCGCCGCTCCGTGGACCCGGCACGCCGAGGGCGTCCTCGCGCCCGCCCCGCCCCCGGCCGCCGCCGGGGGCGCGCCGGGACCGTGGCCGCCCGCCGACGCCGAGCGGATCGACACCTCGTCCGCCGAGCGGAGCGCCGCCCCGCCCGGGACGGTGTACGGGCCCGCCTTCCCCCCGCCGGGCGCGGTGTGGCGGCGCGGCGGCGAGATCTGGGCCGAACTCGTCCCCCCGGCGGCGGACGGCACCGAGCCCGGCGCCTTCGGGCTGCGCCCGGGGCCGGTGGAGAGCGTGTCGCAGGCCCTGCGGCTCGCCCGGCCGGACGGTACGGAGCCCCGGCTCGCGGCCGAGTACGGCGGGGTCACCGTCTTCGGCCCCGCGACCGGCACACTGCGGGCCCGGATCACCCCCGTGGACGGCGACACCGTCACCGTACGGATCACCGACTCCGAGGAGCGGCCCGTGGCGGCCATCGGCGCGCTCACCCCCCGCGCGCTGCCGGCCCTCCCCGGCGCGGTACGGCCGTACGCCGGCGACGCCCCGTTCGAGCTGGCCTGGCGGGCCGTGGAACCGCCGCCCGGCACCCCGGGCGCGCGCTGGGCGGTGCTCGGCGATCCGGCGCTCGTCCCGGCGGACGCCCTGCCCTGCGCCGCCCGCCATCCCGACCTCGACGCGCTCCTCGCGGCCGACGCCACCGCGCCCGACGTGGTCGTCGTCGGATACGACCCGGACGCCTCGGACCCGGCCGGTCCGGTGGCCGCCGCGCGTCTCGCCGCGCACCGGGCCGTCCGGCTGGCCAGGGCCTGGCTGGCCGAGGACCGGCTCGCCGACACCCGGCTGGTCGTCGTCACCCGGCGGGCCGTCGCGGCCGACGAGGGCCCCTGCGACCCCGGACAGGCGCCCGTCTGGGGCCTGTTCCGCTCCGCCCAGACCGAACACCCCGGCCGCTTCCTGCTGGTCGACCTGGACGACGCCCCGGCCTCGGCCGCCGCCCTGCCCGCCGCGGTGGCCTGCGGCGAACCGCAGCTCGCGGTGCGCGGCGGCCGGCTGCGCGCGCCCCGGCTCATCCGCCCGACCGGTGCGGACGCCGGTACGGGAGCGCGGACCCTCGACCCCGAAGGCACCGTCCTGATCACCGGCGGCACCGGCGCCCTGGGCCGGCTGCTGGCCCGCCATCTCGTCACCCGGCACGGCGTCCGCCATCTGCTGCTGATCAGCCGCGCGGGCGCCGACGCCCCGGACGCCCGGGAGACGCTCGCCGCCCTCACGGCCGACCCGGCGGTACGGGTCACCGTCACCGCCTGCGACGCGGCGGACCGTGACGCCCTGGCCGCCGTACTCGCCGCGATTCCCGCCGCGCATCCGCTGACGGCGGTCGTCCACACCGCGGGCGTCATCCACGACGCGGTGGTCGAGGCCATCGACCCGGACGACCTGGACCGCGTCCTGCGGCCCAAGACCGACGCCGCCTGGAACCTGCACGAGCTGACTGCCGCCGCCGACCTGTCCGCCTTCGTCCTGTTCTCCTCCGTCTCCGGTGTCAACGGAGCCGCGGGACAGGGGAGTTACGCGGCCGGTAACACCTTCCTCGACGCGCTGGCCCAGCTGCGCCTGGTCCGGGGACTGCCCGCCGTGTCGCTCGCCTGGGGCCCCTGGGCTCCCACCGGCGGCATGACCGGCCGGCTCACCGGGACCGACCTGCGGCGGATGCGTGACACCGGGCTGCTGCCCCTCGACGCGGACCACGGCCTGGCCCTCTTCGACGCCGCCCTGCGGCCGGGCCCCGCGCTGCGGCTGCCGCTGGCGCTGAGCCTGCCGGTCGTACGCTCCGCCGCGTCCGAGGGACGGGCGCTCCCGCTCCACCGCGAACTGGCCGGATCGGCCTGGCGCGACCCCGCCGGGACCCGTACGGAGAGTGCCGAGCCCGCCCCCGGGGCGGCCACGCTCGGCCCCCTGCTCACCGGACGGCCCGCCCAGGAGCAGGAGACCCTGCTGCTCGATCAGGTCCGCGCCCATGCCTCCGCGGTGCTCGGACACCGCGACGGCAGACGCGTCGACCCGGCCCGCACCTTCAAGGAGCTGGGGTTCGACTCGCTGATGGGGGTCGAGCTGCGCAACCGGCTGAGCGCGGCGGGCGGGCTGCGCATGCCGGCCGGGCTGCTGTTCAACCAGCCCACCCCGCTGGCGGTCGCCCGGTACCTGCGTACCCGGATCGCCCCACCGGACGTACCGGCGGCCGGATCCCTCATCGAGGAGATCGGCCGTCTGGAGAACCTCATGACGAGCGCGCCCGCCGGCCTCCCCGACCTGGACCGGGTGACGGAGCGGCTGCGCGCCCTGCTCGACCGGTGCGAGGAGCGGTCCCCGGCCGCCGTACCGGCCGGGGGCGACGGCGTACGCGCCGTGCTCCAGGACGCGAGCGTCGACGAGATCTTCTCCTTCATCGACCAGGAATTCGGCTCCGGCCGGCAAGAGCGCGGAGAGTGACGGGACATGGCTGAAGCAGAGAAGCTGGTCGAATACCTCAAGCGTGTCACGGCCGAACTCCACGAGACCCGGGGCCGGTTGCGCCGGGCGGAGGCGCGCGAGCCGATCGCCGTCGTCGGTATCGGCTGCCGGCTGCCGGGCGGCGCGGACTCGCCGCAGCGGCTGTGGGACCTGGTGGCCGAGGGCCGCGACGCCATCGGCGAGGTCCCCGCCGACCGGGGCTGGGACGTCCCTTACCCCGGCGGCTTCCTCCCCGATGTGGCCGGTTTCGACGCGGCGTTCTTCGGGATCTCCCCGCGCGAGGCCGCCGCCATGGACCCCCAGCAGCGGCTGCTGCTGGAGACCGCCTGGGAGGCGTTCGAACGCGCCGGTATCGACCCCCGGTCGCCGTTGGCCAGACGGACCGGTGTGTTCGCCGGGCTGGTCACCCAGGACTACGGGCCCCGGCTCGACGAGGCGTCGGACGATACCGGCGGGCACGTCCTGACCGGGAACACCGCGAGCGTCGCCTCCGGCCGGATCGCCTACACCTTCGACTTCGAGGGTCCGGCGCTGACCGTGGACACCGCCTGCTCGTCCTCGCTGGTCGCCCTGCACCTGGCCGCCGACGCGCTGCGGCGCGGCGAGTGCGACCTCGCGCTGGCGGGCGGGGTGGCCGTGCTGCCCACGCCCGGGATGTTCCTCAGCTTCGAACGGCAGGGCGGACTGGCCTCGGACGGCCGCTGCAAGGCGTTCGGCGCGGGCGCGGACGGGACGGGCTGGTCCGAGGGGGCCGGGCTGCTGCTCGTCGAGCGGCTGTCGGACGCCCGCCGCCACGGCCATCCGGTCCTGGCGGTGGTACGCGGCTCAGCCGTCAACCAGGACGGCGCCTCCAACGGCCTGACCGCCCCCAACGGCCCCGCCCAGGAACGCGTCATCCGGGCCGCGCTCGCCGACGCCGGACTGACGGCCGCCGAGGTGGACCTGGTGGAGGCGCACGGCACGGGCACCCGGCTCGGCGACCCCATCGAGGCCGAGGCGCTGCTCGCGACGTACGGCCAGAACCGCGAACAGCCGCTCTACCTCGGCTCGTTGAAGTCCAACATCGGCCACACACAGGCCGCCGCGGGCGTCGCCGGGGTCATCAAGACGGTCATGGCGATGCGCCACGGCGTCCTGCCCAGGACCCTGCACGCCGCCGAGCCGACCCGTGAGGTGGACTGGTCGGCGGGGTCGGTGGAGCTGCTGACCGAGGACCGGCCGTGGCCGGAGACGGGGCGCCCGCGCCGGGCCGGTGTGTCGTCGTTCGGGATCAGCGGCACCAACGCCCATGTGATCGTCGAAGCACCCCCGGCAGACGTGGAAGCGGAGCGGGACGGCTCCACGGGCGAGGCCCCCACGCCCGCGGCCCCGGCCCCCTTCACCGCACCACCCCTGCTGCCCTGGCCGCTCACCGCCCGCTCCGAGCAGGCGCTGTACGCCCAGGCCCGCGCCCTGCACCGGCACACCACGACCGCCCCCGCCGACGTGTCGGCGGCCGACATCGCCTGGTCGCTGGCGACCACCAGGCCCGCCATGGAACAGCGCGCGGTGACCCTCGCGCCCGACCGCGACGCCCTGCTCGCCCTGCTGGCGCGGGCCGCCGACGGCGAGACCCCGCCGGGGGTCGTCCGGGGTACGGCCGGAGGCGGCCCCGCCCGTACCGTCCTCGTCTTCCCCGGCCAGGGCTCCCAGTGGCCCGGCATGGCCGTGGACCTGCTGGACGCCTCGCCGGTGTTCGCCCGGCGCATGGCCGCGTGCGAGGCGGCCCTCGCGCCGTTCACCGACTGGACCCTCACCGACGTCCTGCGCGCCCCCGACACCGCCGAGCTGCTGACCCGGGTGGACGTGGTCCAGCCCGTGCTGTGGGCGGTGATGGTGTCGCTCGCCGAGCTGTGGGCCTCCTGCGGGGTACGGCCCGACGCCGTCGTCGGCCACTCCCAGGGGGAGATCGCCGCCGCCGTCGTCGCGGGCGGGCTGAGCCTGGCGGACGGCGCCCGGGTCGTGGCGCTGCGCTCGCGCGCGCTGACCGCGCTGTCCGGCCGGGGCGGCATGGTGTCGGTCGCGGCCTCCGCCGACGCCGTACGGGAACGGCTCACCGGTGGCGCGGACCTCGCGGCGGTCAACGGACCCGCCGCCGTCGTCGTCGCGGGTGCCACCGACGCCCTCGACGCGCTGGTGGCGTCCTGCGAACGCGACGGCATCCGCGCCAAACACATCGCCGTCGACTACGCGTCACACTCCACCCAGGTCAGCGCGATCGAGGACGAACTCGCCGGACTCCTGGCCCCGGTCCGTCCGCGCACCGCCCCCGTCGCCTTCTACTCGGCGCTCGCCGCCGGCCGGTTCGACACCGCCGGGCTCGACGCCGGTTACTGGTACCGCAACCTGCGCCACACCGTCCGCTTCGACGAGGCCACCCGGGCCCTGCTCGACGACGGACACACCCTCTTCATCGAGGTCAGCCCGCACCCGGTGCTCGTCCACGCCCTTCAGGACACCCTCGACGCGGCGGCTGATGCCGAGGCGCCCGGCACACCGCCCGCCACTGTCCTCGGCACACTGCGCCGCGGCGCCGGCGGCCGTCCCGAACGGTTCGCCGAGGCGCTCGCCGAGGCGTACGCCCACGGCGCGTCCGTCGACTGGACCGCGCTCCTCGCCGGGACCGGCGCCCGCCGTGTCGAGCTGCCCGCGTACGCCTTCCAGCGCGTCCGCCACTGGCTGGACCGGCCCTCCCCGGCCGCCGTCGACGACCCCGCCTCCGCCGCCCTGTGGGAGGCCGTGGACCGGGGTGACACGGCGTCGGTGGCCGAGCGGATCGGTGTACACCAGGACGACACCCTCGACACGACCGTGCGCGCCCTGGCCTCCTGGCGGGTCCGCGCCCGCGAGAGCGCCGCCGCCGACCGCAACCGCTACCGCGTCGGCTTCGTGCCCGTCCCCGTACCCCAGGGGCCCCCGCTCACGGGCGACTGGGTGCTGCTGGAGCCGGAGGGCGCCGGCCATCCCGGCGACTGGGTGGCCGAGGCCCTGACCGCGCACGGCGCCGCACATGTCGCGCGCGTGTCCGTCGGACCCGCGACCGGGCGCGCGGAACTCGCCGGATCCCTGGGCCGGTACGCGTCGGCCGCCGGGATCGTCTCCCTCCTCGGTACGGACCCGGATCCGCACCCCGCTCACCCCGTGGTGCCCGCCGGGGTCGCCGCCACCCTCACCGCCGTCCAGGCGGTACGGGACGCGGGCGGCGCCGCCCCGCTGTGGTGCCTGACCCGGTCCGCGGTCACCGCCCACGACGGCTTCGACGACCCGGCGGGACCCAGCCCCGAACAGGCCCAGGTGTGGGGGCTCGGCCGGGTGGCCGGCATGGAGTCACCGGCGCTCTGGGGCGGGCTGATCGACCTGCCCCCACTGCTCGACGGCGCCACCGCCGACACGCTCTGCGCCGTACTCGCCGCCCCCGGCGACGAGCAGGAGTGGGCCCTGCGCGAGAGCGGCCCCCGGGTCCGCCGCCTCACCCGTGCCCCGCGCGCCACCGGCCCCGGCTGGACCCCCGGTGGCACGGTCCTGATCACCGGAGGGACGGGCGCGCTGGGCGCCCATGTCGCCCGCCGGCTGGCCCGGGGCGGCGTCCCGCACCTCGTCCTGACCGGCAGGCGCGGACCCGACGCGCCCGGCGCCGCCGAACTCGCCGCCGAGCTGGCGGAGTCGGGCGCCCGGGTGACACTGGCCGCCTGCGACGCGGCGGACCGCGAGGCGATGGCCGCCGCCTTGGCCGCGATCCCCGCCGAACACCCCCTCACCGCCGTCGTCCACACGGCCGGTGTCAGCAGCATGGCCCGCCTCGACAGCCTCACGCCCGCCGATCTCGCCGAGGCCGCCGCCGGGAAGGTGGACGGCGCCCGCCTCCTGGACGAACTCACCGCCGGCCTCGACCTCGACGCCTTCGTGCTGTTCTCCTCCGGCGCCGCCGTCTGGGGCGGCGCCCGCCAGGCCGCCTACGCGGCGGCCAACGCCCACCTCGACGCGCTGGCCGCCCGGCGCCGCGCCCGTGGTGTACCCGCCACCTGTGTGTCCTGGGGCAGCTGGGCCGACGGCGGCATGGTCGACGACCGGACCCAGCGCGTGCTGGACCGGGTCGGGGTACGGGCCATGGCGCCCAGGACCGCGCTCACCGCGCTGTTCGACGCGGTGGGCGGCGGGGAGGACCGGCTCACCGTCACCGACATGGACTGGCGGACGTTCGCCACCGGCTTCTCCCTCGCCCGCCGCCGCCCCCTCCTCGCGGACATCCCCGAAGCGGCACTCCCGGCGGCGCCCGCCGAAACCGCCCCCACGGCCCTCTCCCCGCTCGCCGAGCGGCTGCGCGGGCTCACCGACCGGGAGCGCGACCACCTCCTGCTGGGCCTCGTCCGTACCGCCGCCGCCACCGCCCTCGGCCACGCGGACCCCGACGCGGTCAGCGCCTCGGACGCCTTCCGCGACCTCGGCCTCGACTCGGTCACCGCCGTCGACCTGCGCAACCGGCTCGCCACCAGCACGGGACTGCGGCTGCCGACCACCCTCGCCTTCGACCACCCCACCCCGGCCGCCGTCGCCGCCGAACTGCGCGCCCTGCTGCTCACCGTCACCGGAACATCCGCCGCCCCGTCCGTCGTCCGGCCGGCCGGCGCCCGGTCCGCCGACGATCCCGTGGTCATCGTCGCCATGGCCTGCCGCTACCCCGGCGAGGTCCGTTCGCCCGAGGACCTGTGGCGGCTGGTCGACGAGGGACGCGACGGCATCACCGGCTTCCCCACCGACCGGGGCTGGCGGATGGCCGCCACCGTCCCCACGGCGGAGGGCGGCTTCCTCCACGACCTCGCCGGTTTCGACGCCGCGTTCTTCGGTATCTCCCCGCGCGAGGCGCTGGCGATGGACCCCCAGCAGCGGCTGCTGCTGGAGACGTCCTGGGAAGCCCTGGAACGCGCGGGCATCGACCCGCTGTCCCTGCGCGGCAGCCGTACCGGCGTCTTCGTCGGCGCCGGGAACTTCGACTACGCCACCCTCGCCCTCGCCACCGAGGAGGGCAAGGACTACGCGCTCACCGGTTCGGTGGGCAGTGTGGCCTCCGGCCGGATCGCGTACACCCTCGGCCTGGAGGGGCCCGCGATCACCATCGACACGGCCTGCTCCTCCTCGCTCGTCGGACTCCACACCGCCGTCCGCGCCCTGCGCGACGGCGAGTGCGGCCTCGCGCTGGTGGGCGGTGCCGCCGTCATGGCGACCACCACCGCGTACGAGTCCTTCGCCCGCCAGGGCGGCCTCGCCGCCGACGGACGGTGCAAGGCGTTCGCGGCCTCCGCCGACGGCACCGGCTGGGGCGAGGGCGTGGGCATGCTGGTGGTGGAGCGGCTGTCGGACGCCCGCCGCCACGGCCATCCGGTCCTGGCGGTGGTACGCGGCTCAGCCGTCAACCAGGACGGTGCCTCCAACGGCCTGACCGCCCCCAACGGCCCCTCCCAGCAACGGGTCATCCGGGACGCGCTGGCGAGCGCCGGCCTGGCCCCGGCCGAGGTCGACGCGGTCGAGGCGCATGGCACGGGCACCCGGCTCGGCGACCCCATCGAGGCACAGGCGCTGCTCGCGACGTACGGCCAGGACCGCGAACAGCCATTGTACGTCGGGGCGTTGAAGTCGAACATCGGTCATACGCAAGCCGCGTCCGGGGTGGCCGGTGTGATCAAGACGGTGCTCGCCCTCCAGCGGGGCGTGCTGCCGCGCACCCTGCACGCGGCCGAGCCGACACCCGAAGTCGACTGGTCGGCGGGGTCGTTGGAGCTGCTGACCGAGGCGCGGGAGTGGCCCGACGCCGGACGCCCGCGCCGGGCCGGTGTGTCCGCGTTCGGCATCAGTGGCACCAACGCCCACATCATCCTCGAACAGGCCCCGCGGGACGAGCCGTTGTCCGAGACGCGGCGCCCGCTGCCCGCCGTACCGCTGCTGCTGTCCGCCCGGGGCCCGGCGGCCCTGCGCGCCCAGGCGGCGCGGCTGCGGGACTTCCTCGACGGAGCGGCGGACGCCCCTTCCCCGTACGACACCGGCCTCGCCCTGGCCGTCCACCGCGCGGCCCTCGACGACCGCGCCGCCGTGGTCACCACCGACCCGCGAAGCCTGCGCGCCGCCCTCGACGCGCTGGCCGAGGACCGCCCGTACCCCGGACTCGTCACGGGCCGGGCGGCGGACACCGGTCTGGCGATGGTGTTCTCGGGCCAGGGCGCCCAGCGGGTCGGCATGGGGAGCGGACTGTACGCGGCGTACCCGGTGTTCGCGGCCGCCTTCGACGAGGTGTGCGCGGCCTTCGACGGGCTGCTGCCGCTGCCCCTGAGGCGGACGGTCTTCGACGGCCCGGCGGACCGGCTGGACTCCACCGGACTGGCGCAGCCCGCGCTGTTCGCCGTGGAAGTGGCGCTGTACCGGCTGCTGGAGTCGTGGGGAGTACGTCCCGACGCCCTGCTGGGCCATTCGCTGGGCGAACTCGTCGCCGCGCATGTGGCGGGCGTGTGGTCGCTCGCCGACGCCGTCCGGGTGGTCGCGGCCCGGGGACGGCTGATGCAGGCCCTGCCGCCGGGCGGCGCCATGTGGGCCGTCGAGGCGTCGGAGGACGAGACCGAGGGCCTGCCCGGCGTATCGGTCGCGGCGGTCAACGGCCCCTCCGCGCTGGTGCTTTCGGGCCCGGAGGAGGCCGTGCGGGAGGCGGCGGACCGGTTCGCCGCCGAGGGGCGCCGGGTGAAACGGCTGGCCGTCAGCCACGCGTTCCACTCCGCCCTGATGGAGCCGGTGCTCGCCGGGTTCGCCGCGGTCCTGGAGCGGGTGGAGTTCGCGGCGCCCACCATCCCCCTCGTGTCGAACGTGACCGGCGCGATCGCGGGCGAGGAACTGCGCACCCCGGAGTACTGGGTCCGGCACGTCCGCGCCACCGTCCGCTTCGCCCGCAGTGTTCACACCCTGCGCGCCCAGGGCATCGGCACGGTCCTGGAACTGGGCCCCGAGGGGTCGCTGGTGTCGATGGTGGAGGCGACCGAACCCGAGCTGGTGGGCGTGCCCGTACTGCGCCGCGACCGGGACGAGGCGGGCGCGGCGCTGTCCGCCCTCGCCCAGGCACATGTCCGTGGCGCCACGGTGGACTGGGCGGCGGTGTTCGCCGGGACCGGCGCCCGCCGCGCCGAACTGCCGACGTACGCCTTCCAGCACCGCCGCTACTGGCCCGCGACCACGGGCGCCCCCGCCGCCGAGGCGCTGGCCGCCGCCGGGCTCGGGGCGGCCGGCCACCCGCTGCTGCACACCTGGCTCGTCCCGGCCTCGGGCGGCGAGGTGATCGCCACCGGCAGGCTGGCGACGGCCACCCACCCCTGGCTGGCGGACCACACCGTGCTCGGCACCGTCCTGCTGCCCGGCACCGCCTATGTGGACCTGGCCTGCTGGGCCGGACAGCGGCTCGGCTGCCCGGAACTGTCCGAACTGACCCTGTACACCCCGCTGGCGCTCTCCGGCGACGCGGCGGCCGACCTCCAGCTCGTCATCGGCGCCCCCGACGAGGCCGGGCGGCGGACGCTCGCCGTCTACTCCCGGCCGGTGGACACCGCCGCCGGACCCGTGGACGACGACACCCCCTGGACCCGGCACGCCGAAGGAGCGCTCGCCCCGGCGCCGGACCGGGCGGAGGCGGCCCCTTCCCTGCCGTGGCCCCCGGCCGCCGGCACCCCGGTCCCGCTCGACGGCTTCTACCCCGGACTGATCGACGCGGGCTTCGACTACGGGCCCGCCTTCCGGGGGCTGCGGTCGGTGCTGTGCTCCGAGGAGACGCCCGACACGCTCTTCGCCGAGGTGGAACTCCCCGAGGAGGACCGGGCGTCGGCCGGCGCGTTCACCGTGCACCCCGCCCTGCTGGACTCCGCCCTGCACGCGATCGGCGTGGACCTGCCGCCCGGCACCCCCGCCCGGCTGCCCTTCACCTGGACCGGTGTACGGGTCCACGCGACCGGCGCGGACACCCTGCGCGTCCGGCTGACCCGGGGCCGGGACGGGACCGTCGCGCTGACGGCGGTGGACATCGCCGGGGCCCCCGTGGTCACCGTCGAGGGGCTGGTCCTCCGCGAGGTGACGGCCGACCGGCTGCCGGGCGCCACCGCCCCGGACCGCGACGCGCTCTTCCGGATCGGCTGGACCGCCCTGCCCGCCACCGGGGACACGCCCCCCGTAGCGGAGGCTCTCCTCCCGGTCGGCGCCGGGGGCCACCCCGACCTCGCCCGGCTGACGGGCGCCCCCGACGCCGTGGTGGCCTCCTGCCCGCCCGGCGACCTCGCGGGCGTCACCGCCTTCGTACTGCGGCTGCTCCAGGAGTGGCTGGCCGACGAGCGGTTCGCCGACACCCCCCTCGTGATCGTCACCCGGCGGGGAGCGGTGGTGCCGGAACCGGGTCTGCTGACCGAGTTCCAGCGCCCCGACGACGGTACGGAACAGCGCCTCGCCCACGCCGCCGCGGCCGGACTGGTCCGTGCCGCCCAGGCCGAACACCCCGGCCGCTTCGTCCTCCTGGACCTCGCGGACGGCGAACTCCCCTGCCTGGCACAGGTGCTGGCGTACGCCGAACCCGATCTCGCCGTACGCTCCGGGTGCTTCCACGGCAGGCGCCTGGTCCGCGCGACCGGCGCCGCGCCGCTGGAGGTGCCGGACGGACCGTGGCGCCTGGACGCCCCACGGCGCGGCTCGATCGGCGACCTGGCGCTGGTGCACCACCCTTTGGCCGAACGGAAGTTGGCGCCCGGCGAGGTACGGATCGCCGTCCGCGCCGCCGGGGTGAACTTCCGGGACACCCTGATCGCCCTCGACATGTACCCCGGGCAGGCCGAACCGGGCATCGAGGGAGCCGGAACCGTCCTGGAGACCGGCCAGGACGTCACCCGCTTCGCCCCCGGCGACCGTGTGATGGGCCTCCTCGACAGCGCCTTCTCGCCCACCGCGGTCACCGACCACCGGCTGCTGGCGCCCGTACCGGACGGCTGGACCTTCGCACGGGCCGCCGCCGCGCCCGTCGCGTACCTCACCGCCTGGTACGGACTGCGGGACCTCGGCGGGGTACGGCCGGGCCAACGCGTCCTGGTCCACGCCGGGGCGGGCGGGGTCGGCAGCGCCGCCGTCCGGCTCGCCCGCCGGCTGGGCGCCGAGGTCTTCGCCACCGCGAGCACCGCCAAACAGCCCGCGCTGCGCGCGGCCGGACTGGACGACGCGCATATCGCGAACTCCCGCGACACCGGATTCCGCGACCGCTTCCTGGCGTACACCGAAGGCCGGGGCATGGACGTGGTCCTCAACTCGCTCGCCGGCGAGTTCACCGACGCCTCCCTCGAACTGCTCCCGCACGGCGGCCACTTCATCGAGATCGGCAAGACGGACCCGCGCGACCCCGACCGGATCGCCACCGACCACCCCGGCATCCACTACCGCGCCTTCGACCTCGGCGACGCGGGCCCCGACCGCGTCCGGGACATGCTCGGCGAACTGGCCGGCCCGTTCACGGACGGGACCCTCGCCCCGCCGCCCGTCACCACCTGGGACATCCGCCACGCCCCCGAGGCGTTCCGCGCCGTCGCCCAGGCCCGGCTCGTCGGCAAGGCGGTCCTCACCCTCGCCCCGCCGCCCGGCCCCGGCGGCACGGTCCTCGTCACCGGCGGCACCGGCACCCTGGGCGCCCTGGTGGCCCGGCACCTGGCCACCCGGCACGGCGTACGCCGCCTCGTCCTCACCTCCCGCTCCGGCGAGGAAGCCCCCGGCGCCGCCGAACTGCTGGCCGACCTCGCCGCGGCGGGCGCCGAGACCCACCTCGCCGCCTGCGACCTCGGCGACCGGACGGCCGTCGGCGCCCTGCTGGACCGGCTCGCCGCCGACGGACACCGGCTCACCGGCGTCGTCCACTGCGCCGGTACGGTCGACGACGGCGTCCTCACCTCCCTCACCCCCGACCGCCTCGGCCCCGTCCTGCACGCCAAGGCCCACGGCGCCCACCACCTGCACACACTCACCCGCGACCACGACCTGAGCCACTTCGTGCTCTTCTCCTCGGCCTCCGCCACCTTCGGCGCCGCCGGACAGGCCAACTACTGCGCCGCCAACGCCTACCTCGACGCCCTCGCCGAACACCGCGCCGCCGACGGACTGCCCGCCGTCTCCATCGCCTGGGGACTCTGGGCGGAGACCAGCGGCATGACCGCAGCCCTCGGCGACCGTGACCGGGAACGGCTGCGCCGCACCGGCACCGCCGCCCTCCCCACCGCCCGCGCCCTCGCCCTGTTCGACACCGCGCTCACCACCGGCGCGCCCACCGTGACGGCCGCCCCGCTCGACCTGCCCGCCCTGCGCGCCCGCCACCGGGACCAGCCCGTCCCCGTACTCCTGCGGGAACTCCTCGGGGCGCCGCCCCGCCGCGCGGCGGCCGCAGTACGGCCCGACTCGCCGCCCGGCGCCGACTTCGCCGCCCGGCTCGCCGCGCTGCCCGAGGAGGAACGCCACGCCCAGGTCCTCGCCCTCGTCCTGGACCGCACCGCCCAGGTCCTCGGCCACGCCGACGCCGCCGACATCGACCCCGACCAGGCGTTCAAGGACCAGGGCTTCGACTCCCTCACCGCCGTGGAGCTGCGCAACCAGCTCCGGGCGGCGACCGGACTCGCCGCCCCGGTGACCCTGATCTTCGACCACCCCTCGCCGGTGGCGCTCGCCGACCACCTGCTCCAGCAGGCCGTACCCGCCGGGCCCGGCCCCGAGGAGCTGCTGCGGCGGGATCTCGACCGGCTGGAGACCGCGGCGGAAACGCTGCTCCCCGACGACCCGTCCCACGCCGAAGTGGCCGACCGGCTGCGCAGAATCCTGCACCGGCTCGACGCCGCCACCCCCGCCGCGGCCGGACACGCCGTCGCCGATACCGACGACACGCTCAGCGCCGCCAGCGCCGACGAGGTCCTCGCCTTCATCGACAGCCAGTTCGGCGACCTGACCTGACCCCCGTACCGTACGGCCGAAATCGGAGCACCCGTGGCGAACGACGACAAGGTTGTTGACTACCTCAAGCGGGTCACCGCCGACCTCCAGCGCACCCGCACCCGCCTGCGCGAACTGGAGGAGGGGCGCCGCGAGCCCGTGGCGATCGTGGCGATGGCCTGCCGCTTCCCCGGCGGGGTCGACGCCCCCGAGGACCTGTGGGACCTGGTCCACGAGGGCCGGGACGCCATCGGCGGATTCCCCGGCGACCGGGGCTGGCACACCGACGCGCTGGCCGCCGCGGGAGTCCGTCTCGAAGGCGGGTTCCTGCCCGACGCGGCCGGGTTCGACGCCGAGTTCTTCGGTATCTCCCCGCGCGAGGCGCTGGCGATGGACCCCCAGCAGCGGCTGCTGCTGGAGACCTCCTGGGAGGCGATCGAGCGTTCCGGCCTCGACCCGGCCGCCCTCAGGGGCACCGACGGCGGCGTCTTCGTCGGCATGGCCGACCAGGGGTACCGGCCACGGGACGCACAGGCGCTGCGCGAGGTCGAGGGCCATGTCCTCACCGGCACCACCAGCAGCGTCGCCTCCGGCCGGCTCTCCTACTTCTACGGCCTCGAAGGCCCGGCGCTCACCGTCGACACGGCGTGCTCGTCCTCCCTGGTCGCCCTGCACCTCGCCACCCGCGCGCTGCGCGCCGGGGAGTGCTCACTCGCGCTGGTCGGCGGCGCGGCCGTGATGGCCGACCCCGGACTGTACGAGGAGTTCCTGCTCCAGGGCGGCCTGGCGGGCGACGGCCGCTGCAAGTCCTTCGCCGACGACGCGGACGGCACCGGCTGGGGCGAGGGCGTCGCCGTCCTCGTCCTGCGCCGGCTGTCCGACGCGGTCCGCGACGGGCAGCCCGTACTGGCCGTGGTACGCGGTACCGCCGTCAACCAGGACGGCGCCTCCAACGGCCTGACCGCCCCCAACGGCCCCGCCCAGCAGCGCGTCATCCGCGCCGCCCTCGACGACGCCGGACTCAGCCCCGCCCAGATCGACACCGTCGAGGCCCACGGCACGGGCACCCGGCTGGGCGACCCCGTCGAAGCACAGGCCCTCCTCGCGACGTACGGCCAGGACCGGCCCGAGGGCCGGCCCCTGTGGCTGGGCTCTTTGAAGTCCAACATCGGCCACACCCAGGCCGTGGCGGGTGCGGGCGGTGTCATCAAGACGGTGATGGCGCTGCGCCACGGGGTGCTGCCACGCACCCTGCACGTCTCCGCGCCGACCTCCGAGGTGGACTGGACCTCCGGCGCGGTGGAGCTGCTCACCGAGGAACGCGCGTGGCCGGAGACGGGCCGTCCGCGCCGGGCGGGTGTGTCGTCGTTCGGGATCAGCGGGACCAACGCGCACGTGATCCTGGAACAGGCGCCCGCCGACACGGCTCCCGAAGCGCTCCCCGATGCCCCGGCCACGCCCGGAACCCCGGCCGCGGCCCCGGTGGCCCTGCTCCTCTCCGCCCGTGACCCTGAGGCGCTGCGCGCCGGGGCCCAGCGGCTGCGGGAGCTGGCGGGGACCCCGGACGCCCCCGAGCCGGTACGGATCGCACGGGCCCTCGCCGGCGCGCGGCCCCGGTTCGCGCACCGGGCCGTCGTCGTGGGCACCGGACGCGAGGAACTGCGCGCCGGCCTCGACGCCCTCGCCCACGGCCGCCCCGACGCCCGCGTGGTGCGCGCCGCCGCGGCCCCCGCCGGACCGCTCGCCTTCCTCTTCACGGGCCAGGGCGCCCAGCGGGCCGGTATGGGCCGCGAACTGTACGCCGCCCACCCGGTGTTCGCCGATGCCTTCGACGCCGTACGCACCCGGCTGGACCCGCACCTGGACATCCCACTCGACGAGGCACTCGCCTCCGCCGAGCTGATCGGCAGGACCGCGTACACCCAGACGGCCCTGTTCGCCTTCGAGGTCGCCCTCTACCGGCTCCTCGAACACTGGGGCCTGACCCCCGACTATCTGCTCGGCCACTCCATCGGCGAACTCGCCGCCGCGCACATCGCCGGAGTGCTCTCCCTCGACGACGCGTGCACCCTGGTCGCCGCCCGCGCCACCCTCATGCAGGCGCTCCCCGAGGGCGGCGCCATGCTCGCCGTCGAGACCGCCGAGGACGAGGTGCCCGCCCTCCTCGACGCAGCCGGGACCACCGGCCTCCTCACGGTCGCCGCCGTCAACGGCCCCCGCGCCACCGTGCTCTCGGGACCGGCCGGAGCGGTCGACACCACGGCCGCCCTCTGTGCGGAACGCGGTCCGCGCACCCGGCGCCTCCAGGTCAGCCACGCCTTCCACTCCCCGCTGATGGAACCGATGCTGGACCGCTTCCGCGAGGTCGCCGGGTCCCTGACCTTCCACCCGCCGCGCATCCCCGTCGTCTCCAACGTCACCGGCGCCCTCGCCACCGAGGAGCAGCTCCGCTCGCCCGACTACTGGGTACGCCATGTCCGCGAGGCCGTACGGTTCCACGACGGCGTACGCCTGCTCGGTGAACTGGGCGTCGCCGCCTGCCTGGAGCTCGGCCCCGGCGGCGTCCTCAGCGTGATGGCCCGCGACTGCCTGCCGGACGGCGCGGCCGCCCCCGTCCTTGTCGCCTCGCTGCCGCGCGGCCACCACGAACCGACCGCCCTGCTGACCGCCCTCGGTGAACTCCATGTCCGCGCGGTCGCCGTCGACTGGACCGCCGTCCTCGGCGCCGCCGACGGCCCCCGGGTGGAGCTGCCCACGTATCCGTTCCAACGGGACCGCTTCTGGCTGCCCGCCACGGCCGGCGCCGGCACCCCGCTGCTCCCCGCCCCGGCGTCCGCCGCCGCGATACGCTCCGCGCGGACCGACAGGCCCGGGGGGCCGGTGCTCGACCTGGAGCTGGTACGGAGCGTCGCCGCCGCCGTCCTCGGTCACTCCTCCCCGGACGCCGTCCCACCGGACCGTTCCTTCAAGGACCTCGGCTTCGACTCGCTGTCCGCCGTCCGCTTCCGCGACCTGCTCGCCGAGGAGAGCGGGCTGGCCCTGCCCGCCACCCTGGTCTTCGACCATCCGACCCCCGAGGCGATCGTCACCCACCTGACGGGAGAGGGCGCCGACGCGCCCGTCGCCGCCCGCTTCCGCGCCACGGACGAAGCGCTGGCCGTGGTCGGCATGGCCTGCCGCTACCCGGGCGGTGTCACCAGCCCCGAGGAGCTCTGGCAGCTGGTCGCCTCGACGGGCGACGGTGTGACCGCGTTCCCCCGCGACCGCGGCTGGGATCTGGCAGCGCTGCGCCGGATCGACGGCCGTACGCCCACCACCGGCGGGTTCCTGTACGACGCGGCCGGGTTCGACGCCGAGTTCTTCGGTATCTCCCCGCGCGAGGCGCTGGCGATGGATCCGCAGCAGCGGCTGCTGCTGGAGACCTCCTGGGAGGCGATCGAGCGCACCGGCATCGACCCGGCCGCGCTGCGCGGCAGCCGTACCGGCGTCTTCGCGGGCATCGCGGGCTCCGACTACGCCGAGGTGCTCGCCGCCACCCCCGAGACCGAGGGCCACGTCATGACCGGCACCGCCGGCAGTGTGGTCTCCGGCCGGGTGTCGTACGTACTCGGCCTGGAAGGTCCCGCTGTCACGGTGGACACGGCCTGCTCGTCCTCCCTGGTCGCGTTGCATCTGGCGGGCCAGGCGCTGCGGTCGGGGGAGTGCGACCTCGCGCTCGCGGGCGGTGTCACCATCATGAACACCCTCGGTGGTTTCCTGGAGTTCGCCCGGCAGGGCGGCCTCGCGGCGGACGGCCGCTGCAAGGCGTTCGCCGACTCCGCCGACGGCACGGGCTGGGCCGAGGGTGTGGGGGTGCTGGTGGTGGAGCGATTGTCGGACGCGCGCCGCAACGGTCATCGGGTGCTGGCGGTGGTACGTGGCTCCGCCGTCAACCAGGACGGCGCGTCGAACGGTCTGACCGCGCCCAACGGGCCTTCGCAGCAGCGGGTGATCCGGGAGGCGTTGGCGAGTGCGGGTCTGGTTCCGGCCGAGGTCGACGCGGTGGAGGCGCACGGTACGGGTACCCGGCTCGGTGACCCGATCGAGGCGGGTGCCCTGCTCGCCACGTACGGGCAGGGCCGTGCCGAGGACCGGCCCCTGTGGCTCGGCTCGCTCAAGTCCAACATCGGCCACAGCATGGCGGCGGCCGGTGTCGGCGGCGTCATCAAAACGGTCATGGCGCTCCAGCGGGGCGTCCTGCCGCGCACCCTGCACGTGGACGAGCCGACCCGGCAGGTGGACTGGTCCGCCGGTGCGGTACGGCTCCTGACGGAGCATCAGCAGTGGCCGGAGACCGGACGGCCCCGCCGGGCCGGTGTGTCGTCGTTCGGAATGAGCGGGACCAACGCCCACATCATCCTCGAACACGATCCGGAGACCCCGGTCGGCACCCCGGCTGGCGCGGAAGCGGACGACGCGCCCGCCGTACGCCCCTGGCTCCTCTCCGCCCGTACCGCAGAGGCCCTGCGCGCCCAGGCGGCCCGTCTCGCCGACCATCTCGGCCGGGCCGACGTGTCCGCGTCGGCCGTCGGCGCGGCGCTGCTCGGCAGCCGCTCGCTCTTCGAGCACCGCGCGGTCGTCATCGGCCGTGACCGCGCCGAGCTGCTGACCGGCGTACGCGCTCTCGCGGACGGCACCGCCGGCGCCCCCGAGGTGGTCACGGGCGCCGCCGGACCGGTCGGCCGGGGCCCGGTGTTCGTGTTTCCGGGTCAGGGGTCGCAGTGGGTGGGGATGGCGGTGGAGTTGTTGGGTTCCTCGCCGGTGTTCGCGGCGTGGATGGGTGCG
>NZ_JBIVMF010000051.1:0-20455 GCF_044752945.1 Streptomyces sp. NPDC088554 | reverse complement strand
GCGGGGTCACCAGTTCGTGAACGTGATGGAAGACGCGTTCCACGAGGCACTGCGGGACCTGGCCGAACCAGGCGACCTCGTCGGCGCGGGCGCGTGAGCCGAAGCGCGGTAAGTGTCGCCGTTACGCAGCGTCGCTCACCCGAGCTGTATCGGCTGCCTGCGGACTGCTGGGCCGTCTTTTTCGGATCAGCTCGGGCGTTATGTGCCGGTCGGTGCCGGTCGGTGCCGGTCGGAGCCGGGCTGTGCGGGGCGTGCTGGCCCTGAAGCTGCGGCCCCGAACAATTCGAGTCGAGTTCTCCGGTGCCTTTCCCGGGTTCTTGCCGCTGGTCTGTGCAGTGAGTCGAGGCAGGTCAGGGACCGTACATGGCGCGGCGCGTCTCTCCGAGGAACCGCGGCAATTCGTATCTCATGAACCGGCTCTGGCTGGATGTGTCCCTGGTCCGTGCGGGACGGGGGCGAAAGCATCCACGGTGTCGGTAGAACATCCATGAGACAGGGATGACCCATGTTTGCTCGTACCTCACGTATCGCGGTCGCTGCGGCAGCCACCATGCTCGCCCTGGGCGCGGCCGCTGCCACCGCGAACGCCGCGCCCGCCGCCCCGGAGAACTGCGTGCTCAACATCGATTCAGGCAGCATGCAGTGCTACAGCACGTTCCGCGAGGCGATCGCTTCCTCCACCAACGGACGCATCACCAACGCGCCGCTGTCGGGGAAGCACATCGACCAGAAGCTGGCCGACCGTCTCACGGGCTTATCGGCCACCGCAGGGGTGCAGGCCGTGCAGCTCGGCGTCGTCTACACGAACTCGAACTACGGCGGCTCCGCCCTTGTCATAACTGGCGAGAGGGCCTGCCTGAGCGGCAACGGCCGGGACTCCCAGCTCAACCTCGGAGGCATCTTCAACAACTCCGTCAGCTCGCTGACCACGCTGTCCTGCTCGCTGGAGCTGTGGGATGCGCCCAACACCGCCGGTACCCACCAGGAGTACCAGCAGTCGACCTCGTACGTCGGGGACGCGATGAACGACCGGGCGAGCTCGGTCGCCCTGCTGTAGCCGCCGGCCCGCAGCCGCGCCACGTCCTCGGGAACCGACGGGCAGGGCGCGGCTGCGGGCATGCCGACCGCCCCGGGTTCCGACGGGTCCGGTGACAGCCCGTCTGCCTTGGTGACAACCATCATGCTTCGGCTCGGCGCGTAACCACCACCCGGAAACCCGACCCCGCTCAGTCGAGACAGAACTCGTTGCCCTCGATGTCCTGCATCACGAGGCACGACTCGTTGAAGCCATCGGCACGCAGCAGCCGTACGCGTACCGCGCCGAGCGGGATCAGCCGTGCGCACTCGGCCTCCAGCGCGGCGAGGCGCTCTTCGCCTACGAGCCCGGTGCCGACCCGCACGTCAAGGTGCAGCCGATTCTTGACGACCTTTCCTTCGGGAACACGCTGGAAGAACAGTCGCGGGCCCACAGCGGAGGGGTCAACGCAGGCGAACGCCGAACCCTGACGCTCAGACGGCAGCGAGCGGTCGAAATCGCCCCAACTGGCAAACCCCTCCGGCGGCGGCGGTACGACGTACCCCAACGCCTCGCACCAGAAACGAGCGACGCGCTCAGGGTCCGCGCAGTCGAAGGTGACTTGGAACTGCTTGATCGATGCCATCCCCTGATCTTCGCAGATTCCGGTCTTCAGGCGGGGGCGGGAACGCGATCCCTGGCTCGGAGGCGCGGGGCGCCGGGAGTGCCCTGGGTCCCCCCGGTGACGGCCGGGTGGACCGGCCTGGGTTTTTGCTGACCACCGGCGCCACGCCCCGGCACCCCGGCCCAACGCGCACGTGTCCCAGCGCGATGGTGAACATCCTCCGCGCCAGGGTCCTGCCACAGCGACCCGTGCGCGGAAGGGCGAGCCCCCGGGCTGACAGGGCACTCGTCGTCTGTTCTCGACGGCGCGGGGCGTCCGGTGGTGAGCGGGTCCCTGATGTGGTTCGGGGTGCGGTCGGTGTGTGCCGGGAGGACACTGTCAGGGGAGTGTTTCGCTGCCGTACGCGGGCTGTGCGTGGGGCGGGTCGGGTTAGGCCCCGGCCGGGGAACGATCGGGGATCTTTCCGACGCATGTGAGGTGCGGCGATGTTCTCTGTGCGCAGTGGTGGTAACAGTCGTAAGCAGCCGTCCAGCCAGCACGGTCCGGCCGCGGGGGAGGGCGGTGCTCCGGTTTCGATGTCGATGTCGATGTGATCGTGGTCGGTGCGGGCCCGGCGGGGCTCGCGGTGGCATCGACGCTGGCGGAGCGGTACACGGTGCTGGTGGTCGACGCCCGTCCGCCGCGCAGCGACGCTCTGGGGGAGTCGAAGGTGGGGCGGGTGCACAAGTCGTGGTTCTGCCCGCACGACTGCCTCTACGACAACCCGGACCTGATCGACTGCCGCAAACCCCACGGTATCCGCCGCTATCTGATCCGTACCTTCAGCGGGGCGAGCAAGGGTGCGACCGACCGGTTCGACCTGGCATGGGAGCCGCGCCAGTTCGCCCACGCGGAACCCGGCGACCGCTACCCCTATCTGGACGAGTACAAGCTGATCGAGCACTGGGAGCGGAAACTGGTGGCCGGCACCCACGGCTCCCGTTTTCTGCGGGGCCGGCTCTACCAGAACCACCGCACGGTCCCCGGAGGTGTCGTCGTACGCTTCCGGCCCACCCCCGACAAGAACGGCACCGCCGCCGGCCGGCCGGAGCCGGCCTCCGCCCCGGCGGGGGCGGAGGAGCTCAGCGAGTCGTACCGGTGCCGTCTGCTGCTGGACGCCAGCGGCCACGACTCCGACATCCGCAAGGTCTACCCCGACGAGCAGGCCCATCTGTACTGGTGGTCGGTCTTCGGGGCGCTGGTCGAGCACCCCGAGGGCGACATCGGCCAACCACCCGGTAAGGGCAGCGAGATGGCGGTCGGGGACTACATGCTCTGGCAGACGTTCGCCGACACCAACGCCGACCCCGACACCCCACTCCACGAGGGACGCCCCGTCTTCGAGTACGAGGTCCTCGACGAACGCACCAGCTTCCCCCTGATCCTCTACCTCCGCCCCGAACAGGTGTCCATGGAGGTCGCGAAGGCCGAGTTCCTGCGCATCCTCTACGAGGAGGAGGGCAACGCCGCGTTCCGCGACACCACGGTGCAGGAGTTCAAGTTCGGCCACTACCCCTCCGGGCGCCGATTCCCAGAGCTTCGCCCAGGACCGCGTCGACTTCATTCGGCGACGCCGGACTGTGGACCACCCCCGGCGGCTGGGGAGCCAGCTTCATCCTCAAGAACTACGCCCCCTACTGCCGCCGCCTCACCCCACTCCTCGACCAGGACCGCCTCGACAAGGCGTCCCTGCGCCGTCTGCCGAAGGGGCACAACAAACCCGCCGAGTTCCTGATGAACTGCCTGGCCACCCGCTTCCTGGCCTTCGGCACCGTCGCCCAGCTCGACAAATACGTACAACTGTTCCGCGAGACCGACCCGCTGATGGTCGAGAAGATCTACACCATGCGCGCCGGCCCCCGGGAACTGTGGACATTCGGCCGCGCCGCCGCCCGCACCATCGGCCTGCGCTCCCTGTGGACCGCCCTCCCCCACCACGAACGCGCCCAGCTCCTCACCGACCTCGCCCGAGCCGTCTTCCAGTTCGCCAAGGAATCCGCCCTCCAGCTCACCGGCAGAACCCCCGAACGCGGATTCGCCGTCTACGCCGAAAAATAGACCCACAGCCCCACCGGCCCCGCACTACCAGTGCCCTGCTCCCACGCCGTCACAGGCGAGCACCCGGCCCGGCAGCCCATCCGCAATAGCGTGCCGCTGCCGGGTGCTGTTGCTCGTCATCACACCCGGCCGGCGGGCCGACTGGACCCAGTTCGAGCCGGTGGCACGGCGGGGCCGCCGCCGACGGCCCCCGCGCCGCCTCTCGTAACCCCTCCGCACCCGCCCGCGTTACCTCTGGACCACGCGGGCCGGCTCTTCGCCCGTATCACCGCACAGCTGGGCCGTCAGCTCGGCCACGTCGCACGGAACGGAACCCGCCGGAGCATGCACAGCGACAGCCCCGCCCTCGTCGTGGTCGCCCACGGCAGCCGCGACCCGCGCGCCCTGCGCACCATCACCAGGCTCCTCGACCGCGTCCGCGAACTGCGCCCCGGCGTGGACGTACGCCTCGGCCACATCGAGATCAGCGAGCCGCTGCTGTCCGCCACCCTCGACGGGCTCGGCCCCGGCCGCGCCGTCCTCGTACCCCTGCTGCTCGGTCGTGGTGTCCACATCAAGCGGGACCTGCCCGCGTTCGCCGCCGGGGCGACCCTGCTCGACACCCGGATCGCGGCTCCGCTCGGGCCGCATCCGCTGCTGGTCGAGGCGTTGTACGAGCGTCTCGTCGAGGCGGGCTGGCCCGTCCACGACGCGGACGACCGCACCTACCGGGCGCGCTTCGGCACCGGGGTCGTGCTGGCCGCCGCGGGATCGCGCGACCCGGAGTCCGCCGCGGACACCCGCCGCACGGCCGAGCTGCTCAGCGTGCGCCTCGGCGGCGTGCCCGTCGTCCCCGCCTACGCCTCCGCCGCCGCACCCACCGTTCCCGAGGCGCTGCGCGCCCTCGCCGACAGGGGCCGCCACCGGACGGCGGTGGCCTCCTGCTTCACCGCCCCCGGATACTTCGCCACCCGCGCCGCCGCCTCCGCCCCCTGGATCGCCGCCGCCCCGCTCGGCGCGCATCCCGCGATGGCCCGGCTGCTGCTCCACCGCTACGACGAGGCCCTGGCGTCGCCGTAGCGACGGCCCGCCGCCGGCTCACCCCGGCGTAGCAACCCGCTGTCCGTACCCGGTTTCCGGTTACGGTCGGTCCATGGCAGGCACCACGCACAACGGCCCTAACGACACCGGCGACCACACCAGCAGCCACAGCGACCACGACGCCGGCGGCCACACCAGCAGCCACAGCGACCACGACGCCGGCGGCCACGGCTACCGCGCCGCCGCCACCGAGCGCTGGGCCCCCGAGCCCGACAAACGCCCCGGCCGCACCGCGTTCCAGCGCGACCGCGCGCGCGTGCTGCACTCCTCCGCGCTGCGCAGGCTCGCCGGGAAGACCCAGGTGGTGACGCCCGGATCGCACAGCCAGGAGTGGGACGCGAGCCCGCGCACCCGGCTGACCCACTCCCTGGAGTGCGCCCAGGTGGGCCGTGAGCTGGGCGCCGCGCTCGGCTGCGACCCGGATCTCGTCGAGACCGCGTGCCTCTCCCACGACATGGGCCACCCGCCCTTCGGCCACAACGGGGAGCAGGCGCTCAACGACTTCGCCGCCGACTGCGGAGGTTTCGAGGGCAACGCGCAGTCGCTCCGGCTGCTGACCCGGATCGAGCCGAAACGTTTCGTACGATCCGCCGCGACGCCCGGCGCCGAACTGGTCAGCGTCGGCCTCAACCTCACCCGCGCCGCGCTCGACGCCGCCACCAAGTACCCCTGGCCGCGCGGCGCCCACCCCACCGACCCCGGCTCGGTGAAGTTCGGCGTGTACGAGGACGACCTGCCCGTCTTCGCCTGGGTACGCGAGGGCGCGCCCGCCGACCGCGTCTGCTTCGAGGCGCAGGTCATGGACTGGTCCGACGATGTCGCCTACTCCGTCCACGACTTCGAGGACGCCCTGCACGCGGGCCACGTCGACCCCGCCGCGCTCTCCTCGGAGACCGAACGCCACGAGATCTGGACGGCGGCGATCGGCCGTTACGTACCGCACGGCACCGATCCCCACGAGCTGGCCGAGGCGCTCGACCGGCTCATGGCGCAGGAGTGGTGGCCGCACGCCTATGACGGCTCCGCCGTCGCGCAGTCCCGCCTCAAGGACGCCACCAGCCAGCTCATCGGCCGGTTCTGCGAGGCCGCGGAGAACGCCACCCGCCGGGCGTACGGGACGGGCCCGCTCACCCGGTACGCGGCGGAACTGGTCGTTCCGCGCGCCGCCCGCCACGAGTGCGCGGTCCTCAAGGCCGTCGCCGACCGCTACGTCATGCAGCGCGCCGACCAGGAGGCGCTCCGCGCCGACCAGCGCGTCGTCCTGGCCGAGCTGGCCGGGGCGCTCACGGCCCGCGCCCCCGAGGGGCTGGACCCGCAGTTCCGCGCGCTGTTCGATACCGCTCCTGACGACCGCGCGCGTCAACGTGTCATCGTCGACCAGATCGCCTCCCTCACCGACGCGGCGGCCCGCACCCTCCACCTCAGCCTCACCCGCCACACCTGACCCACAGATCCCCCAGCTCCCGGCGACCCTGCCGCGAGTGCCGGGAAACCCCGGACACGCCGGATCGGACCGCATCGCACCGGATCGGCCGGAATCGCGCCGGATCATGGCGGTGAGACAGGCCCGTGGAGCGCTCCCTCTTTCGCCATCACGCTCCGTGCGGGACGCTCGCAGATGGCGGCAGCACCAACGAGGAGGCATCAAGTGGTCGACGCACATCAGACATTTGTCATTGTCGGTGGCGGGCTGGCCGGGGCGAAGGCCGCGGAAACCCTGCGCGCGGAGGGGTTCACCGGCCGGGTGATCCTCATCGGCGACGAGCGCGACCACCCCTATGAACGCCCACCGCTGTCCAAGGGCTATCTGGCGGGCAAGGAGGAGCGGGACAGCGTCTTCGTACAGAAGCCCTCCTGGTACGCGGGGGTCCAGGTCGAGCTGCACCTCGGCCAGACCGTCACCGCCATCGACCGGGACGCCCGGTGCGTCCGTCTCGGCGACGGCACCTCCCTGCGGTACGACAAACTCCTCCTGGCCACCGGCGCCGAACCGCGCCGCCTCGACATCCCCGGTACGGAGCTGGCGGGCGTCCACCATCTGCGCAGGCTCGCCCACGCGGACCGGCTCCGCCAGGTGCTGACCGCCCTCGGCCGCGACAACGGCCATCTGGTGATCGCGGGGGCGGGCTGGATCGGCCTGGAGGTGGCGGCGGCGGCCCGGGGCTACGGCGCCGAGGTGACCGTCGTCGAGCCCGAGAGCACCCCGCTCCACCGGGTCATCGGCCCCGAGCTGGGCCAGCTCTTCACCGATCTGCACCAGGAGCACGGCGTACGGTTCCACTTCGGCGCCCGGCTCACCGGGATCACCGGCCAGGACGGCATGGTCCTGGCGGCCCGTACGGACGACGGCGAGGAGCACCCGGCGCACGACGTGCTCGCCGCGATCGGCGCCGCGCCCCGTACGGCCCTCGCCGAGGCCGCCGGGCTCACGCTCGCCGACCGCGCGGAGGGCGGCGGCATCGCCGTGGACGCCTCCCTGCGCACCTCCGACCCCGATGTCTTCGCCGCCGGTGACGTGGCCTCCTTCCCCCTGCCGGCCTTCCCGGGCTCCGGCCGGGTACGGGTGGAGCACTGGGCCAACGCACTCAACGGCGGCCCCGCGGCGGCCCGCGCCATGCTCGGCCAGGACGTCACGTACGACCGGATCCCGTACTTCTTCTCCGACCAGTACGACCTGGGCCTGGAGTACTCAGGCTGGGCGCCGCCCGGCTCGTACGACCAGGTGGTCGTACGCGGCGACGCGGGAAAGCGGGAGTTCGTCGCCTTCTGGCTGAAGGACCGCAGGGTGCTGGCCGGGATGAACGTCAACGTCTGGGACGTCACCGAGGACATCCAGCGGCTGATCCGTTCCGGCGAGCGGCAGGACCTGGAGGCCCTCGCCGACCCGGGCGTCCCGCTCGCCTCCCTCGGCACCTGACCGCGGGGAGCCGTTCGAGACACCCCAGCGCCTGCCCGCGGGGACCGCGCCTGACCCACCGGGACCGCCGACCGGTCCGGGGATGTCGGTGCGGGCCCGTAGAATTCACGCGTGGCAGGCAGGATCAACGATGACGACGTGAAGGCTGTTCGGGACGCGGTCCCGATCGACTCCGTCGTGTCCGAATACCTCCAGCTGCGCAGCGCCGGCGGCGGCAATCTGAAGGGCCTCTGCCCCTTCCACGACGAGAAGTCCCCCTCCTTCCAGGTCAGTCCGAGCAAGGGTCTCTTCCACTGCTTCGGCTGCCAGGAGGGCGGGGACACCATCGCCTTCGTGATGAAGATCGACCACCTCTCGTTCTCCGAGACGGTCGAGCGCCTCGCCGCCCAGACGGGCATCACCCTTCGGTACGAGGAGGGCGGGTACAACCCGTCGAGCCAGCGCGGCGAGCGCACCCGGCTGGTCGAGGCGCACAAGATCGCCGCCCAGTTCTACAGCGAGCAGCTGTCCGGCGCCGAGGCCGAGATCGGCCGCGCGTTCCTCGCCGAGCGCGGCTTCGACCAGGCGGCGGCCGAGCACTTCGGTGTCGGCTACAGCCCGGTCGGCTGGGACCACCTCACCCGCTTCCTGCGCGGCAAGGGCTTCTCCGACAAGGAGCTGCTGCTCTCCGGCCTCTCCCAGGACGGCCGCCGAGGCCCGATCGACCGCTTCCGCGGCCGGCTGATGTGGCCCATCCGCGATATCTCGGGAGAGGTCGTCGGCTTCGGCGCGCGCAAGCTGCGCGACGACGACAACGGGCCGAAGTACCTGAACACCCCCGAGACCGCGATCTACAAGAAGTCGCAGGTCCTGTACGGCGTGGACCTGGCCAAGAAGGACATCGCGAAGGCCAGCAGGGCGGTCGTCGTCGAGGGGTACACGGACGTGATGGCCTGCCATCTGGCCGGGGTCACCACCGCCATCGCCACCTGTGGCACGGCCTTCGGCGGCGACCACATCAAGATCCTCAGACGGCTCCTGATGGACAACGGCAGCGCCCGGGTGATCTTCACCTTCGACGGGGACGCGGCAGGCCAGAAGGCCGCGCTGCGCGCCTTCGAGGACGACCAGAAGTTCGCCGCCGAGACCTATATCGCCATCGCCCCCGACGGCATGGACCCGTGCGAGCTGCGGCTCGCCAAGGGCGACCAGGCCGTCCTGGACCTGGCGGAACCGCGCACGCCGCTCTTCGAGTTCGCGATCCGCCAGATCGTCTCCCGGTACGACCTGGAGACCCCGGCGGGCCGGGCGGCGGCGCTGGACGAGGCCGCCCCGATCGTCGCCCGGATCAAGAACGGCTCCTCGCAGCACGAGGTCGCGGTCCAGCTCGCCGGCATCCTCGGCATCCTCGACACCCAGTTCGTCGTCAAGCGCGTCGGCCAGGTGGCACGCTGGGCCCGCGACCGCGGCGGCCGTGGCCCCGGCCCGTCCCCCGAGCACCGCCCGCAGCAGTCGTACGGTACGACCGCGCCCGTCGGGCCCTCGGGTCCCGCGCTCACCCTCCGCAGCCCCGCCCACCGCACCGAGCGCGAGCTGCTCAAGCTCGCCCTCCAGCGGCCCGAGCTGGTCTCCCCGGCCTTCGACGCCTATGGCGAGGACGAGTTCACCGCCCCGCCGTACGCCGCCGTGCGCCGCGCCGTCGAGGAGGCGGGCGGTGCCGAGTCCGGGCTCCAGTCCGCCCCCGAGTATCTGGCCCGGGTCCGCGAGGCCGCGCCGAACGACGCGGTGCGCGCGATGGTCACCGAGCTGGCGGTGGAGGTGTTCCGGGGCAAGAGCATCGACGAGATCTACGCGGGACAGCAGCTCGTCCAGGTCCGGCTGCGTGCCGTCGACCGCCGTATCCAGGACATCACCGGCACCCTGACCCGGCTGGGCACCCAGTCCGACCCGGACCACTACGCGGCCGTGCAGAAGGATCTGTGGATCCTCCAGCAGTACGGCCAGGCCCTGCGCAACAGCGGCGCCGACGCGCTCTGACGCTCCGGAAGTCCGCCGTTCCCCCCACGGATAACGGCACGGTTACGTACGGGACGCAGAAAGTCCCCGCACGCCCCTCGTGGCAGAGATGTGTCGTGGCGCACACTGAGGGTGGTGCCTGAGTTCTTCGGAGATCACCCTGGAGGTCGCTCCCCGTGCAGACCCAGATGCTCACCGAGCACCCCGTGGAGGTGGCGCTCGTGCCCGAGCCCGCGGGCCCCCGGGGCAGTCGTGCCGACTCCGGCGGACCGTCGTCCGATCTGTTCCGCCAGTATCTGCGGGAGATAGGCCGTATACCGCTGCTCACCGCCGCCGACGAGGTGGAGCTGGCCCGCCGGGTCGAGGCCGGCCTCTTCGCCGAGGAGAAGTTGAGCACCACCCCCGACCTGGACTCCCGGCTGGCCCTGGACCTCGACCGGCTGGTCGTGATGGGCCGGATGGCCAAGCGCAGACTGATCGAGGCCAATCTGCGGCTGGTCGTCTCCGTGGCCAAGCGCTACGTCGGCCGCGGGCTGACCATGCTCGATCTCGTCCAGGAGGGAAACCTCGGCCTGATCAGGGCCGTCGAGAAGTTCGACTACGCGCGCGGCTACAAGTTCTCCACGTACGCCACCTGGTGGATCCGCCAGGCCATGTCCCGGGCCCTCGCCGACCAGGCCCGCACCATAAGGGTCCCGGTCCATGTGGTCGAGCTGATCAACCGCGTCGTCCGCGTCCAGCGCCGGATGGTCCAGGAACACGGCCAGGAGCCGACCCCCGAGGAGGTCGGCGCCCAGCTGGAGCTGGACCCCGGCCGGGTCAGAGAGGTGCTCAGACTGGCCCAGGAGCCCGTCTCCCTGCACACCCCGGTGGGCGAGGAGGAGGATGTCGCGCTCGGCGACCTGATCGAGGACGGCGACGCCGCGTCCCCCGTCGAATCCGCCGCCTTCCTGCTGCTGCGCGAGCATCTGGAGGCCGTCCTCTCCACCCTCGGCGAACGCGAACGCAAGGTCGTCCAGTTACGGTACGGACTCGACGACGGCAGGCCCCGCACCCTGGAGGAGATCGGCCGGATCTTCGGCGTGACCCGTGAGCGCATACGCCAGATCGAGTCGAAGACCCTGGGCAAACTCCGCGACCACACCTACGCCGACCAGCTCCGCGGCTACCTGGACTGACTGTTTCGTACCGGCTGATCCGCTCGTACCGACTGATCCGTTCATGGCGGCCGATCCGCTCGTACCGGCTAATCCACCTCAGCCACCGCCTGCGCGAACTGTGATGCGTAGAGGCGTGCGTAGGCGCCTTGTGCGGTGAGGAGGTGTTCGTGGGTGCCTTGTTCGACGATGGCGCCGTTTTCCATGACGAGGATGAGGTCGGCGTCGCGGATGGTGGAGAGGCGGTGGGCGATGACGAAGCTGGTGCGGCCGTGGGCGAGGCGGGCCATGGCTTTCTGGATGAGGACTTCGGTGCGGGTGTCGACGGAGCTGGTGGCTTCGTCGAGGACGAGGATGACCGGGTCGGAGAGGAAGGCGCGTGCGATGGTGATGAGCTGTTTCTCGCCGGCGCTGACGCCGGATCCTTCGTCGTCGATGACGGTGTCGTAGCCGTCGGGGAGGGTGCGGATGAAGCGGTCGGCGTGGGCGGCTCTGGCGGCTTCCTCGATGTCGTCGCGGGTGACGTCGCGGGAGGCGCCGTAGCCGATGTTGTCGGCGATGGTCCCGCCGAAGAGCCAGGTGTCCTGGAGGACCATGCCGATCCCGGAGCGCAGCTCCTCGCGGGACATGCGGGCGATGTCGGTGCCGTCCAGGGTGATCCGGCCACCGGTGACCTCGTAGAACCGCATCAGCAGATTGACCAGCGTGGTCTTCCCCGCACCGGTCGGACCGACGATCGCGACCGTCTGCCCCGGATCCACCGACAGCGACAGCTTCTCGATCAACGGTGAATCCGGCTCGTACCGGAACGACACCCGCTCAAGCGCCACCCGCCCCAACGGCTCGCGCAGCCGCTCGATCGACGGCGCGTCGGGCTCCTGCTCCTCCGCGTCCAGCAGCTCGAAGATCCGCTCGGCGGAGGCCACCCCGGACTGCACCAGGTTCGCCATCGACGCGACCTGGGTCAGCGGCATCGAGAACTGCCGCGAGTACTGGATGAACGCCTGTACGTCACCGATCGACAGCGTCCCGGACGCCACCCGCAATCCGCCGACGACCGCGACCAGCACATAGTTCAGGTTGGAGATGAAGAACATCAGCGGCTGCATGATCCCGCTGATGAACTGTGCCTTGAAGCCCGCCTCGTACAGCAGGTCGTTCTGCTCGCGGAACGCCTCGGCCGACTCCTGGTGCCGCCCGAAGACCTTCACCAGGGCGTGCCCGGTGTACATCTCCTCCACATGGGCGTTGAGCGTGCCCGTGACCTTCCACTGCTGGACGAACTGCGGCTGCGACCGCTTGCCGATCCGCGCCGCCACGAACACCGACAGCGGTACGGTCACCAGCGCGACCAGCGCCAGCAGCGGCGAGATCCAGAACATCATCGAGATGACGCCCACGATCGTCAGCAGGGAGTTGACCAGCTGCCCCATGGTCTGCTGCAAGGTCTGCGAGATGTTGTCGATGTCGTTCGTCGCCCGGCTGAGCACCTCGCCGCGCGCCCGCCGGTCGAAGTACGACAGCGGCAGCCGGGACAGCTTGGCCTGTATGTCCTCGCGCATCCGGTACATCGTGTGGTTGATGACCCGGATGGAGAGCCGGGTCGACACCAGCATCAGCAGCCCGGCGCCCACATACACCACCAGCGCCACCAGCAGGACCGTGCCCACCGCGCCGAAGTCGATGGACCGGCCGGGGGTGAAGTCCACCCCGGAGAGCAGATCGGCGAGGCCGCTGTCGCCCTTGGCGCGCAGCCCGTCGATGGTCTGTGCCCTGGTCACGCCTCCCGCGGTCTGCCGGCCGATGACCCCCGCGAAGATCAGGTCTGTCGCCCGCCCGAGGATCTTCGGCCCGACGACCGACAGGGCGACGCTCAGCGCGCCCGCCCCGAACATCCACCACAGGGTGGTCCGCTCCAGGACGAGGAGCCGGAGCAGTCGCCTGCTGGATCCCTTGAAGTCCATGGACCGCGCGGTGCTCGCCGCCGTCATGTGTCCGCCAGGACCGCTCATCAGGCAGCCTCCGCCTCGGTCAGCTGGGAGAGCACGATCTCCCGGTATGTCTCGTTCGAAGCCATCAGCTCGTGATGCGGTCCCACCCCGACGACCCTGCCCTCGTCCATGACCACGATCCGGTCGGCGTCCCGGATGGTGGAGACCCGCTGCGCGACGATCACGACGGTCGCCCCCGCCGTCTCCCGCGCGAGCGCCCCGCGCAGTGCGGCGTCCGTCGCGTAGTCCAGCGCCGAGAACGAGTCGTCGAACAGATAGATCTCCGGCCGCTGCACCAGCGTCCGCGCGATCGCGAGCCGCTGCCGCTGGCCGCCGGAGACATTGGTGCCGCCCTGGGCGATGGGCGCGTCGAGCCCGCCTTCCAGGGCCGTGACGAACTCCTTGGCCTGGGCGACCTCCAGGGCGTGCCACAGCTCCTCGTCGGTCGCGTCGGGGTTCCCGTACCGCAGGTTCGTCGCGACCGTCCCGGAGAACAGGTACGGCTTCTGCGGCACCAGACTCACGGTCCTGGCCAGCAGCGCCGGATCCAGCTCGCGCACATCCCGCCCGTCGACGAGCACCGACCCGCTGGTCGCGTCGAACAGCCGCGGTACGAGCCCGAGCAGCGTGGACTTCCCGCTGCCCGTCGACCCGATGACCGCGGTGGTCTCCCCGGGCCGCGTGACCAGCGACACCTCGCGCAGCACCGGCTCCTCGGCCCCGGGGAAGCGGAATTCCGCCTCCCGGATCTCCAGCTGCCCGTGCCCGAGCAGCCCGCGTACCGGATTCTCCGGCGGTACGACGCTCGACCTGGTGTCCAGCACTTCTTCGATGCGCTCGGCGCACACCTCGGCGCGCGGCACCATCATGAACATGAAGGTGGCCATCATCACGGCCATCACGATCTGCATCAGATACGCGAGGAACGCGGTCAGCGCGCCGATCTCCATCCCGCCGCTGTCGATCCGGTGCGCGCCGAACCAGACCACGGCGATCGACGACAGGTTCACGACCGTCATCACGGTCGGGAACATCAGCGCCATCAGCCGGCCGGTCGACAGCGCGACATCGGTCAGCTCGATGTTGGCCCCGCGGAACCGTTCCTTCTCGTAGTCGTCCCGGACGAACGCCCTGATCACCCGGTTCCCGGTGATCTGCTCGCGCAGCACCCGGTTGACCGTGTCCAGCCGCGTCTGCATGGTGCGGAACTGCGGCCGCATCCGCCTGACGATCAGGCTGACGGATATCCCGAGCAGCGGCACGACGGCCAGCAGCACCGCCGAGAGCGGGACGTCCTGGCCGAGCGCCATCACGATCCCGCCGACACACATGATGGGCGCGGACACCATCAGCGTGAACGACATCAGGACCAGCGACTGCACCTGCTGGACGTCATTGGTGGTACGAGTGATCAGCGAGGGGGCTCCGAACTGCCCCACCTCGCGGGCGGAGAAGCTCTGCACCCGCCCGAAGACGGCGGCCCGCACATCCCGGCCGAGCGCGGAGGCGGTCCGCGCGCCGTAGTAGACGGCGCCGATGTTGCAGATCACCTGGACGACACTGATGGCGATCATCAGGGCGCCGAGTCCCAGGATGTAGCCCGAATCCCCCTTCACCACCCCGTTGTCGATGATGTCGGCGTTGAGGGTGGGCAGATAGAGCGTGGCGCACGTCTGCGCCAGCTGAAGCGCCACCAGCAGGGCTATCGGTCTCTTGTACGGAGCCAGGTGGGCTCGCAGAAGTCGTAGGAGCACGGGGTTCTCTCGGGGTCGGCTCGGGCGGCTGTCGGCTCGGGATCGGCAAGATCGGGGCTTCACCCATCTTGCGTCAACTGGCGCGTGGAACCCCAAGGGTTAATGTCCAAGGCCGAGTCAAGAACGCTCACCGACCACCTCACCCCCCGCGCCCCACCACCTCACGTATCGGCGCCCGCCCCCTCACAGCCCACGAGCGCCGGGCACCTCACGTATCGGTGCCCGCCCCCTCACACGCCATGAGCGCCGGGTGCCTCACGTATCGGCGCCCGCCCCCTCACACGCCACGAGCGCCGGGCACCTTACGTACCGGCGCCCGCCCCCTCACACCCCACGAGCGCCGGGCACTCACACCCCGAGACCGGACACCTCACACCCCGAGGCCCGGCCCGAACGCGCCGGGGTGGATCTGCTCGCGCGTGGCCGCGTACTGCTGTCGTACGGCCGTACCGACCGCCACGTCCTCACCCGGCTCGAAGACCTGCGCCGCCGCGCCCTGCCAGGCCGGCGGGGCCGCGGGCGTGAGTGTCCCGCGCGACACCCCGAGCGCCCAGGCCGCCTGCCGCGCCGAACCGATCGCCGTGTAGTCCGCCGGCTGCGGTACGACCACCTGCGCGCCGAAGATCGCCGGGGCCACGGCCTGTACGGCGGGCAGCTCGGCGGCGGCGCCGAGCAGGAACACCCGGCGTACCTCGACCCCCCGCCCGCGCAGTACGTCCATCGCGTCCGCGAGCGAACAGAGCATCCCCTCGAACGCGGCCCGCGCCAGATGTTCCGGCTTCATCGACTCGCGCCGCAGCCCGGTCAGCGTGCCCGCCGTGTGCGGCAGCTGCGGGGTCCGCTCGCCCTCCAGGTACGGCAGGAACACCAGCCCCGAGGAGCCGGGCGTGGACTTCAGCGCCAGTTCGGACAGCTCGGCCAGATCCGTGGTGCCCAGAAGTTCCGCCGTACCGCGCAGGGTCCGTACGGCGTTGAGCGTATGGACGACCGGCAGATGCATGCCCGTCGCGTCCGCGAAGGAGGTGATCAGACCCGAGGGATCGGCCGCCGCCTCGTGGTGCACGGCCATCACCGAGCCGGAGGCCCCCAGCGACACCACGGCGTCCCCGACCCCGACCCCGAGCCCGAAGGCGGCGGCCATGGTCTCGCCGGTCCCCGCGGAGATCAGCAGCCCCTCGGGCGTGGTCCCGGCGGCGTCCGCCGGACCCAGCACATCGGGCAGCGCGGCCTGGTGCCCGAGCGCCAACTCCACCAGATCCTGCCGGTACGCGCCCGTACGGGCGGACCAGTACCCCGTCCCCGACGCGGCGCCCCGGTCGGTCGTCCGCCGCGCGGGCCGCCCCAGCAACTGCCAGACCAGCCAGTCGTGCGGCTGCATCACCAGCGCGGTGCGCTGCGCCGCGTCCGGCTCGGTCCGCGCCATCCACCGCAGCTTGGACACCAGCTGCGCCGACTGCGGTACGGATCCGACGGCCTCCACCCAGGCCTGCCGCCCGCCCAGCGCGTCCACCAGATCCGCCGCGGCGACCTGCGCGCGCTTGTCGTTGCCGAGCAGGGCGGGACGTACGACATTGCCCTGCCGGTCCAGCGCCACCATGCCGTGCTGCTGCGCCGAGACGCCGATGGCCTGCACGCCCTCCAGCAGCCCGCCGGACGCGGCCTCGCCCAGGGACAGCAGCCAGGCCTGTGGATCGACCTCGGTGGCCTTGGGCTCGACGGGATGAGGGGCGTAACCCTGCCGCAGCACGGCGCCGGTCTCGGAGTCGCAGACGACGACCCGCGTGAACCCGGACGAGCTGTCCAACCCGGCGACTATTCCCATCGGTACTCCTCGGCCGGTGGGGGACTGCGATCCCTCGGCTCAAATGGTGCGGAGCGTTACCACTGCTCTACGGTTTGTGTCGCACCGTGAGGTGCCGGGCAGGCCCTGGCTTCGCCCCCTCCGGCTGAGGAGGGGGAGGAGTCATGACACTCGATTCTGCCGCACTCCCGGCGCGATGGGCGACGCCGGGACGGGAGGGCCGCCGGGGAGGTCAGGTATTGCTCGTCCCCCAGTCGTCCTGACCGTTCTGGCTCCGTTCCCGGAGCGAGCGCACGCGCCGGGCGACCGAGTCGGGCAGCTTGTCCCCGAACCTGTCCCCGAGCTTCTCGCCGACCGCGCCGTTCACCGAGTGGTACGCCTTGCCCGCGACCTCGCGGCCGGTCTGCGCGGCGGACTCGGCCGCGTTGCGCACGGCCGGATTCTGCGAGACCTGGCGCACCGTCTTCCTGAGCTGCTCGTAGCGCTCGCGCCCCGCACGCGCGCCGAGCACGTATCCGCAAGCCAGTCCCGCGACGAACGTGAGGCGGTACCGCATGGCTGCCACCCTTCTCCTCTTGGCTTCCTTGGCTTCGCTTCCCCCGCCTACCCCGTAGAGCCCCCCGCGTCACCCGAGGCGACCCGGGTCGATACCGATTGGCGGAGCACCCCCCTGCTTGCGCTAATGTATGTGTCGCAGCGAACGCGCGCCGCCCGGGGCCACCGGAGGGGGTGCGTTCGGCGCAAACGCAGCAATCCCCTGTAGCTCAATTGGCAGAGCAGCCGGCTGTTAACCGGCAGGTTACTGGTTCGAGTCCAGTCGGGGGAGCGCGATCCCCTGTAGCTCAATTGGCAGAGCATTCGGCTGTTAACCGGAGGGTTGCTGGTTCGAGTCCAGCCGGGGGAGCGGGAAACGGAAGGGACCCTTAGGGGTCCTTTTTCGTATGCCCACCGGACCCCCGCACGTACCGCTCCCACGTCCCATGAGTCCCTCGTACGGATGGACTTGGGCCACGACGGAACCGAGCGGCACGTGACGAGGTCTTCATGGTCAAGTGAAGCCGACCATCCGAGGCAGGAGATCGTATGAGCGGCTATGCTGCGGCAGACGGCGCGCACAAATGTGCGCGACGCGCCGTAAGGGGCGGTAGCTCAGCCGGTTAGAGCAGCGGACTCATAATCCGTCGGTCGTGGGTTCGAGTCCCACCCGCCCCACTCCAGCAGAAACGTCGTGACCTGCGAAAACACAGGTTTTACGCTAGCGCACACGAGGTATTCGCCGCACGAACGCCGCACCGATGCCTCGTACGCTTACTCTCATGGCTTACATCAAGACCAATGCCCGGCAGTCCGGAGACCCCTCGTACACCGTCATGTGGAGGGCCGGCGGCTCCCGGACAGGGGCTTGGTGCCGCGAGACCTTCGACAATGACGACCAGGCGAAGCGGTTCCGCGACCTGGTCAACGGTCACGGACAGCAATGGCCGCCGGGGTGGGTCAAGGGAGAGGGATTCGTTGAGGCAGACGAGCCCCCGCTGCCGGACTCGGAGAAGTTCGCGGTCTACGCGCACGCCTACGTGGGGCTGTTGACGGACATATCCGACCACACCAGAACTAACTACACCAGGTTCATTGATAACCACATGATCCCGTGGTTCGGCGAGCTGTCGGTCTCCGACCGGGGGAGCAGGCTCACCCGAGACCACATCAGCCGGTGGATTCTGGACCTTCAAAACGGAAGGACCGGCCCCCTGCACCCCGCGGGCACAGTGCGTCGGCCCTACGCGCCAAAGACGATCGCCAACCTTCACGGCTTGCTCTACAGCATTTTCCAGTCCGCAGTGAGCGCCGACCCTGCCTTGCGTGACTCGAACCCGTGCGCCCACACTCGCTTGCCCAAGGGAAACGACACCGAGGATGACGAGGTCTTCCTCGAACCTGAGGAGTACGCCCTCCTCAAGACGCATGTGCGTGCCGACGCTGTCGACATCGTCGATGCTTTGGTGAGCACTGGCCTCCGGTGGGGTGAGATGACGGCACTACAGCCCCGGGACTTCACCTTCGCGTCGAAGCGGCCGACGCTCCGCGTACAGCGCGCCTGGAAGCGGCGAGGTGAAGGGGGGACTTTCCTCGGCGCCCCTAAGACGAAGAAGTCACGCCGCACCCTCGTGCTCACCCCGGAGCAGGTGCAGTTGTTCCAGCGGCGCTGCTTGGGGAAGAAGCCGACCGACCTGGTCTTCACCGCGCCAGAGGGCGGAGCCTGGCACTCCGGAGTCTTCTATGCACACCGCTGGAAGCCCGCCCTGGACGCAGCCAACGCGGTCGGCCTCACCAAGCGTCCGCGTATCCACGACCTGCGCCACACGCACGCTTCCTGGCTCATCGCCGGCAAGGTACCGCTGCCGGTGATACAGGCCCGTCTGGGCCACGAGTCGATCACAACGACCGTCGACCGGTACGGACACTTGCTGGAGGCCTCGGACGATGAGGTTGTGGCCGCTGTCGAGTGGGCGATGGGCGCTGCGATTTCACAGGACCTCGCCAAGGTGGCTTGAAGGTTCTTCAGGATGCTTGAAGGTTCTTCAGGATGAAGGGAGGCCGGACACCTGCTGTGGTGTTCGGCCTCCTGTCGATTGCTTGGTTAGCTGACGATCTGGGGCATGGGGTAGCAGACTGTGCTCCATCCACTGGGGGCATCCGTCGACGACCAGCCGTTGACAGTGTTGGGCTTTTCGCGCTCCGCCGGGTCGATGATGAACCCGTTCTCGATCAGACGATGTCCGAACGATGCGGGGGCGAGGCCCGAGTCCGCCGGCCCCAGATCACGGACGACGAGTTGCCGCACAGGGTTGGGGTCCTCGACACGGACCTCACGTTCCTCGGAGGCAAGCGGTGCCACAATCAGGCGCCAGCGTCCGTTCAGCACGTACACGAGGGCGCGGTGTGGTCCAGCGGGTCTCACGTCTTCTCCAGAGGTGGATCGGTCGGTGGTGGTCAGTCGTCACCAGAGGCTGAGGGGGCGGCCCGCCGCAATCGCCGCACAGATGCGTGCTGCGATCTCCGCTTCGGACTCCCCGCCGTTCCGGCCGGCGCGGATAGCGGTACCTATGGCGCGGGAGCGTCCGGCCGGGCCGCGAAGGTCTGCGAGGGGGCTACCCGGGTCTCTGCGGCGGGCCAGCCATTCGGCCCGGTTCTCCGCCGCTGTCCCCAGTCGCAGATGCGTCGGCTGCTGGCAGGAGTGGTTGTCGCAGGTGTGGCAGACAGTCGGGCTGTCGGTACCCCAGCCGAGCCGAGGGATGACACCATGCGCGAGCTGGTACCCGTAGAGGTGGCCCGGCACCGTGCCGCGTCGCGTCCTGCCCGGCCGCGACGCCGCCCTGAAGCTGGCGTGGCCGGTGCTGGAGATCCCGCCGAAGAAGAACCAGCAGTCCTCGGTTGACGAGGTTCGGTAGACCTTTGCCCAGTACCGGGCCCGAACGGACTCGTTGGCCAGCCAGGACATCCACTCAACGGCCGGTATACGGACGGGCGTTGGCTCACCGATGAGGGAAAGTTGCTCGTCAACGTGAACGGGCCCGGACCCGTTCACCGCCACGAGCGGGAAGAGTCCGGGCCCGATGTCGTTCTCAGGCGGCATCAGCCCGGCTGCCGTCCGCGGTGACGACCGGGGCCGGGGTGCCCGAGGTCGAGGAAGCCGCGTCTGCCGCATCCGCCCGAGGCTTACGGGTTCGGGTAGTGCGGGGCCGCTCGGCGCGGGCTCGCAGCGATTCGATGATCTCCTTCGCCCGAGCGGCGGTAACAGGCTTCGCCTCGCGTTCCAGCTCCTCCGCCGGGACGCCCAGCAGTTCCGAGACCAACTCGGCGTCGTTGTCGAACAGCCGCAGGACTACAGCAGCAGCCTCCCGTGCCGTGACGTCGGCTTCCTCCTTCGCCTTAGCCTCGATCCACCGACGTGATGCCTGTGGATAACTTTCAGGAGAACGAGGAAGTGCCTTGTGACCTGCGATGATGGGAGTTCTTCAGGCT
>NZ_JBIVMF010000050.1:0-20458 GCF_044752945.1 Streptomyces sp. NPDC088554 | reverse complement strand
AACAACCGACGCCGACACTCCCGCCTCGGACACCGCAGCCCGATCACCTACGAAACAGCCACCAGAACAACACCAACTACGCCGACAACAGCCACATAACCCGTGTCCAGAATCCGGGGTCAAGGCCCATGGAGCCCACTCTTGATCGACACCCGGGTTTGGCCGGACCTCGCCACCGCCCGCGCAGAGGTCTTCGCGTTCATCGGGACCTTCTATAACCGTAGGCGTTTATGCAGCACCCCGAGTGGGGCTATCTCACGCCACTCGAGATCCGCCAGTGGCGCCAGCAAGGTCCCACCATCGCGGCGTAGATGGAGAGTGTCCGAGCGCAGGGTGGTACTTCATTGAAGTTGTGGATCACATCCCGGACCCGGTCTGCAACACCAGCACGGCGGAGGTCGGCTGGCCGCTGTGCGCGGCGAGGGTGGTCACCAGCCGTGACGTATCACTTTTGGATCGGCCAGCGGCCCCATGCGGCTCCTCACCTGACCTCCAAGCGAGCAATCCTCACCCAGCCGTCGGCTCCAGCCCGTCACCACGGCGGCGTAGCGCCGCATCCCTGAGCGCCCCAACGGCAGGGCAGTACCAGCCGGGTTGCTACAGCGGCTCGTCAGTTTGAATCCCGGGCGATCCCCATCCACCACGTGATGGCGCATGAGTGCAAATCGGCCAAGCGGACGCAGGTGCGCGGGTTCCACGTTCGGGGTCTGGGTGCTGTGAGAGGCTGGCTCGTATGAACCGGTTGGCTGATGTGACCTCGCCTTATCTGCTTCAGCACGCTGACAATCCGGTCGACTGGTGGCCCTGGGGGCCGGAGGCTTTCGAGGAAGCGCGACGGCGCAATGTACCCGTTCTGCTATCGGTTGGCTACGCAGCGTGTCACTGGTGTCACGTGATGGCCCACGAGAGCTTCGAGGACGCCACCACCGCCAAGTACATGAATGCCCACTTCGTCAACGTCAAGGTCGACCGCGAGGAGCGGCCCGATATCGACGCTGTCTACATGGAGGCCGTGCAGGCGGCGACCGGGCAGGGTGGGTGGCCCATGACGGTGTTCCTGACGGCGGACGCGGAGCCGTTCTACTTCGGTACGTACTTCCCGCCCGAACCCCGGCACGGCATGGCCTCCTTTCCGCAGGTCCTGGAGGGTGTCAGTGCCGCCTGGACCGATCGGCGCGAGGAGGTCGCGGAGGTTGCCGCGCGGATCGTGGGTGAGCTGGCCGGGCGGTCGTTGGCCCATGGGGCGGACGGGGTGCCCGGGGAGGGGGAGCTGGCGCAGGCGCTGCTCGGGCTGACCCGGGAGTACGACGCGCGGCGGGGCGGGTTCGGTGGGGCGCCCAAGTTCCCGCCGTCGATGGCGGTCGAGTTCCTGCTGCGTCACCATGCTCGTACCGGCGCCGAGGGCGCGCTCCAGATGGCGGCGGACACCTGCGAGGCCATGGCCAGGGGCGGGATCTACGACCAGTTGGGCGGCGGTTTCGCGCGCTACTCGGTGGATCGCGACTGGGTCGTGCCCCACTTCGAGAAGATGCTCTACGACAACGCGCTGCTGTGCCGGGTGTACGCGCATCTGTGGCGGGCCACCGGCTCCGATCTGGCCCGGCGGGTCGCGATCGAGACCGCCGACTTCCTGGTACGTGAACTGCGCACCCCCGAGGGCGGGTTCGCCTCCGCGCTCGACGCGGACAGTGAGGACGGTGCCGGACGGCACGTCGAGGGCGCTTACTACGTGTGGACGCCGGACCGGCTGCGCGAGGTGCTGGGGGAGGCGGACGGCGAGTTCGCGGCCCGGTACTACGGGGTGACCGAGGAGGGGACGTTCGAGGAGGGCGCCTCCGTCCTACAACTCCCGCTCGGCGAGGGACTGGTGGACGCGGCGCGCGTCGAGTCCGTACGGGCCCGGCTGCTCGCGGCCCGCGAGGAGCGGGCGCGGCCCGGCCGGGACGACAAGATCGTGGCCGCGTGGAACGGCCTCGCCATCGCCGCGCTGGCCGAGACCGGCGCGTACTTCGACCGCCCCGATCTGGTGGAGCGGGCCACGGAGGCCGCCGATCTGCTCGTACGGGTGCATCTGGACGACGGGGCGCGGCTCGCCCGTACCTCGAAGGACGGCAGGGCCGGCGTGAACGCGGGGGTGCTGGAGGACTACGGCGATGTCGCGGAGGGGTTTCTCGCACTGGCGGGTGTGACCGGCGAAGGAGTTTGGCTGGAATTCGCCGGGTTCTTGCTGGACATTGTGCTCGATCAGTTCGTCGCGGAGGGCGGTGGAGCGTTGTACGACACCGCCCACGACGCCGAACAGTTGATCCGACGACCACAGGATCCGATGGACAACGCGACCCCGTCCGGCTGGACCGCTGCCGCCGGAGCGCTGCTCTCGTACGCCGCGCACACCGGCTCGGAGGCCCATCGCACCGCGGCCGAAAACGCGCTGGGGGTCGTGAAGGCGCTGGGGCCCCGGGCGCCCCGGCACATCGGGTGGGGGCTGGCGGTGGCCGAGGCGCTGCTCGACGGGCCGCGCGAGATCGCCGTGGTGGGGGCCGCGGGCGACGAGAAGACGGCTGAGCTGCACCGTACGGCTCTGCTGGCGACCGTCCCCGGCGCGGTGGTCGCGGTCGGCGCACCCGGCGGCGACGAGTTCCCGTTGCTGAGGGACCGTCCGACGGTCGGGGGAGAAGCGGCCGCCTATGTCTGCCGGCGTTTCGTATGCACCGCTCCGACCGGCGAAGTTTCCGAACTGAAGCGCGAGTTGAATGTGTTCGATTAGTTCGAGTGGAGGATGGCTGATTTATGACGGGTAGTGAATCGGCCTGAAACGCAGTATTCACCCAAACGGCCCCCCGGTTGTCACAGGTCCCCTTTATCGTCGTCACGAGGAATCAAGGGGTGCGCGCAATGACCGGCGCGCACCGGGGGATGACGGGTGAGCCGGCGGCCAGGGGGGCCTTGCCGCGGCTCGCCCTGGCCGAGGGGGGCCATTTGTTCACGTCCGTGCTCGTTGCTGCCATTTCACTGGCGCTCTTCTGGATGGCCGCGTTCACGCTCTGGTGGCAGATGCACGCGTGGCGTACACCGGAGACGCTGGCCGCCACCAGATTCGATCCGCCCGACGGCGGCCGGGAGGGCTCCTTCTCGCTCCTCCTGCCCGCCCGGCACGAACAGGCCGTGCTGGAGCACACCATCGAGCGGCTGCTCGAATCCAGCCACACCAGCTTCGAGATCATCGTCATCGTCGGACACGACGACCCGGAGACCGCCGAAGTCGCGGAGCGGGCCGCCGTCCGCTCCCCCGACCGGGTCCGCGTCGTCGTCGACACCCACGAGGCGAAGAACAAACCCAAGGCGCTCAACACCGCCCTGCCGTACTGCACGGGCGAGGTCGTCGGGGTCTTCGACGCGGAGGACCAGGTCCACCCCGAGCTGCTCACCCATGTCGACCACGCCTTCCGCTCCACCGGCGCCGATGTCGTCCAGGGCGGCGTCCAGCTCATCAACTTCCACTCCAGCTGGTACAGCCTGCGCAACTGCCTGGAGTACTTCTTCTGGTTCCGCAGCAGGCTCCATCTGCACGCCCAGAAGGGCTTCATCCCGCTCGGCGGCAACACTGTCTTCGTACGGACCGATGTCCTGCGCGAGGCCGGCGGCTGGGACCAGAACTGCCTGGCCGAGGACTGTGACCTGGGCGTCCGGCTCTCCAGCGTCGGCAAGAAGGTCGTCGTCGCGTACGACTCCGACATGGTGACCCGCGAGGAGACCCCCGATTCGCTGATGTCGCTGCTCAAGCAGCGCACCCGGTGGAACCAGGGCTTCCTTCAGGTCTACCGCAAGAACGACTGGCGGCAGCTGCCCACGCGCGGACAGCGGATGCTCGCCCGCTACACCCTGATGACGCCGTTCCTCCAGGCGTTCACCGGGCTGATCATCCCGCTCAACGTATGCGTCGCGCTGTTCCTCGACGTACCCGTGACCGTCGCCTTCATCACCTTCCTGCCGCTCGTCACCGCCACGGTCACCTTCGTCTTCGAGGTCGTCGGGCTCCATGACTTCGGCAAGCAGTACGGCCTGCGGGTCCGGCTCCCGCACTATCTCAAGCTCGTCATCGGCGGCCCCTTCTACCAGGTGTTCCTCGCCGGAGCGGCCATCCGCGCCGTCTGGCGTGAGCACCGGGGCCGCAGCGACTGGGAGCTGACCAGCCATGTCGGCGCGCATCTCACCCGAGAGGACGTCCACGCGTGACCTCCACCCTCCCCGCGGTGACGACGGAACCGGCCGACGACGCCCGGCCGAGACCCGCCATCCCCGTGCAGCGCGGCCCTGGACCGGACGGTACGGAGGGCCCCGGGGGGCCCGGGAAGACCGCGCTCACCGCCCGCCCCGTCATACGTTTCCGCGGCTCCCGCGCCGATCTGATCCTCTGTGGCGTGCTCCTGGTCGCGATCATGATCGTCCAGGGCTGGAACATCCAGCACTACCCGACCCTCAGCGACGACGAGGGCACCTACCTCGCCCAGGCATGGGCGGTGCAGGAGGGCCGCGGGCTCGCCCACTACACGTACTGGTACGACCATCCGCCGCTCGGCTGGATACAGATCGCGTTCCTGACCTGGCTGCCCTCGCTCCTCGCGCCCGACTCCATGACCGTCGCCTCGATGCGCGTGGTGATGCTGCTGGTCAGCGCCGCCAGCGCGGTCCTCGTCTACGTACTGGCCAGGCGGCTGTGGCTGCCGCGCTGGGCGGCGGGTCTGGCGATGCTCCTGTTCGGGCTCTCGCCGCTCTCCGTGGTGCTCCAGCGGGAGATCTTCCTCGACAACATCGCGGTGATGTGGACGCTGCTCGCGTTCTGCCTGGCCGCCTCGCCCAACCGGCATCTGTGGCACCACTTCGCGGCCGGCCTCGCCGCCGCCGTCGGGGTGCTCACCAAGGAGACGATGCTGGTCGTCCTCCCCGCCCTGCTGGTCACGATGTGGCGCCACAGCCACCGTGATACCCGGAAGTTCGCGCTGACCGGCGCCATCACCGCCTGTGTGCTGATCGGTCTGTCCTACCCGCTGTTCGCCCTGCTCAAGGGCGAGATGGTGTCGGGCGGCGGCCATGTCTCCCTCTGGGACGGCATCACGTACCAGATGAGCCGCCCCGGCTCCGGCTTCGTCCTCGACCAGGGCACCGGTTCGTACGGAGTCCTCCAGTCCTGGCTGTACTACGACCGGATCCTGCCGCTCGGCGGTATCGCGGGCGCCGTCCTGCTGATCGCCACCCTGCGCTGGTCCGTCACCGCGCGGGCGCTCGCCGGGCCCGCGCTCGCCGTGCTGATCCTCACCGCCGTGGCCCTGCGCCCGTCCGGCTATCTGCCCGCGATGTACGTCATCCAGGGGCTGCCCTTCCTCGCCCTGGTCCTGGCGGGCGGCGCGGCCAGCGTCACCCACGCCGTCCTGCGCAAAGGGCGCCGCCCCGGGGAGCCCCGGAAGGTGACCGCCGTGCGCTGGACCGCGCTGGCGGCCCTCGCGGCGACCGCCGCCGTACTCGCCGTACCGAAGTGGTACGACGGCAACCGCACCGCCCTCACCGCCGACGCCAACGCCCCCTACCGGGCGGCGGCCTCCTGGATGGCGAAGGAGGTTCCCGATCCCGCCGGGGCCCGGGTGCTGGTGGACGACGCCCTCTGGCTGGACCTGGTGCACGCCGGGTACGAACCGGGGCTCGGCGTCATCTGGTTCTACAAGGCGGACCTCGACCCGGCCGTCACCAAGACCCTGCCGGACGGCTGGCGCGACCTCGACTACGTCGTCGCGTCCCCGACCGTCCGGCGCGACGCGCGCGACCTGCCCACGGTGCGGGACGCGCTCACACACTCGAACACCGTCGCCGTCTTCGGCGAGGGCGAGGACCGGATCGAGATCCGGCGGATCGTGGGAGGCGATGAGCGATGAGCGAACTACCTTCCCTCGGGGCCGGGGAGCCGGGGCCGGGAAACGGCCGGAACCATCCGGGGATTCCGGGGCTCCCGGGGATTCCGGGGCCCGTGGGCCTTCCCGAGCTGGAGTCGGGGGCCGTCGCCGAGCCCGGGGCCGTCACCGTCATCATCCCGACCTTCAACGAGTCGGGGAACGTACGGGAGCTGCTCCGCCAGCTCACCGAAGCCGTCCCCGCCAGGCTGCCCTGCGAGGTCCTCTTCGTCGACGACTCGACGGACGACACACCCGCCGTGATCGCCTCCGCCGCGCAGGACTGCCCGTTCCCCGTCAATGTGATCCACCGCGACACGCCCGAGGGCGGACTCGGCGGGGCGGTCGTCGAGGGACTCAAGGCGGCCGGTTCGGAGTGGATCGTCGTCATGGACGCCGACCTCCAGCATCCGCCCGCGCTCGTACCCGACCTCGTCGAGGCCGGTGAGCGGGCGTCCGCCGATCTCGTCGTGGCCAGCCGCTACATCGACGGCGGCAGCCGCGCCGGACTGGCCGGCGGCTACCGCGTCGCTGTCTCGCGCGCCGCGACCTGGCTGGCCAAGGCCGTCTTCCCACGCGGACTGCGCGGGATGAGCGACCCGATGAGCGGCTTCTTCGCCATCCGCCGCTCCGCCGTCACCGCCGACGCGCTGCGCCCCCTCGGCTACAAGATCCTGCTGGAGCTGGCCGTCCGGTGCGGGCCGGGCCGCCCCGCCGAGGTGCCGTTCGTCTTCCGCGACAGGTTCGCGGGCGAGTCGAAGTCCTCGGCCAAGGAGGGGCTGCGCTTCCTGCGCCACCTGGTGGAGCTGCGGACCGCCGCCCCGGCCGCCCGGATGGTGGCCTTCGGACTGATCGGGCTCTCCGGCTTCGTACCGAACCTGCTGGCGCTGTACGGGCTGACGGGCGCCGGGATGCACTATCTGCCGGCCGAGGTGCTGGCCAACCAGTTCGGGGTGGTGTGGAACTTCCTCCTGATCGAGGCGCTGCTCTTCCGCAACCGCCGGGCGCACCGGCACTGGGCGGACCGGATGACCCGGTTCGCGCTGCTGGCCAACGCCGATCTGCTGCTGCGGATACCCCTGATCGCGCTGTTCGTGTCGCAGTTCGGGATGGGGGCGATGTCCGCGACGGTGTGCGGGCTGCTGGCGACGTTCGTGCTGCGGTTCGCGGGGACGGAGGCGCTGGTGTATCTGCCGAAGCGGAAGTCTCTTATGGACAAGCCGACTTCGGTGGTCCGCCGGGGCGGCGGGGCGCCGGGGGAGCGTATCGGGGCGGGGATCGAGAGCGAGGCGGTCCGGTGAGACGTCCCAGGAGGACCCGCACCCGCGTCTCCCGCCGTACGGCCCTCCTCGCTGTCACGGCCCTCACCGGCGGCCTGCTCCTCGGCGCCCGGACCCCGGCGGTCGCCGGGGTGAACCTCATCAAGAACGCCGGGTTCGAGACGGCGGGCACGGGCGCCGACGGCATGCCGTACTGCTGGGAGCGGTCCGGCTGGGGGGACAACGACTTCACGTTCGATGTCGTCGCCGACGCGCACTCCGGTACGAAGGCGCTCAAGGTCGAGCTGACCCGGCGGGTCGACGGCGACCGAAAGGCGCTGGTCACGGAGTCGGCGGCGTGTGCGCCCGGGGTGTCGACGGGGCTCCAGTACGACCTGTCGCTCTGGTACAAGTCGACCACCCCGGACGCGTCCGTCACCCTCTTCCGCCATGACACCACGACGGGCTGGCAGTACTGGACCGACCTCAAGACCCTTGACCTGAGCGCCGGTTACCAGAAGGCGGAGGTCCGTACCCCCGCCGTCCCGCCCGGCACCGACCGGATCAGCTGGGGTGTGTCGGTGTACGGCACAGGCAGTGTGACCACCGACGACTACGTGATGGAGGAGGTCGCCCCGCCCCCCGTCGACCCGGTGTGCACGGGCACGGCGCAGGAGTGCGCGGACGGCAGATGGGACGTACTGCCGACGGACAACCCGGTGCGCTCGATGCACTCGGTGGTGCTCAACAACGGCAAGGTCCTGCTGATCGCGGGCTCGGGGAACGACACCGACATGTTCGAGGCGGGGACGTTCACCTCCGCCGTGTACGACCCGGCGAACGGTTCGTACCGTACGATCCCGACCCCCGACGACATGTTCTGCTCGGGCCATGTCCAGCTGTCGGACGGCCGGGTCCTGGTGATGAGCGGCAACAAGGGCTATCCGTCCGCGGACGGCACGGTCGGCTACCAGGGCTACAAGGACTCGTACGTCTTCGACCCGGCCACCGAGACGTACAGCAGGACCAATGACATGAACGACGGGCACTGGTACCCGTCGGCCACGATCATGGGCAACGGCGACGTGATGTCCTTCGGCGGACTGCGCGAGGACTCCAGCGGCTCGGTGACGGCGGAGCGCTGGTCGGCGACCGAGAACAGGTGGCTGCCGCTCTGGCAGGTCAACCAGACCTGGTCGTACTGGGGTCTGTACCCGTCGATGATCCTCATGCAGGACGGCCGGCTCTTCTACTCGGGCAGCCATGTCTTCGGCAACGGCACGCCCGGCACGGGCTCCTCGATCTACGACTACGACGCCAACACCGTCACGGATGTCCCCGGGCTCCAGAACAAGGACGAGCGCGACCAGTCCGCGAGCGTCCTGCTGCCGCCCGCCCAGGACCAGCGGGTGCTGACGATCGGCGGCGGCAACATCGACTCCAACCCGGCGGCGAACAGACTGACCGACCTGATCGACCTGAAACAGCCCAACCCGTCATACGTACACGGGCCGTTGCTCCCCCAGGGCACCGTGGACCTGGGTGCGGGACCGCAGCCGCAGACCGGCGCGCAGGGCAAGATGTACGGTTCCGCCGTGCTGCTCCCGGACGGCAAGGTCCTGGAGACGGGCGGCGCGCTCCACAACCGCGCCAACCCGGTGTACGAGTCGTCGATCTTCGACCCCGCGACCGACACCTTCGACCCGGTGGCCCCCGACCCCGAGGCCCGTGGCTACCACTCCTCGGCGTTCCTGCTGCCGGACGGCCGCGTGATGACGACGGGCGACAACCCGGGCAACGGCACCTGGAACCACCACGTCTCCCTCTACACCCCGCCGTACCTCCTCAAGGGGCCGCGCCCGCGGATCACTTCGCTCATCGACAACCAGTGGCTGTACGGCGACACGCAGCGCATCACCGTCGACCGTCCCATCGCCAAGGCCGAGCTGATCCGCCCGGCGGCCGTCACCCACTCCTCCGACCCCAACCAGCGCTTCGTGGACCTGCCGCTCTCCGTGGACGGCGACAACATCGACCTGAACGTCACGAGCAACCCCAACCTGGCCCCGCCCGGCTGGTACATGCTCTTCGCGGTCGACGCCAACGGCGTCCCCTCGATCGCCGAATGGGTCCACCTGGGCGGCCCGCCGGCCCTGGCGGCCGAGGCGATGGACTCCGCCCACATCCACGACTTCGCGGGCGACCTGGCCAGGCCCGCCAAAACCCCGGGCAAGAAACGCGCCTCCACCCCGGTCTCCCCGCAGATCGCCGGCTGCGACCGCCACTACGGCTCGGCCAACGTCTGCGTCCCCACGGTCTTCCCAGCCACCCTCCCCACCACCAAAGCCCGCTGCGCCTGGCTGGCCACCCATGAATACGGCCGTCTGAAGGTCAACGGCAAGGACGACCCCCTGCGCCTGGACCCGAACGGCGACGGGGTGGCCTGCGGCAGGGGGGACGTACGGAAGCGCTGACGTACGCGGACGGTGTCCGGCCCTGGGGTCGGGGGCGGACACCGTTTCGGGGCCCTTGTTGTGTGGCTGGGAACGCAACCAGCCACACAACAACCGGGCCGCTCTCCGCACATCTCGCCCGGACGCGCCCCGGCCCCGGCCCTTACGGCCTGGCCCGCTCGGACAGCTCCGCCCAGATGACCTTGCCCGGACCGTTCCGTTCACCGACGCCCCACGCGTCCGCGAGCGCGTCCACGATGACGAGCCCTCTGCCGTCGACGGCCTCGGGATCGTGCGCCCGTTGTCGCGGTCGCTCGGCCGACGCGTCGTGCACCTCGATACGGAGCCCGCCCCCGGGACGTACCGCGTACCGCGTCTCGATCTCCCGCCCCTGCGACACCCGGGCGTGCCGGGCGGCGTTGGTGACCAGCTCGGACAGGATCAGCAACGCGGAATCCTCCAGCGCCGACATCCCCCACAGGGCCAACGCCTTCCGCAACTCCAGCCGCGCCAGCCCCACACAGCTCGGATGCCGACTCCACCGCAGTACGACGGGGCGGCTGCCGCTGCTCTGGCTGTCCTCCATCAGGCCACCCCCGCATCCTGCGAGGCGGACCACAACTCCCGCCGCCGCGCGGCACGTTCCCACCGCTCGAACTCGGCCCGCCCGCACGGCCCTGGCAACACGGGCCGTGCGGCCACCGCGAAGACCACCACGGACCGGCGCCCGGGGGGTGCCGCGCACGGCACCACAGGGGACCGATGGCGCCACGCGCCGGGGAAGACGAGTCGCACCAGCGACCCGAAGAGACAGACGATAAAATCCACTTGTTGACGCTCCTTCACAGCGTTGGCCACGCCCCCGGACCGCCCTTCACGCGGTCGCGGGGGTTTTGCGCGCAGTGGCTCCGCCCACCACGGGTTGCACCCAACGTGATTGACTCACCACGATGGGCAACTGGAAACAGAGTGCTCCCACAAGGATCCTTAGCGCAACCAAGCCCAACAGAAAATGTTCCAAGATTGCCCGATCGAACCACTCCGGGTGAATCGCCAGTGCGAAGGGTCAAACTCATGGCCGAACCACGGCCAACTATCCGACGGCGTCGGCTCGCTGCCACGCTCGTCAGGCTCCGGGAAGCAGCAGGCAAGTCGCCGGAGGAAGCCGCCGACCGCATCGGCTGTCATCGCTCGAAGATCAGCCGCATCGAGAACGCGCGCTTGGGCATGTCCCTGGGTGAACTGCGCGACCTGCTCATGTTCTACGAGGTCGAGGATCCGAGGTTCGTCGAGGACTTGCTCAGCCTCGCCCGGCGGGGCGGTGAGCGGGGCTGGACCCGGAACCTTGGGGCGACGCTTCCCTCGTACGCCGACCACATCGACTACGAACAGACGGCGGATTACATCCGCTCGTACCAACCGCTCCTGATCGCGGGGCTGTTCCAGACCCCGGACTACGCCCGCACCCTCTACCGGGCCAACCCCGAGATGCTCAGCAGCAAGCGCGTGGACGTGTTCGTGGACACGCGGATGCACCGCCAGGAAGTCCTGGAGCGTGACGAACCGCCGCGTATCTGTGTCATCGAAGGCGAAGCCGCCCTGCGGAGCCAGGTGGGCGGCAAGGAGGTGATGGGACCACAACTCGACCATCTCCTGGACCTCGCGGAGCGCCCCAGCATCGAGATCCAGGTACTGCCGCTCGGCACGGGCGCCCATGTAGGGCTGATCGGAGCCTTCGTCATGTTCGGCTTCCCCACACCCGCCTTCTCCGACGTGGTGTGCATCGAACACGTCACGGGGACCCTCCACATGGAAACCCCCGAAGAGACCCGCTCCTATACGCTCGCCTTCGATACGCTGCGATCAGCCGCGCTGGGACCTGCTGCCAGCCTCGACCTGATCCGCCAGGTCAGGCGCGAGCTGTAACCGAAAGAAGCCGAGGTGTATATCGTGCTTGCCTCCGAACTCGACAATGTCATATGGCGCAAGAGCAGCTACAGCGGTGGCGGCTCCGGTGGCGGCGACTGTATTGAGATAGCCGACCGCACGGAAGTTCGCGTCATACGTGACAGCAAGAATCCGCACCGTGCAGTTCTTGTCTTTCCGGCGGATAATTGGTCTTCGTTCATCGGTGCGGTAAAACGCGGGACTCTCTTTGAATGATCCGTTGAATCTGAACCCCGAGAGTCGGGCTCTCGGGGCGGCGCTGTTAGAACTGGAGATATGATTCGATTTACCTGAAAATTTCCATCGGCTTTGATTTCTCTCGACCGGTCGATCGTTCATCCGCTCCGCTTGGCCTAGTCATCTATTCTATGATCCCCCTCTTGTCCTTCTTATTCAAATCCAAGCAGATTTATTTATTTGTGGTTTGATTGAATCGGTGAAGGCCGGTGCGCTCTCAAGTGCACTCCGCAGGTGCGATCGCACGCCTCCGGTATCGGCCTTACTCAAGAGGATTGCAGGAAAGCTGAGTCCGGATATCCTGCGGTGTCTACCGACTTGGAAACGTCGAGCTGTGACCAAAAAGCGATCATTATATCGTTGTAGGCGCGGGATTTGCTCAGGCCGTCCGGTCTTCCGGTGGCGAAGATCTCGCGCGCCGAAATCCCGATGATGATGTCCGAGCGTGCGCAAGAATAGCTCCCGGGTTTCTGAACCCAAGGCCGACTGGACTTGATCTCGAATCTTCATTGATTCCATAGCAAGTGAGAGGCTTCCAGAATTTATTTTTTCAAGGACGGCTCTCCACCTTGTAAGGGAAACCGATAGAGGTTTCTCGCCCAGTTCTGGATATGTGTGCGCCGGACATCCTTCTTTCGGGTATATGATGCAAATCGCCGCGTCCGGGTATTCCAGATCTGCCAAAATCGAATCTAACCTCGATCATCGGGACGGTCAGCCGAAACGGCGACGGCCCACCACCCTGCGCCGCCCTTGTCCACTGACGTGGCCGTCGACTACTGCCGTTGGACAGCACTGGAGCCCCGACAGGCGTCACCTGTCGGGGCTCCAGATTTGCCGGAAGAAAAAGGCGCCACCTATATAGCCACCGCGAGGCGGTGCGCTCGCAGTCTCGCGGCACCGCACCGGATCACGTTCTCCGCCGATCCGAAATCGAGAATGGAGATGGTGTCCCGCCAGGTGGTGTAGGGGATCAAGTGGCCGGAATCCGCACGTCAGTGGCGGTGGCCCCACCCTGTCGGGCGTCCAACCCGCCTCACCGGGACGCTTCGTGGGCCGCCGCATCCACAGAGATCACCGTGGGCCTCGAACCGGAACGCGTAGCGATTGATCCTCTACACCACGTCGTGGGACACGACCAGAATGGAAGCCCTAGCTATTCAGACCCCAGCATCAGGGCATCTCTGCCAAGCTCATAGATTTCGATCGCGGCTGGGGAATGATCCATGAACTCCTCCCAGAAACCCGGAACTTGCCAGGCAGTAGGAGCCATTGTGAGCGATCCGTCCCACTCAGTGGATACCGTCCACGATGGATGCACCTCTGAGTCGACTACTTCGAAGAGTCGCGAGTCAAAGAGGGGCGGAAGTTCGCCTCTACGGAACTCGATCCTGAAGTAGTTCGGTCCTTCCGTCTGGCAGTACGCCTCAAGGACCACGTACACCCGCCCCTGACGCAGGGCATCCGCCCCCTGACGAACACTCTGCTCGTGACCTTCGACGCCGGTGAACTTCACTTTCACGGGGCGCTCCCTCTGCGGTTCATGACGGCCTTGTAGTCGAAGTCGTACATGACCTCGCCCGAAACTCGGTTCATGTAGTAGTGCACTTGATAATCACCGTACGGGCTTTTATTCGTCTCGGTGCTGTACTTGCCCCATTGTGAAGCACCTCCGCGTTCTGCGAATCGAGCTTGAAGTTCCTTGTTCCCCATTTTCGTTCCAGGCATCGCCAACCTGGAACCGGAGATCGCATCAGGCGTTAGTTGGCCACTCCCAGTGAAAGGCGAGTTCGCCGACTCGAGCCGCAATTTTTGCGCGAGCTTCTCACCTTGGAGAGATCCGGATGGGACATCGCAGTTGCTGTTGTGAACAAGTATCGGAGTCTCGCCCGCCAGCACATGGTACGTGTGCTACGCGACCCCTCTCTATCTGCGTATTCGCAGATCAGTGGTGGTTTCGGGTTCCGCTGGTGTCCGTGGTTGTGCGGGGGAATCCGTGGGTGTTGCCGTCGCTACTGCCGTCAGGGAGTCCGGGGCCGTTACTCCCGGGCAGGGGGACTTTACTGCCGCGCTCCGGGCTCGGCACGGAGTATGGCGCGGATGGTCTGCTCGTAGTGCTGGTGGCCGGTTCGGGCGCAGTGTTGGGCGATCCAGCGGGTCAGCTCGTCCGGGGTGTGGAGGGTGCCAGATTCGGCGCCGCAGTTGTGTTCTTCGCCGGTGACGCAGAGCGCCTCATAGGCGGGCAGTGCTATGAGGTCGGCGGCGGTGGTCACGTGGTACTCGCGGAACCGGTAGCGCCCACGCGTGGCGTCCTGGCCGGGTGCGGCGGTAGTTGCCGGGTCAGGCATCGTCGGCTGCTTCGTCCGGATCGGGGATGCGCCGGCTGCGGGAGTCGGCGACCCGGAGGGCGTCGGTGGGGGCTTCGGGCAGTCGGCAGGCGATCCAGCGGTACTCGGTGCTCGAGACCTCGACGGCGCCCCGATCGAAGGGTCCACCCTCACACGGCACTTCAACACCCTGCTCCGCCAGGCCAGGATCCGCCGCATCCGCTTCCACGACCTCCAGCACTCGACCGCGGCCCTGCTCCTCGAACAGGGCGTCGAACTCGTCATCAAGGAGCTCCTCGGCACGCCCACATCGGCGTCACCGCCGACGTCTGCGCCCACGTCCGACTCCGCCTCCAACGCCAAGCCATCGACACCCTCGGAGGCGTCCTCACATCAACCGACGACAACCCCGACAACCCATCCGTCACAGCCGTCGTCCGCTGACGTTGCCGTCACCGTTGCCGTCAAACAGCCGAAGTGCCCCGCCGGAATCAATCCGGCGGGGCACTTTGTTGATGAAATGCGCGGTCTTTCACGACCCCCTATGAGATCAAGGGGTCGTGGTCGACACCAATTCCCTCATCCGGACAAGGAAAGGCATACCTTCCCTTTCGGCGCGCATCGCAACATCACGGAACAGGAGCTTCTTGTCAGACTCATCAGCACCAGACAGGAGGGCAATATCCCGCACTTGCTGCCCGTAGTGAGTCATCAACCTGTCCCACGAAACGTCGCCTTCGGCGCCTGGACGTTCGGCCTCGCCTTCCGCCCAAACAGAATCAACCTCAAGAGCGCCAATAACGGCATTGAATGCGCCACTTCGCGATTCTTCGAGGTAGGAGCGCAACGCCAGAGTCGCGGCAGAAATTGACTCCACAGTCAAAGCTTGCGCGAGGCCAAATTCATCAACCGTGTTGATCGACTCAAGGTCTGACTCTGCACTCCTGATCGCAGCCTCAAGCCTGGGAGCAAGTTCGATGGCAGAGGCGCCCGGCCTGGCGCGCAGAACTCGCCACGCCCCCACCAGGCCATCGTGAACCAATCCGTATCCTTCCAGCTCAGCGTGGGCCTCGCTGTACGCCTGATAGACGGGAAGAGTCCGGTGGGCTGCGGCCAGAGAGAGCACGAAGACTCTCTCCAGGGCCAGCTCGCCACACGCTGCCTCGATCCGGCCAATCTCTTCCTTTGTGAGCATTTGCACCCCTTCCGATGCCGCCACGATCGAGAGTTACCTTACGCCGGGCGGAAGCCAGAGAGCGGTCCTAGGGCTCACAAGTGTCGCACCCTGGTTTGTCAGGAACTGAGAACAAGCAGGACAGAAAGGCCTACTGGCTGCAATCCCACCAGGACTAAGACCTAGGTGCTGAGCTGCAGTTACTAGCTTCACTTCAGCATGCGCACCATTACTCATCGATATAGCCAATTCTCCAGCGTCAAGAGAATCAGCCCTTTGGATCAGAGTGAGGTTACTCCTCGCTCCAACAGCAGACAGATCAATGCCTCCACCAACGCCGTCGGCGTGCAACACCCCGGTAGTCCTGTACCGCTGGCCGCCTGACGGAATCAGAGAATGCAAGTCGTCGGCCCTATCGGTCAGATGACCTAGGTCGGCAGCCCCGCCGCCGCAGTTGTGTACCAGAACCGGCGTCGCCCCCGCCAGCACATAGTACGTGTGCTACGCGACCCCTCTCCACCTGCTTTTTCGCAGGTCAACGGTGGTTTGACGGTCCGTCGATGTCCGTGGATGTGCGCTGAAGTCCGTGGTTGTTGCCGTCGCTACTGCCGTCAGAGGTATAGACCAGTTGTGCTGTCATCGGCTGCGCGCGTGATCCTACTGCCACGCTCCGGGCTCGGCACGGACGATGGTGTGGGTGGTCTGCCGATAGGACTGGTGGCCGGTCTGCGCGCAGTGTCCGGCGATCCAGCGCGTCAGCTCATCGGGTGTGTGCAGCTCGCCGGACGCGGCAGCGCAGTCCTGTTCTTCGCCGGTGACGCAGAGCGCCTCGAAGGTCGGCAGCGCCAAGGGGTCCGGGTCGGTGGTCACGTTGTACTCGCGGAACCGGTAGCGGGTGGTCGTCCCCATCAGTGTGGTCCTTTGCCTCTATCTCGTCATCGGGTCTCGAAGGTCTACCGCCGTGGTGGTGTCGCGGACTTGGCCGTCAGTTGTGCTCGTCAGGTCGGGCACCCTCGGTCGCCTCCTGCGGGGCGGAGATGCGCTGCCCGCGTGAGTCCGCGATTCTGAGGGCATCCGACAGGGCCTCGGTCAGCCGGCAGGCCAGCCAGCGGTATTCGACGGCTGGCCGCACGAGCGTTCCAGGTGCCAGGACGCCTCGGGCGTACTCCAACAGTTCCTCACCCATGCCGATCTGCACCGTTTCGATGTCGTCGGCGAGGGTCGAGAGGTAGCCCCTGCCGTTGGTGCTCAGGTAGCAGGGGTTCCCGTCCGGGGTGGTCCAAGGGAGCAACCGAGGCCCCTCCCCTGCGGACTCCGCACTCCGATGAGGCAGGCGTTCCGCTCGGCTGCTGTTCTGGTTCATCGTGCCCGCCCGTGGTCGGCTCCGCTGTGGCTGTTGATCAGGGTCCCCTTTGGCGCGAACCTTGCGGAGTAGCCAGCGTGTCTGCCTCTGTGTCTGCCAAGCTGGCTTGGTGCGGGAGACGGTCGGGGAACTGGTCAGGCGGCTGCGTTTGGCGCGCGGTTGGAGTCAGCGGCGGCTGGCCGAGGCGCTGGCCGAGGCTGCTCCCGGGCGCGTTCCTCCGACGCGAAACGACGTGTCCCGCTGGGAGATCGGCACTCGGTCCCCCCGGGAGTGGCTGCCCTTCCTGGCGCTGGTGCTGGAGGTTCCCCGCGAGCTGCTGGAAGCGGCGAAGGTAGTCCAGCCCCCCGAGTCCGCGCCGCGCGTGTTGACCGTGGCCGACTTCCTGCCCGAGGGCGATCCGCTGTCCCCGTTGAGCGCCCGTACGGGCCGTCGGATCGGTGCCGGGCAGGTTACCGACCTGGTCCACCGGGTGCACGGCCTGCGGCTGGCCGACGATGTGGTGTACGGGAAGGACTTAATCGCCCCGGCCCTGCGGGAACTGCGGGCGGCGGTCACGCTCTACCGCGAGGGCACCCATACCGAGCAGGTGGGCCGCGAACTGCTACGGGCGATTGGCGAGTTGGCGCAGATCGCCGGTTGGGTCGCATCCGACGCGGGCGAGCACGCCGAGGCGGAGCGGATCTACCGACTCGGGATCAGTGCCGCCCGTGGCGCCGGGGACGGCGTGCTGTCGGGGAACGTCGCGGGCTCGCTGGCCTACCAGTGGAGCAACACCGGACGGGCAACCGACGCGGTGGACCTGGCTGCCGCCGCAGTGGAGGAGGCTGGTCCCGATGCTCCGGCGAAAGCCCGCGCGCTGTACCTGGATCGGGTGGCCTGGGCGCACACTCGCGCCGGCCAGGACCGCCCTGCGATGAATGCCCTCGGGGAAGCCAGCGAGGCCCTGGCCCAGGACTCGGCCGGCACCGAGTCACCGTCGTACCTGTACTGGATGGACGCCGGGGAACTCCAGGCCATGGAGGCCCGCGTCTACACCGAGCTGCACCGGCCACTGCGTGCCGTACCGCTGCTGACGGACGTCCTGGGCCGTTACGACGCCAGTCACGCAAGGGAGTTGGCGCTGTACCTGTCCTGGCTGGCCGTGGCCTACGCCGACGCCAACGAGCCCGAGGCCGCAGCCAGGACCGCTGGCCGGATGCTCGCCCTGGGGCAGAGCGGCAGCGAACGCACCACCGAGCGCGCACGGATCGTGCTGGACCGGCTGCGAGCGTTCCGCGACGTTCCCGAAGTCGCCGAGCTGCTGGCGTCCTGATCGTCCCGATCGCGCGGGGCCGAGTTCGGATCTGCTGATTGCGGGCGTCTCGGTACTCGGCGGGCTTGCGCACGGTCTGGTCGCTCGGCACAGGAGCGGTCGGCGGGTCGGCGGGCAACTTGCCCTGCAGAGCCGAGGGCGGCGTCGGACACCGCCCTCGGCGGGCCCGGCGATGGAAACGGAGGGTCGGACCCCTGGCCGACCCTGCCAGCGATCCGACCGTAGGACGGTCGCAGGCGACAACTTGCTCCGCAAGGTGCAAGGAGTCCTTACCCCACAACTTGCTCCGGCTGGCCGGGGCTCGGGGTAAGCAACGCTTACCGCACAACTTGCTCCCGTCGGGCACCGGCCGAACCCGCCCACGACTCGGCTGCCCGCTGATCCTCGACACCCGCACGGACCTCGGGTGCTGGCCTGACTCTGGGTCGGTCGGCGACGTCGGGCCACCTCCAGCGGGCGGAGCCCGCCTTGAACCGCGTAGAGAAAATCTGGACGCACAGCTCCCTGGCGGTCCAGGGGCCGACGGGTCAGCGGCCTCGCTCGGTGCCGCCCGCTTCCAGGGCTTCGACGCGGGCACGCAGGGCGGTGAGCTGTTCGAGCGTCTTGGCCAGTGCCAACTCCAGTGCCTCGACGCGCGCCGCCGTCCCTCCGACGGGCGTGTTCCCCGCCTCCCCGTCACCTGAGTCACCGTCGGCGTCGGGGTGGGCGACGAAGGCGCCCTTGCCGGGGCGGGAGATCGCGTAGCCGTCCTGCTTCAGCAGGGCCATGGCCTTCTGCACGGACAGGCTGGAGGCCCCGTACTCCGCCATCAACACGGCCTGCGTCGGCAGCGCGTCCCCGGGCTTCAGCCCGCCGGAGCGGATCCGCTCCCGCAGGGCCTCGGCGATGACCTCGAACGTCAGCAGCACCGTGCCGCCCGCCGGTCTACGTCCCCGCCGCCCCACCGTCACCGCAGGTCACCCCGCCTTCTCTGCGCCTCTACCACCGAAATCCGGCCCGTCCAAAACGGAAGACCGGGGCCACAGTACCCGCGTCCCCACCGGCCACCGAAACAGATGAGGAGGGATGCACTTGAATGCGCGCTTGAAGCGATGCTACCTTCACGCACCGCTGGTGAACACCACCGCTGACCAGGCCAGACATCCCCGGCCCATCACCCGCGCCCGCCGTCACACGCACCGTTCCCACGTGCGCCGACCACCCGGGTCGCCCCTCAATCGCCTCTCCTCTTCTCCCGACTCCTGCCGGAGGTCTGTCCCCATGCCCGCACAGCTCCAACTCCCCACCCCCGCAACCACCTCCACTCCCGCCAGCACGGCGTTCGCCGCACCGGCGCTCACCACCAGCCCCGACACGTCCGCGAACAGGAACTCGGCCCTGGAACGCCGGGCGCGGTTGACCGCCAGGCTGGCCAAGCTCGCCGCCGCCGGACACCTCGCACCCCTGGCCCGGCAGATCGGCTCCCTGGGCGGCTGCGCCCGCCCGATCCGCATGACCGGACACCGCACCCGCCTGGACACCGCCACCGGCCAGATCCTCGACCACCTCGACACCCGCCACCTGCCCGCAGGCGAACTCCTGGTGCGCTGCGGCAACCGCCGCACCACCCGCTGCCCCGCCTGCTCCACCCTCTACCGCTACGACACCTACCAGCTCATCGCCGCCGGACTACGCGGCGGCAAGACCGTCCCCACCACCGTCGCCACCCACCCCCGCGTCTTCGCCACCCTCACCGCCCCCGGCTTCGGCCCCGTCCACAACCAACCCGGTACCGCCCCCTGCACCTGCGGCACCCGGCACGCCGACGGCGACCCGCTCCTCGGCACCCCGCTGAACCCGCAGCGGTACGACTACTGTCGGCGTACGGACTTAGCTCCCCAGTCGCGTACCTTTCTTCGTCCCCACCTGTCAGGCCACGTCTGTCTCGCGCTCGATGGCCTGGAGGCGGTTCTTGAGCCGGTAGCTGGGGCCGTTGATCGGGACGACTTCGCAGTGGTGCAGGAGGCGGTCGAGGATCGCGGTGGCGAGGACTTCGTCGCCGAAGACCTGGCCCCATTCGCTGAAGGTCTTGTTCGAGGTGAGGATGATCGAGCCCTTCTCGTAGCGCTTGGAGATCACCTGGAAGACCAGGTTCGCCTCGGCGCGTTCGAGCGGCTGGTAGCCGACCTCATCCACCACGAGAACGCTCGGCCGCAGATAGGAGCGGAGTTTGCTGGTCAACCGCCCTGCCGCTTCGGCGGCTTTGAGGTTGCGGACCATATCGTCGAGGCTGGTGAAGTAGATCGAGTAGCCGGCCCGGCAGGCGGCGACCGCCAGCGCGATCGCGATGTGGGTCTTGCCCACGCCGGGCGTTATCGCCGGTTCGTTCGCGAGCTGAGCATGTTGTTGCAGTTCAGGACGGTTCTTCGATCGATGGGACGTGGTCAGCAGGGGCCGATGGTTCG
>NZ_JBIVMF010000049.1:0-23603 GCF_044752945.1 Streptomyces sp. NPDC088554 | reverse complement strand
CGCATCACTCCCACGGCCGCACGACAGGGAAGCGACCGCACCCACGATCATGCCGCAACCAACCGGCCCGCCTCAGGAATTGCGCACCAGAGTCCACCGTCACCTCAAAGCCCCGCTCGGCCAGCTCCATCGCCGCGGTCAACCCGGCGACACCCCCGCCCAGCACCGCCACCCGGCAGGCCCCCCTACGCGCGCCCGTCACCGCTTCCCCGCCCCTCATGTTCGATGGTCCCTGATCCACAGGCCGCCGCCAACGACACGTCAGTTCTCTTCAGCAGGAACAACGCCAGACGATCCGGCGTCGACGTGGAACTGCTGCCCAAGGTAGCCGTCCCAACTGCCGCCGGGGCGGCAAGCCCGCCCCGGCGGCGTTGGCTGGCACCGACGCGCAGCCCTCGGCCATCGCCCGGACACCCGGGCCGGGCGAGGTGAACACCGCTCCGGATCACGGTGCCACCTCACCCGAGGCCTGCCCTCCCGCACCGGCAGACGGCCGCAACCCGGGGCGAACCCAACTCAGGAGCGAGGTCGGACACCTCGCGTCCATGACCGGTCACCGCTGCCTCCGCCGTGACACCGAGCCCACCGACACGTTCGGGCGCCTCAGCTTGTTCTTTATGGTCTGAGCTGCCTTGAAAGCGTGTGCCGAGGCCCGACCGGACGCGGGCCTTGACCCCACTCATCAGACAGGCAAAAGGCCCCTGACCAGCACAAACACACACCGGGCCTTTACGCGCTACCGACAACTACAACAATCCCAACTCCTCGCCATCAAGAACACATAACCCCAGCTCAAACCCCCTGACCTCGCCGCCCGAACCACCCACTCCACCTCTCAACAAACCCGCAACACACCAGGTCAGCCACCGCCCCGCACACCAACAACCCCCCTCCCAGCGTCAGTAGCCTTCGGCCTCAGTCGTCCGCCAGCACAGGAAAGCGCCGCGGTGCTACGAAGAGGACCACCAGGAACGCCACCGTCCCGGCCAGCGCCGCCCCCACGTACACATGGTCGATGGCGGTCGCGAGGGCCTGTCGCAGGTATTCGGCGGAGGCCGGCTCCAGCGTCCCGGCGGACGAGAGAGCGGAGGAGATGCCGTCCACATCGGTCGGCAGTCCGTCCACCGGTGCCTCGGCGAGCCGGGATGCCAGGGTGGCGTTGGCGACCGCGCCGTAGAGAGCCGCTCCGGCGGTCATACCGAGCTGGCGGCAGAAGAGGACCGACGAGGTGGTGGTGGCGCGCTCCGCCCATCCGACCGACGACTGTACGCCTACCAGCAGAGGCAGTTGATACAGACCGAAAGCGGCTCCCAACGCCAGCATGACCGCGGTCAGCTGCCAGGCAGGCCCGGCGTAGGGCAGCATCACCAGGGCCCAGAGCACCAGCACCGCCGCGCTGATACCGATCAGTGAGGTATCACGGAAGCCGATGCGCAGATAGACATGGCTGCTGAGCGCCCCGGCCACCGGCCAGCTCATGCTCATGGCGGAGAGGACGAGTCCTGCCGCAATCGGCCCGAGCCCCAGCACCGACTGGGCGTAGGTGGGCAGGAAGACGGTCGGCGCGGTCACCACCGCGCCGGAGGCGAACAGCGCCAGGTTGACCGCGACGATCTGGCGACGCCGCCAGACCCAGCCGGGGATGATCGGTTCGGCCGCCCGGCGCTCGATCCACACGGTCGCCGCGGCGCACAGCGCTCCCGCTCCGAAGAGCGAGAGCGAGGGCGCGGAGAGCCAGGGCCAGGCGACACCACCCTGGACCAGGGCGAGCAGCAGCAGCCCACCGGAGGCGAACAGGCCGAGGGCGCCCGGCCAGTCGATCGTGTGTCGGGTACGGACGACAACGTTCTCGTGCAGATACCGGACGATCAGGATCAGGGCCAGCGCACCGACCGGCAGATTGATCAGGAAAATCCAGCGCCAGTCGGCGTACCCGGCGAGCAGCCCACCGACAAACGGTCCGGACACCGCCGAGACGGCCCACACACTGTTCAGCGCGGCGGTGACCTTGGCCCGCTCCTTGAGCCCGTAGAGATCGGCGGCGATGGTCTGTACGGTGCCCTGGATCGCACCGCCCCCCACTCCTTGCACCACCCGGAAGGCGATCAGGCTGGCCATGTCCCAGGCTCCGGCGCACAGCAGGGAGCCGATCAGGAAGATCACTATGCCGAAGAGCAGAACGGGCTTGCGGCCGTAGATGTCGGAGAGTTTGCCGTAGACGGGGAGTGTGACGGTGACCGCAAGCAGATAGCCGGAGAAGAGCCAGGAGAAGAGCGAGAAGCCACCGAGGTCGCTGACGATCTGCGGGACGACGGTGGAAATTACCATGGATTCCATCGCGGAGAGCGCCATGGCGAGCATCAGTGCCACGACCACCCGCCCCCGGCCCCGGGCCGGAGCATCGGCCACGGCTTTCGCCGTCGTATCCGGACCGGCCGCCTCCTTGTCGTGAGCCTGTTCGGACACACCACCACCTCCACCCTTCACCGGACACCTTATCTTCGCAACAGCACGTAGCTGTCGCCCTGTTGAGGGACCGGGTCCGGGTCTGTCGAGGCACTCCCCGCCGCGCCGTCACCGGCCGGAACCGGCCGGCTCGATCCGCGCGGCGATGTCCCGCGCCCGGTCCAACAGCCGCTCGTCGCTTCCCGCCCGGCTCACACACTGCAAGCCGAGCGGCAGCCCGTCCGGGGTTCGGCCGGCCGGGAGGGACAGAGACGGCCAGCCCGCGTGGCTCCAGGGCAGACACATGACGGCGTCACCGGTGCCGGCGAGCCCGCGCGGGGCCGGGCCGGTGGCAGCCGGGGAGATCCATACGTCGACGCCCACCGTCGCGTCCGACAGCCCGGTACGGAACGTCTCCCGCCGCCGCAGCCCCTGCTCGTACCGCTCCCGGGTGACCGCCTGCCCCTGGCGGACCGTGGCCACGGACTGCTCCCGGTAGAGCGGGCCGTACCGGAGGAACCACTCGGCATGGCTCTGGGCGGCCTCGTAACGGTTCACCGCGAACAGGTCGTCCGACACTCGGGCGAAGTCCGCGAACAGGGGCACCCTGCGTACGGGGAATCCGCCGTCCGCCAACACCGCCACCTGCCGTTCGAATGCGGCCAGCGCCTCGACCCCGGCCTGTTCCAGATAAGGGCCATCGGGCACACCGAGCACCGGGAGCGTCCGCTGCCCGGTATCCCCCACCGGCCGCCAGCTGTCGCACAGGACAGCCGACGCCCTCGCCACCATCGACACGTCGCCGGCGAAGACCCCCAGTGTGTCGAAGGACGGCGCGTTGGCGATCACACCGGTCATGGGGATCCGGTGGAGCGTCGGTTTGAACCCCACGACACCGCAGTACGCCGCCGGGCGGATCATCGACCCCAGCGTCTGGGTGCCGATCGCCAACGGCACCATCCCCGCCGCGACAGCCGCCGCCGACCCACTGCTGGAGCCGCCGGGTGTGTGGCCGTGGGCACACGGATTACGGGTCGGGCCCGGTGCGCTCATCGCGAACTCGGCCGTCACCGTCTTGCCCGCGATCAGAGCCCCGGCCGCGCGGAGCCGGTCCACGACCACTGCCTGTCCCCCTGCGAACGCTTCCGGGGGCAGCGCGGAACCCGCCCGTGTGGGCAGGCCGTCCACCCGCACGATGTCCTTCACCGCGACGGGAACACCGAACAACGGTGGCCTCGCCCGGCCGGCGGGCCAGCGGTCGTGCGCCACCCGGAGTTCCTCACGAACACGCTTGCGCCGGGCGGTGGTTGTCTCCGCCCCGGCGACGAATGCCTGAAGCACACCGTCCATTCCGTCGATCACGTCGCACCACGCGTCAACCGTCGCGGACAGCGGATCACCGGTTCCGCCCCTGTCTGTTTCCACGGGTTCCAGAATGTCAGAAAAGATTACGGGTGTACGGCAGGCCGCAACCGTACGCGGCCAGGTCAGAACAGCCCGAGATGGAATCCCCCGTCGACCGGGAAGGCGTTGCCCGTGAGGAAACCGGACTGCTCCCCGCAGAGAAAGGCCAGGAACGCCCCGAACTCCTCGGGACGGCCGATACGCCCTACGGGAAGCTCCGCGCCCAGAGTCCCGATACGGTCGCCGTGCAGGGACCGCACCCGGTCGGTGTCGTGGTACGCCGGAAGCAGGGAATTCACCGTCACTCCGTCACGAGCCACCTCCGTGGCCAGCGTCTTGAGGAACGCGGTGGCTCCGGCGCGCGCGGTGTTGGACAGGATCAGGGAGGGCAACGGCTGGCGTACGGCGATGGACGTGATGCCCACCACACGCCCCCAGCCCCGTGCCTGCATGCCGGGGACGGCTTCCTTGCACATCGCCACGACCGAGAGCAGATTGAGTGCGAGCGCCGGAGCATAGGCGTCGACCTCCGTGGTGGCGAAGGTGCCGGCCGGAGGGCCGCCCGCGTTGGTCACGAGAATGTCGATCCGGCCGAGCTCCAGGTGTGCGCGGCGGACGAAGTCCGTGGCCCCCTCGGGAGTGGAGACATCCGCGAGAATTCCTGACACACCGTCACCCAGCTTCTCCACCGCCCTTGTCAGCCGCTCCTTGTCGCGGCCGCAGATGACAACCCGCACCCCCTCTTCGGCCAGGGCCCGCGCGGCGGCGTACCCGAGCCCGCCGCTGGCACCGGCGATGGCCGCGGTGCGTCCGCCGATCGAGAGATCCATGATTCCCCTCAATATGGTGCGTGAACAAAACCGCCATGACGGTGTATCCCAGCAGAATGGGGCAGCACCCGTTCATTTTTTCGATGAAGTTGTTTTCGGGGACTCCCCTACCACCCCCTAATCGCCGGTCACCCCCCTAACTCCGCAGTGTGTCCCAGCGTGTACGAGACGGGCTTCCCCCAGGGTTGCGGCTCTGTCAGGATCGCAGGTAATTCTCGCGCCCGCTCCCGGACGAAGGGATCAGTGAATGCGCACGCGTGTGCTGGAGATTCATGGAGGGCTGGACTGCGAACGGCTCGTCAGGGAATTGCCGTCGCTGTCCGGCCGGGACGGCCCGGCATTCGGGCCGAACGGTCCGCGGATAGTGGTCACGAAGGAAACCCGCAGAGACGCGGAGCCGCTGTTCCCGGAGGCCGAGAAGCACGGCGCCGCCCCGCACGGCCGATGGGTGCGGGTGGGGGTGTGGTGCCGTGGAGGGGGCCACCATCTCGTCAGTATCACCTGCGCCCCGGGCACCGGCGGCATGACGGAGCTGGGCCTGTGGTGCGCGGCGGTGGCAGAGCTGATGAGACCCGCCGGACACCGAGAGCGGCCGGAGGTCGGGGCGCCCCGGTGGCGTACCGATCCCGGGGTGCTCGATGACGGTGTGCCATGCGCCGATGCCAGTGACCGGGCGGTGTACGAACGGGAACTGCGCGAGCGGGTTCCGGCCCTCGAACTCGGCGATCCCGCCGCGCGCCGGTCCACCGGTCCTGTGCGTGGCGAACGGCCCGGCCAGCGCGCCGGGATCGTACTGGAACAGGGCCTGGCTGAAAGGGTGTTGGAGACAGCGGTGGCCGCGGACGTGCTGCCGGAGGCCGTGCTGTCGGCTGCCTTCGACACCACCCTGCGACGGTGGACGGGCCGGCCCGACTTCCGGGTGGGCCTGATCGCCGCCGCCGGTGCCGGTGGTGTGCGACCCGCGCACCCCGTCGTCATGCGGCGGCAGGTGCCGGCGGACGCCGAACCGCGTACGCTCATACGGGAGTCGGACGACGGTCTGCGGCGCGCCTGGGGACGTACCGTCTTCGGTGACACGCCCCTCACCGACCGCTGGGCCGTGCTCGGCGAGGTAGAGGGGCCCCTGTGCGAGGCGGCCTTCACCAGTGACCGCTTCCTGCTGCCCACGCTCCTCTCCTCGGCCCCGTATGTCCGGGACGCCGCCCTCGGGGAGGCAGGTGACGCGTGGACCGTCCATGGTCTGCGGGTATCGGTGTTTCCACTGCCGGAGACGGCACCGCTCTGCGACCTCCAGTTGCTCTGCCGCACCTTGGGCGACCGCCCGCGGGTGTCCCTGTGGTGGGACCCCGAGGTGTTCGCCGCCTCCTCTGCGGAGACCTTCGCCTCCGACTACGCTCAAGTGCTCGGGGTGTTCTGCGGCACACCCCTCGGACGTGTACGGGACATCCGCCTTCCGGCCCGGCGGAACACACTGCCCATAGCCGTCCCCGTACCGGCGGTCGGGGACCGCGCCGACTTCGTCGAGTTCCCCGAGTCCGCCCTGGAGTACTCCATTCCCGACCGGTTCCGGGTCGTCGCCGAGACCTGTCCCGGGCACACCGCACTCGACACCGCGAACGGGACACTCACCTACGCGCAGTTGGCCCGGCTCGCGGGCAATACCGCCGCCGCGCTGATCCGCGCCTGCGGCCCGGGGCCGGGGCACATCGCCCTGGTGCTCTCCGATCCGCTGGAGATGGTGCCCGCCCTGCTCGGCACGATGATGGCGGGGAAGTCGTATCTGCCGCTGGACCCCTCCTATCCGCGGAGCCGTCTGGAGCTGATCATCGAGGACGCGGCGCCCCAGGCCGTCGTGGTCGGCTCGGGGCACCGGGGCACGGTGGCCGAGCTGATCCCGGACGTCTGCCCCGTACTCGACGCGGTGACGGTCTCCGCCCAGGACACCGCCGCGCCGCGGACCGCGGTACCCCCCGATTCCTGCGCCTCGCTGCTGTACACCTCCGGGTCCACCGGCCGGCCGAAGGGAGTGCTGCAGAGTCACCGCAATGTGCTGTTCCACATCCGCAACCTGACCAACCTGTTCCGTATATCGCCCTCGGACCGGCACAGTGTCACGGCGTCCTTCAGCTTCGACGCGTCGACCTCCGACATGTACTCGGCCCTGCTCAACGGGGCCTGTCTGGTACCCATCGCGGTGCTCCGCGACGGCCTGGGCAGCCTGGGCCGCAGGCTGCGGGAGCAGCGGGTGACGCTCTACCACTCCACCCCGACGGTCTTCCGGCACATAGCCGGGTCCACCGGTCCGGCGGAGGCATTTCCCGATCTGCGGCTGATCGTGCTGGGCGGGGAACCCGTCACCCAGCAGGACATCCGGCTGTTCCGCCGCTGGTTCCCGGCCGGCTGTCTGCTGGTCAACGGGTACGGCGCCACCGAGACATCGGGGTTCTCCGCGATGCATCTCATGACCGCCGATGACACCGCCACCACCTCCGTCGTCCCCGTGGGCCGTCCGTTGCCGGGGCTCGAACTACTGCTCCGCGACGAGGACGGACTGGATGTACGGGTGTCGGGCGAGTTGTTCGTCAGGAGCGACCATCTCGGTGTGGGCTACTGGAACAACACGGCGGCCGACGCCGAGGCGTTCGGGACCGAGGAGCACGAGGGGAGGACGTACCGCCTCTACCGGACCGGGGATGTCGCACGTCGTACGGAGGACGGCACGCTGCGGCTGCTCGCCCGCAAGGACCGGCAGGTCAAGATTCACGGGCAGCGGCTCGAACTCGGCGAGATAGAGAGCGAGTTGACCAGCCTGCCCGGTATCGCCCAGGCCGTTGTGTCGGTCATCCACGACCCGCGCAGCGACTCCGCCGAACTGGTGGCCCATGTCAGACCGTCCTCCGGGGCCACCGCCGTCACGGGCACGGAGGTACGAAGGGCGCTGGCCGGGCGGCTGCCCGCGTACATGGTGCCCACCTATGTCTCGGTGGTGGACTCGCTGCCCATGACCCCCACCGGAAAGGTCGATACGAACGCGCTGGAGCCGCCCGTCCTGGAATCCTTCGCCGAGGCGGTGCGGGAGGAGGATCTGACCCCGACCGAACACATCGTCCTGCGTGTCTGGTGCGAGACGCTGGCCGTGGACAGCATCGGCCTCGACCGGAACTTCTTCGATGTCGGCGGGCATTCCCTGCTGATGGCCCGGGTGCACACGCGGTTGGAGTCCCGTCTGAACAGGACGTTTCCACTGCATCTGCTGTTCGAACACTCGACCGTACGCAAGGCCGCGCGGTTCCTGGACGGTGAACGGTCCGCACTCCCCGACGACCAGGCGCTCACCGACCGGGTCGCGCTGCGGGTCTCCCGGCGCCACGGCCGGCGGACGGCGCGCAGGACCGGCCGGTCCCCGTACGACAGTGCGTAGCAGTGCCCGGGTCAGGGTGTGGGTCGCCGGTCCCGGCAGCGACTGGCTGCCCGCCGACCGGCTGCTCCTCGGCCTGCCCCGGGACGAGCGCGAACGGGCGCTCGGGCTGGGGCGGGACGCCCGTGCCCGGTTCGCCCGGTCGCGGGCCCTGCGGCGCGCGGCCCTGTCCGAGGCGACGGGGACCCGGCCCGAAGACCTGCGCTACCGGCTCGGTGCCCACGGCAAACCGTCGCTGCCGGGCGGTCCCGGATTCAGTGTGAGCGACACGGGTGAGGTGATCGCGGTGGCCGTGGCGGCGGACGGGCGCGCGCTCGGGGTCGACCTGGAGGAGATCCGTCCGCTGCCCACCGCCGAGATCGCCTCGATCGCCCGGCGGTTCTTCGGTACGGAGACGGCGCGGGCGCTGTCCTCGCTCATGGAAGGGCGGCGCACCGCCGCCTTCTACACGGCGTGGACCCGGTACGAGGCGCTGGTCAAGGCCACCGGGGAAGGGCTGGTACCACGGCGGACCGACCCCCGGGCGCTGCTGGCCGAGGGGCCGGTCCAGGTGATGGGGCCACCGGGTTCCGGCAGCCCCCTCCCGTATGTCCTTACATCGTTCCGCCCCGCGGTGTCGGTCGCGGGCGCCGTGTGTGTGCGGGGCGGCACACTGGCCCTGGAGACTCTTCCCGTACCCAGGACACTCGGTGGAGTACGGCTGCAGCCGTGAGCCGACGAGGTCCGACAGCACCTCGCCGGCTCATGGTCAGCGCAGCTCGTAGCCGAACGAGGCGGCCAGCCGCCGTGACATGGCGTTCAGCCGCCGGGGAATCCGTACCGTCTGCCACGCGTCCGCGAGTGTCGGGTCGATCGCGGAGTGCTGGAGGAAGTTGGGATCGCCGAGCCCGTCCCGCATCCGGCGCCCCTGATAGGGATGGAGCAGTGTCTCCTGGAACTCGACACCCAGGGTCCGGCAGATACGTGTCATGGTCTCGCGCGGTTCACGGACCAGGTCCTCGTAGTGGACCACGCAGTGGCGCTCGGGCTCGATACCGGACAGGAACTCGCCGATATTCGCGTTGTACTGGGTCCAGATGTGCTCCGCGAACTCGAACGCGTCCATCGTGCCGACGCCCATCAGCTGGGTGAAGCGGTTTCGGGCCATCGACTCCATCACCGCGTACGGATGCCGTACAAGGTGGACGTACCGGCCCTTCCCACCGGTCAGTTCCTCTGTGGCCAGCAGTGTTTCGAGATAGCGGGCGTTCCCGGGGGATTTGTCGACGAGGAGCCGTTCGCCGGAGAGGCCCACGAGTTTCCGGAAGACGGAAGCGGTGTGCGCGTTGCCGTGCTCGTAGTCCGTGATCCGCGCCGCGGCCTGCTCCGCGTCGATGTCGAGCAGTTCCATGAACGCGCGCTGAATGCCCTGGTTGCGGTCCGACCCGCGCTCCACCGCACGGCGTTCCGCCATCCGCCTGGTGGCCAGGAGATGGAGTTCGGGCGGGCAGAAGAGATCCGGATGACCGGCGAGCATGACCCGCAGCAGTGTGGAGCCCGCGCGCGGACTGGAGAGGATGAATCCCGCCTCGTCGGTGCTCGGCCCTTCGTGCCGGAACCGGTCCTCGTCCTCCCGCGACAGCTCGGCGGTGGACGAGGACCACTGTGTCCACTGCTCGGTGAGATAGGTACCCAGCAGCGCGAGGGCGGGACGCTCCTCGATCTCGGCCGGATACACCGGCATCCCCAGCTCCCGCTTGAGTGTGATGGCCAGCTGAACACTGACCGGCTGTATCTCGTGCCGGGCCAGCACTTCTCCATCGGACACCCTGCGGCCGAGCACCGACTCCACCTCGGAGCGCAGGATCCGGGCGACGACGGTACGCCGGTCCGCGGCCTGGGCGCTCTCCGGCCCGGGGTGGGAGGAGACCTGGACCTGAGCCGGCTGCCGGGCCTCGGGCGGTGTGTCGCCGCGGTTGTCCAGCACCGCCGCCAGCTCGTGAATGGTCCGGTATTCGAGAAGTGCGGTGTAGGGCAGCCGCAGACCGTGGTCGTTCCACAGCTTGTTGGTGAGTTGCAGCGCCAGCAGGGAGTGGCCGCCGAGCCGGAAGAAGTCGTCGTGCGCGCCGACCTCCTCATAGCCCAGCAGCTCGCTCCAGGCGGCCGCCAGCACCTCCTCCGTACTGCCACCGTCACCACTGTGTCCGGCTATCGCCACCGGCCTCGGCGCGGAGTACGGAGCCGGGGCGGCCACCGTGCCTGCGCCGCCGTGATCGGCGCGAACGGCCTTGTCCGGAAGGAGGGTCGCTGGGGTGACGCGATCGACCCAGTACCGGCGGCGCTCGAAGGGATAGGCGGGCAGCGACACCCGGCGGCGGCGGGATTCGGCGGAGTGGAGACGTACGAGATCCACCGCGCCGCCCGCCACCCAGATCCGCCCCACCGCTTCGAGTACGGACCGCACGGCGGAGCCGGTGCTGAGGAAGGACTGGGAGGCCGAGATCACCCGGTCCTGAAGTCCCGGCCCGCTCGCCGTGCCCAGGGTGAAGGCCGCCAGTGTCTGACCGGGGCCGAGCTCCACGTACAGCCGTCGCGGGTTCTTCGCCAGGGTCTCGACGCCCGCCGCGAAACGCACCGTGTGACACATATGGGTGGTCCAGTACTCGGCGGAGGTCGCCTGGTCCTCGGTGATCCAGTCGCCCGTCACCCCGGACAGGTACGGGATGCGCGGCGGGTGGAGGGTCACCGCATCCACCACCTCGGCGACCTCGGCCCGGATGGCCTCCATGACCGGTGAGTGGAACGCGTGCTCGGCGCGTACCCGACGGCACACCACACCCTTGTCGAGGAGCTCTGCTTCCACCTCGGCCAAGGTCCCCCGGTCGCCCGACAGTACACACAGCGCCGAGGCGTTCACCGCGCCCAGCCACACACCGGGGCGCAGATACGGGGTGACCTCGTCCTCCGGCAGGGGCACCGCGAGCATGCCTCCCGTGGGGAGCCGGTCGATGAGCCGCGCCCGTTCGGTGACGATCCGCAGCGCGTCGGAGACATCGAAAACCCCGGCCAGACACGCGGCGACGTACTCGCCGACACTGTGGCCGATCAGCGACTCGGGGACAACGCCCCAGGCCATGAACTGACGGGCCAGGGCGTACTCCAGCACGAAGGTCGCGGGCTGGTCGAAGACCGTACGTCCCTCGGGCTCCCCGCCGTCCCGGCCCCGTCCCGCGGCCATGGCCCGCAGGTCGGGCTCCGGCTTCCGGCCGCCCACCCGGCCGTTCCACGGTTCCCGCCAGCCGCCGGAGGGGAAGAGGTGTTCCCGCAGGTCGGCGCCGAGCAGCGGCTCCACCGCGGCCGCGCAGCGGTCGACCTCCCGCCGGAAGACCTCCTCGCACTGGTACAGGTCCAGCGCGATGTCCTCGTACGGGTCGCCGACCCCGGGGAACATCATGGTGACCGGCCGCGGACCGTCGCCGGGCACCTCGCCCGTGTACACCTCGGAGCGCCGGCCCTCCGCCCACACCGCCGCGCCGTCCGCGGTGTCTCCGGCGACCGCTGCCCGGCGGAAGGGAAGCTCCTCGCGGCCCCGGGCGAGGGTGAACCCCACGTCCTCAAGGTTCTCGGAGGTGTTCCACAGGGCGTCCGAGAGTCTGCTCGCGGCCTCCCGCGCGGCGTGCTCGGTGCCGGCGCTGACCAGCATCAGTTCGTACGGGCGGGTACGCGGTGTGCCGGGGCGGGCGGGCGGTTCTTCCAGCACCACGTGGGCGTTCGCCCCGCCCATGCCGAACGAGCTGACACCGGCGCGGCGGGTCGCGTCTTCGGCCCATGGTGTCGGCCGGGCGACCACGTGGAACGGCGACTTCTCGAAGTCGGCTTCCGGGTTGGCCTGTTCGAAGTGGAGTGTCGGGGGGATGCGGTCCCCCGTCAGTGCCAGCACGGTCTTGATCAGCCCCGCGACGCCCGCCGCCGCATCCACGTGCCCGATGTTTCCCTTGACGGAGCCAAGACCGCAGAAGCCGCTTCCCTCGGCCTTCGCGGCGGTGAACGCCTTCGTCAGGGCGCGCACCTCGATGGGGTCGCCGACCTTGGTCGCGCTGCCGTGCCCCTCGACATAGCCGAGGTCGTTGGGCCGCAGCCTGGCCGCCGTCAGGGCCTCCAGGATGACGGCCGCCTGGCCGTCCACACCGGGCGCGGCATAACCCGCCCTGGCGCTGCCGTCGTTGTTGACCGCCCAGCCGCGCAGGACACCGTAGAGATGGTCGCCGGAGTCGAGCGCGTCCTTGAGCCGTTTGAGTACCACCACACCGACACCGCTGCCGAACACCGACCCGGAGGCCGCCGCGTCGTACGGTCGGCAGATACCGTCCTTGGAGAGCAGCCCGCCGTCCTGGACCCGGTAGCCGGGCACCTCCGGGAGTTCGATGGCCACACCACCGGCGAGCGCCATGTCGCAGGTGTAGTTCTGAAGGCTGTCGGCCGCGGTACAGATGGCGGTGAGCGACGAGGAGCACGCCGTGAGCACGGTGACGCTGGGGCCGCTGAGACCGAGTTTGTAAGCGACCCTGGCCGGCATGGCGTCCGGGCTGCTGCCCGGCGGGATCCCGCCGTCCCAGTCGTCCATCCCGCCCAGGGCGGGGCTCCGGAAGATGTTGTGCAGCAGATACTTGTTCATGGAGGTGCCCGCGAAGACCCCCACACTCCCCGGTGCCGAGGTCGGCCGGTAACCGGCGTCCTCGAGCGCGGCCCAGGAGGTCTCCAGGAAATGCCGGTGCTGAGGGTCCATCAGTTCTGCTTCGCGGGGGCTGTATCCGAAGAACGGGGCATCGAATGCCTCGGTGTCCGCGAGCTGTCCCGACGACCAGATGTAGGAGGCGTCCCCGGCCAGGGCCGGCTCCACGCCCCGCTCGGCCAGATCGGCCGGGGCGAGCCGTTGGAGGGAGTCCACCCCGTCGCACAAGTTCTTCCAGTACGCCTCCTTGTCGGGGGCTCCGGGGAATCGGCACGCCATCCCCACGATCGCGATGTCGTCGTCCTGTAGTTCCGCACTCACATCCAGCTCCGTCTTCGCGTCCATGAAGGGTCTCCCTCGTTCGTCAGGTGCCTGCTCGGCCGTGGGCAACGGACTGGGCCCAGGGCCTGTCTGACAAATAGCGCCGTCCGCCCGTAGGGCGGGGCTCGCGGCGTCTGGTGCGTACGATCGCAAGGCGGTGGGGGTCTCCCGGAGGGAGCCCGGGGGAGATCGTCCTCGTACTGGACGTACGTGGACGACTCCGACAACGCGGCGCGTGTGCGTACCAGGCGTCGCCGGGGCCGCCCTGTGGGCGGACGGCGCTACTTTCGCAACACGCCCTGGCGCCAAAGGCAGAAACCCATGCCGATACCGGTTCCGGCGGGGGTCCGGTAAGCGGGGATGTAGTCCAGTACCTCCATGGGACGGCCCTTGAGCGCCCCCGCGGCGGCCACCCAGTTCAGGACCTCGGACGTTCCGGAACGCATCTTGCCCTTCGTGATGTCCTGGAGCAGGGGGAGGTCGTCGTGCCGCAGTGCCTCCAGCACACCCCGGTCCAGGGCCTCGTCCACAACGAAGTGGCTCAGCCCGCCGCTGGCCACCACGGCCACCCGCAAGGGCTCCGGCCACTCCTCCACCGCGCGTGCCAGGTGCCGACCGAAGTCGTAACACCGCTCGACCGATGGCACGTTGGGCATGAAGTAGGTGTTGAGGAAGACCGGCATCACGGTGGTCTCGGAGGTCAGGCCGAGCCTCCGGCGGACGAACGTGTACGCGTGCCCCAGGCTTCTTCCCTCGGGCTGTTTGCGCAGCACACACAGGTCGAACCCGGCGTCGGTCAGACAGCGCGCGACATGGCCGTTCAGCTCGGGGTGTCCCCGGTACTGGTCCGGCTGTGGTGAGTGCTGTGCCCACGACGCTTCCGCCAGACCACTGGGGAGGGAGGCGAGTTGTTCCGGGGAGGGCGGGTAGTCCCACAGGCTGTCGCTCAGGGACAGCGCGAAGGCGGGAATGCCGTCGTCGAGGAAGAGTTCGTGCTGGTCGTCGCCGAAGACGACCACGACATCGGCCTGTGCGGCGGCCAGCTCGTCTGCTATCCGTTCGATCCCGGCCTGCGAACGAGCGTACTGCTCCTCCCAGATCCGCGGGGTCAGCGCGTCGGCCAGACCGGGTTCCGCCCGCGCCAGGAGTTCGTCGTACGTATGGAATTCGCCGTCCGTCCCGAGCAGAGCGCTCTGGGAGCGGTCCCGTTCCGCATGCCGTTCCCACACCTCCGTGGGCGTACTCAACTGGGGGGAATGAGAGATACCGATACCGAGGACAATCTCCGCCATGATCACCTTTCAGTGCGCTTTCCGGGACTTATTCGGCCGCGACCGCGATGACTTCCAGCTGCACCAGCATTCCCGCGCGCAGCGGACCGATCGTGGTGTGTCGTGCGGGCCGGCTGCTCGGTTCGGGGAACCGTACGAGCCATTCCTCGTTCACCGCGTCCCGCAGTTCCTCCGTGACCAGCAGAACGGTCAGCCGTACCACGTCGTCGTGGGTGACATCTGCTTCGGCGAGAAAGCTGTCGAGGTTACGGAAGACATGACGCACCTGCGCGCGCGGATCCGTGGGAATCTCTCCGGTCGACGCGTCCGTCCCCGGGATTCCGGAGGAATGGACCACGGCTCCCACTCTGGCGCCCATGGGAATGGGGGCCGAGCCGTGTCCCACCCCCTTGATCTCGATGGACCGTCGTCTGGGAAAGGTCATAGGTACTCCTTGTGTTTCTTTCCTCGTCCGGAACGCGGTGGTACACGAGTGGTGCCCGGCCGCCGGGCTCAGAACCGGGGCGCGGCGAGCGCTGCCGGTGCCCCCTGGTGCACGAGGTCGGCGATGGACCGGATGAGTTTCTCCGGGGTCTTCGAGCCGAAGACGTTGCGGCCCATGGCCAGTCCGGTCGCCCCACTCGCGAGGATCTCCTCGGCGAAGGCCAGCACTTCCTCGTCGCTGCTCCGGGGGGCGCCGCCGGCGACCATCAGCGGAATCGAACTCGTCGCCACGACATCGCGCATGGTGTCGGGCGATCCGCTGTAATTCGTCTTGACGAGGTCGGCGCCCAGATCGGTCGCTATCGCGACGAGATGGGCGAGCGTCTCCGGGGCCGTGGGGTGTTTCGCGTTTGCGCCGCGCGCGTACATCATGACCAGCAGCGGCATTCCCCAGGTGGCACAGGCCTCGGCGACCGCACCGCAGTCGATGAGCTGATCCCGCTCCGTACGGCAGCCTATGTTCACATGCACGCTCACCGCGTCGGCGCCGAGCCGTACGGCGTCGGTCACACTGCCCACCAGTACTTTGGCATTGCTGTCGTCGCTGAAAGCGGTGCTGCCGCTGAGATGGACGATCAAGGAAAGTCCGCCCATGTGCTCGGTCGCGAGATATCGCACCCGCCCTTTGTGCAGAACAATACAGTCGGCCCCCTGCTCGGCGAGCATGCCCGCGAGTTCACCGACCCTGCCAGCGTTTCCGAGCGGACCGTCCGTGAACGTATGGTCCATGGGTACGGCGAACAGGCGGCCGCTCCCTTTTCTGAACAACCGTCGTAGTCGCAGGCTCTTTCCGTTGAGCTCCATGTGCACTCCTTCGGCTGTGTCAATTCACTGAATGAACGTCATCGGAGGGAAAGAGCGAGAGCGGGTCCGTGTGGCCGAACCGTCCCAAGGTGATCTGCTGGATCTCGTTGGAGCCTTCGATGATCTCCATGACCTTCGCGTCACGGAACATGCGTTCCACCGGGTGTTCCGTGGTGCAGCCCGCGGCGCCGAGGATCTGTACGGCGTGCCGGGTCCCGCGGGCCGCGGCGCCGGCCGCGAAGTGCTTGGCGACCATCGCCGCCATGGGCGCGCGGGGATCGTCACCGTCCATCAGGGAAGCGGCGTTGAGCCAGAGCAGCCGCGCCGCCTCCACATCGGTCACCAGGCCGGCCAGCAGACGCTGGATGAGCTGGCGGTCGCCCAGCCTGCCGTCGCCCTGTCGGCGCTCCCGCGCGTAGGGGAAGGCGGTGTCGAGACAGCCCTGGACGAGCCCCGTGCTGCCGGCGGCCACGCCCAGCCGGCCGAGGGTGAGGGAGGACGCGACGATCTGCGGGACGGCCCGTCCCGGTCTGCCCAGCAGCTGCGCGGCCGGGATGCGGCAGTCGTCCAGGCTCAGTTCCGCCAGCATCGAGGCGCGCGCTCCCAGCAGCCCTCGGATGGGGGTGACCGTCAGACCACGGGTGTCACGCGGTACGAGGAAGGCGCCGGTCCCCCGGTCCATCCGGGCGAAGACCAGGAAGACATCGGCGATCTGCCCGAAGCTGATCCACTTCTTGCGGCCGCGCAGTACGTATCCGCCGTGACCGGTCTCGGCGTACGTGGTGAGTCCGGCCGCCTCGCTGCTGCTGTCCGGTTCGGAGAGCGCGAACGCACCGAGGGCCGTACCGGCGGCCAGGGCGGGCAGCCAGGTGGCGCGCAGGGCGTCGTCGCCCCAGCGCCACACCGTGTGCGCCAGCATGTCGTGCACCGTGATCAGACTCCGGGTCGAGGTGCACACGGCGCCGATGGTCTCGTGCAGGAATCCGTAGGAGAGGTGGTCGATGCCCCGGGCCCCGAACTCCCGGGGCAGGAACGAGGCGAGGTGGCCGCCCTCGGCGAGTGCCTCGACGACGGCCGGGTCGAGGCACTGCCCGGTGTCGTGCCCGGCCGCGGCGGGTGCCACCCACTGTTCGGCGAAGGCACGGTACTCCTCGTACCGTTCACGATGCTCGGTGGTGAGGGGGAACCCCCGGCTCTCCGGGACACCGGCGGCCCGGGTCGTGGTGTCCATCAGGACACCGCGTAGGTGTAGAAGCCCTTGCCGCTCTTGCGCCCCAGCTCACCCGCGCTGACCATCTTCCTGAGCAACGGGCATGGGCGGTACTTGCTGTCCCCGAACTGCTCCCAGAGCATGGTGATGCTGAGCAGGACCGTGTCGAGGCCGATCAGATCGGCCGTCTCCAGCATCCCCATCCGGTGGTCGAAGCAGGAGGTGAACACCTTGTCGATGTCCTCGACGCTCGCGACGCGTTCCTGGACGAGGAACGCGGCCTCGTTGACCGCCAGCATCAGCACCCGGTTCGAGACGAACCCGGGGGAGTCCTCGACCAGCACCCAGTCCTTGCCCAGGGAGGTGAGCACTTCCTGGGCCGTGGCCAGGGACTTCTCCGAGGTGCGCGCGCCGCGGATCAGCTCGACGGTCTTCTTGACCGGAACAGGGTTCATGAAGTGAATTCCGAGAACCTGCTCGGGCCGTTGTGTCCAGGATCCGATGGCGGTGACCGGGACGGCGGAGGTATTGGCGGCCAGAACGACATCCGGGCCGCACACCCGGTCCAGTTCCCGATAAACGGTTCTCTTCACCTCCATGTCCTCGACGACGTTCTCGACGACGAAGTCGGCCTCGGCCAGCCGCCCGTAATCACAGGTGGTCTCTATCCTCGCGACCACATCACCCCGGTTCTTCTCTCCCCGGGAGCCGAGAAGCCGATAGGAGCGGGCTTCCTTCCGGACACGTCCGATCGCGTCCTGGAGCACCTGCTCGGAGATATCGACGAGCAGCACCCGGTATCCGGCTTCCGCCGCGCTGTGGGCGACGCCTCTGCCGATGGTGCCCGCTCCCACCACACCGATTATTTCCACCATCACACACTCCAGTCGACTGTGAGCGTCCGAGAAGCGAAAGCTGATCGCGTCATACGCGTTCCGGCTCGCCGGGGGGTGTCACACCGCCGGCCATGGCGCGGGTCCGCTCGACGAGAGCGCTGATGGCCGCGACCGATCGGAAATTGTCCACGACCAGATCGTCGTCGCTCACCTCGATATCCAGCTGTTCTTCCACGAAGTTGAGGATCTGGGCCAGCAGCAGCGAGTTGACGAGCCCGGACTCCAGGATGTTCTCGTCGTCCTCCAGAGCGCGCAGCCGCGCTGCCCGGACGATGAAATCTCTGACACGTTCGGTGACATCGGACATGAGCAGACCTCTCTGTGCGGTATTCGGTGTGCGAGTACGTCAGGGGACCGGCCGGAAGCTCACCGGGACAGGACGTCGGCAGTCCCCGGGTTCATGGGGTGAGGGTGGCCCGGCCCGCGGTCGCGCCGACGCAGTCGAACAGGGTTCTCTCCAGGACCGCGGCCCGCTGGAGGTTTCCCATGCCGGAGGTCAGGAATGCCCAGGCGAGCCCGGACTCGGGGTGGGCCGCCGCCCACTGGCCGCCCGCGCCGCCCATCGCGATCTGGCCGTCGCGCAGTTGGCCGCCCGCGAGGCTCCAGACCACCGGCCGCCCCAGGATCCGGTCGGTTCCCCGGGCCCCGGGCCGGGTGGCGGCGGCCGGCAGCGCGCCCTCCAGCATGCGGGCGTAGAAGGCGGCGAGCCCACGGGCCGACGCGTGGCCGTTGACCGCCGGGATCTGCGCGGACCGCCAGGCCGCCGAATTCACCAGGTCGCCGTCCATCCCACTGCCCAGGGCGCTCCGGCGCAGGGGCACGTCATGGCCGCGGTAGCGTTCCCAGTAGGCGGTGTCGAGGTTCTGGGTGTCGGCGATGCGGTGTGTTTCCGCGGGTCCGGCGCCGATGCGCAGGTCCAGGCCCAGTGGTCCGGAGAGTTCCTCGGCGAGGAACCGTCCGGGAGAACGGCCGTCCAGCCTGCGGATGAGTTCGCCGGTCACGTGCCCATAGGTCAGGGCGTGTTCTCCGACAGCGCGGCCGGGCCGCCAGTCCGGGGTGGCCGCGGACAGCCGGTCGACGGTCGCGTCCCAGTCGATGAGATCCGCCACCACGCCCGAACCGGGCACGGACACCAGTCCGGCCGCGTGCGCCAGGAGGTGACGGATCCGTAACTCCGGATCGTGTGCCGCCCGCAGCTCCGGCCACACGGCCCGTACGGAACAGTCGGGCGACACCCCGGTACGGTGCAGCAGGAGGAGCAGACAGGTCCCGATCACGGGCTTCACCGTCGACCAGGTGTGGAAGAGTGATTCCCGGTGCGCGTGCCCGGCCCACAGGTCGACCACCGGCCGGCCGTCCAGATAGGCCGCGACGGCGAACCCGGCGTGGGGTTCGGCGTCCGCGATACGCCGCAGGGCGAGCGCCACGGGACCGAAGCGGGCGGTGTACGTCCCGTCCACGGATGCCGGTGTGTCCGGCGCGGGGTGTTCGGTGGTCCCCGGCTCTCCGATGTCCGGTGTCACTCCGTACACCACCGACAACAGTGGGATTCGGTGTCGCGCGGCGGTGTCACCATAACGCCACCACCTTGCTGTGTCCCAGGTCCGGCGAGACCCCGCCCGGCGCGTACTCCAGCATCAACCCGTCGCCTCCGGTGGTCACTTCGGTGAATCCGGCGAACCTGTACATGGCGAACATGGTGCGGTTGCGTCCGGTGTGGACGAACTCCGAGCGCAGAGCGACACCCTGCTCGGCGGCCCTGGCGACGAGATGGTGCAGCAGAACCGTGCCGGCGCCCCGGGACATCACCCGGCAGGAGGTGAGCAGCAGTCGGACCGTCCAGCGCTCCGGCTCCCGCTCGAGCAGGGCAAGACCCACGGTCCCGTACGAGCCGAACCGGTCGGTCAGCTCCATGACCAGCAGTTCGTGGTCCTCCGACTGGCGGTAGCCGGCCAGCTCCTCGATCCCGAATGTGCGTCCGGTGGCATTGAGCTGGTTGGTTCGTACGGTCAGTTCGCCGGCCCGGGGCAGATCGGCCTCCTCGGCCTTCCGGACCGTGTACACGGCATTGGTGGAGGCCAGGAACTCGGTGCTGGGACCCTCGAAGTTCTCCTCGGCGACCCGGCGCTGCCGGTCCTCCTGATACATCTGCCGACGGCGACGCCCTTCGGCTGTCACCACGGCGGGTCTCACATCGGGCCGCTCAAGGAGCGTCGCCAGCCCGGCAGGGTCCATGGTGCGTACATCGCCCAGAACGGAGGAGACCTCTTCTCGTTCGAAGGGGTCGTCGTCGATGAACAGCAGGGAATCCGTGCCGATGTTCAGACGTTCGGCGATCCGCCGTACGGATTCGTGCTTGGCCCCCCAGTTCACTTGTGGTTCCAGGAACCAGTGGTCGATACCGAAGGACTTGAGCTGCGCCAGTGCAGAGTTTTCGTCGTTCCTGCTCGAAACGGACTGGAGGATGCCCCAGCTGTCCAGCGTGTCGAAGATTTCCCGGATCTGCTCCCGGAGCGCGAGCCGGTCTCCTTCCTGGAGAATTCCCAGCCACACAGTGTTGTCCAGGTCCCAGATCACACATTTTACCGGCGCTAAACCTTCATTCATTTCTCTCGCTCCCCGAAAGATCTCTTTCGGCCCGACAGGAGAATCTACTGGGCTCCTGCGATGGGAGACCGATTCAGATCTCTCGACACATTGATCAAACAGAGGCAAAGAGCTGTCCGGCAGAATCTAGTGACGACCCGATGAGGGAGCAACCCCCCCTAACTCCGATTAGGGGGCCCAAAGAGACAACCCCCTATCCAGGAGCAGGGGGTACCAGCCGATCGCCAGGCCCACCCCTTAGGGCCTATATTGCCGACAGGCCGAGCACTCCGCCGGGATCCAGAGGCGTCCAGCGATTGGATGCGAGTCGGCCGGGGCATTCAATAAAAGGCCACCCATCACGATACTCCTGGGTTTACCGTTCCTGGCCCCGAAGCATTATCCCAGCCGGAACCCGCCTGACTTCGTCCCGTAACTTTTCCGTTCCCGCGATGCGCATGCGGACCGGCACAAAAATGCCCGTAGCTGTAGAGAAAAGGTGCATATGATGGCTCAAGGTCATACGTATAAACCGGAAGCGCGACGTGAGCACGGTGTACAGAGCCCGGCGGATCCGGCCGCCGCGAACGCTTCCCCCGGCTCCGGGAACACATCGCACTTCGTATGGATCGATGTACGCGACTGTCCCCCCGACCGGCTGACGGCCTTCCTGGACGCGGCGGTCCATCATCGTGTCGACGGCATCGTGGCGGCCGATACCGAGATACTGGCCCCGCTCCCTCCGACGGTCCGCAAGGTGCTCTTCCCCCAGCGGTCCGACGCGGTGGCGCCGGAAGGCTCCGATGTCGATGTCGTCGTGACGGCCGCCCGGGCCGAGATGCCCCGGCTCACCGCAGAGCTGGGGCATTTCGTCGACGTGCGTGACGCCACCTCGCTCGACGAGGCATGCCGGCGCGCCAGTACGGAACCGTGGACGGTGCTCTCGTTCGCCGATCCGACGAAGATTCCGCTGGAGATCGTGATCGCGGCCGCCAACAACGCCGATGGACACACCGTCACCGTTGTACACGATCTGGAAGAGGCCGCCGTCGTCTTCGGATGCCTGGAGCGCGGCTCCGACGGCATCGTCATGAAACCGCGCTCCCTGGAGGACATCACCGCCCTCGCCGAGCTGCGTACGGAACGCGTGGAGCAGGTCCCGCTCAGCGAGCTGTCCGTCGAGAGCATCACTCATGTGGGTATGGGCGACCGCGCCTGCCTGGACACCTGCTCGATGCTCATGGAGGACGAGGGCCTGCTCATCGGGTCCTTCGCCGGCGGCCTGGTACTCACCTGCAGCGAGACCCATCCGCTGCCGTACATGCCGACCCGCCCGTTCCGTATCAACGCGGGCGCGGTCCACTCGTACACCCTGGCCACCGCCACCCGTACGAACTATCTCAGCGAGCTGAGGGCCGGCGCCGAACTGATCGCGGTACGCGCCGACGGACGCGCCCGGCGCGTTGTGCTGGGGCGGGTGAAGATCGAACGCAGGCCGCTGCTGAGCATCCTTGCCACCGGTCCGGACGGCCAGAGCTGCAACATCATCGTCCAGGACGACTGGCACGTACGCCTGCTCGGGCCGCACGGCAAGGTGCTCAATGTGACGGAGCTGAAGCCGGGCGACACACTGCTCGGTTTCCTGCCGACTGAAGCACGCCATGTGGGCCTGCCCGTGGACGAGTTCTGTATCGAGCGATAGGGCTTCGGCCGGTCCCGGCCGCGGGAACAGCGCGGCCGGGACCAGCCGACCGGCACGGAGAGGGAGTCACATGCTGAGCGCCGAGGACAATCGCCGTCTGACCGAGGTCGACAGGGGGGCGCCGATGGGGGAACTACTCCGCCGCTACTGGCATCCGGTCGCGGCGGCCGCCGACTTCACCGGGACATCGGTCAAACCCCTCAGGATCCTCGGTGAGGATCTGGTCCTGTTCAAGGATGCCGCAGGAGAGTACGGCCTGATCCAAAGGCAGTGTCCCCACCGGCTCGCGGACCTGGCCCACGGGTTCGTCGACGGCGGCGGGCTGCGCTGCAACTACCACGGATGGCTCTTCGACAAGCAAGGCGCGTGCACAGCACAACCGTTCGAGGACTTGCACGGTGACTCGAACGCAAAGCTGAAGGAACGTACGCGTGCCACCGCCTATGCGGTACGGGAGCTGGCGGGCCTGCTGTGGGCCTACCTGGGCCCCGCGCCGGCCCCCGAACTTCCCCGGTGGGAGCCCTTCACCTGGCGTAACGGCTTCTCTCAGATCGTCTTCGCCCACGTACCGTGCAATTGGTTCCAGTGCCAGGAGAACTCGATCGACCCGGTGCACTTCGAGTGGCTGCACGACAACTGGGGCGCCACCGTGCTGCGGGGCAAGGGTACCGGCTACTCATCGGCCCATCTCAAGCTCGAATTCGAGGAGTTCGACTACGGTCATGTGTACCGGCGAATCCGTGAGGGCTTCGACGAGACACACGAACTGTGGACCGTGGGACGGGTCTGCCTCTGGCCCAACGCGCTGTTCACCGGGGATCATTTCGAGTGGCGCGTCCCCATCGACAACGAGAACACACTGAGCGTGAGCTGGATGTTCGAACGCGTCCCGGAGAGTGCGGAACCCTTCGAGCAGAAGGAGATCCCGGCCTGGACCGGCCCGGTCAGCGATCCGGAGACCGGCCGTTACTACACCGATCACCTACTCAACCAGGATTTTGTGGCCTGGCTCGGACAGGGCCGGATCGCCGACCGTACCCGGGAGAACCTGGGCCGCAGCGACCGGGGCATCACCATGCTGCGTCGCCGCTTCCTGAGCGAGCTGAAAGCCATCGAGCGTGGCGAGGATCCCAAAGGACTCATACGCGACCCGAAAGACAACGACAGCGTCGCACTGCCCATCGCCAACCGTGACATGTACGTGAAGGCACCCACCCCGCGACAGTTGGGCGAACAGCGACGGTACTGGGCCGAGCGCGGCATTCCCGGCCCCTACATCTACCAGTACGGCCAGCCCGCCGACGTACGCGACGCCTACGACGAGGTCATGGGTGCCACTGGGGACGGGGCGTGAACAGCACCCCCGCCGAACGTGACACACGGCAGTACGGAAGGGGACCGGTGTGACGGACGCCCCGTACGCGCTCAGTCATCTGGACTCGCTGGAGTCCGAGGCCGTGCACATCTTCCGCGAGGTCGCGGGCGAGTTCGAACGGCCGGT
>NZ_JBIVMF010000048.1:0-24493 GCF_044752945.1 Streptomyces sp. NPDC088554 | reverse complement strand
CGGAGCCGAGAAATCCGTACCCCAGTACTCCTCCACCCCCGTCCCGACACCAGCACCAGCACCAGCACCGACATCAGCACCAGCACCGGTTCCAGTTCCCGTTCCGGCGCCGGCGCCGGTTCCAGCGATCACCGGACCCATCAGCAGACCGGTACCCACACCGATCTCCAGAACCCGCCGCGGAGCCGACTCCACCACCCGCGCCACCGCCGCGTCCCGCCACACCCGCATCTCCGCAAGCGGAATAGGCTCACCGGAGTACGAACTGTTCCACCCCGTGAAATCAGCCTGCAGCAACCCACCAGCACCAACGCCACCAGTGCCACCAGTGCCACCGGTGTCCGAACCATCGGCATACAGAGTGTCGTAAACATCCCGCCACTCCTCGACCTGCTCACCCGCCCGCCCGGCCTCCCCCACACCGGAACCATCCCGCGAATCCGCCAACTCCTCCGAACCAGCAACCACATAGGCCACCAGACGCTTATCACCCGGCGCGTCCTCACGGACAACCACCGCCGCCTGCGCCACCCCCGAAGACTGCAACAACACAGACTCGACCTCACCGGGTTCGATCCGGAAGCCGCGGATCTTCACCTGGTCGTCCGCGCGGCCCAGGAACTCCAGCTCCCCGTCGCGGTTCCAGCGCACCAGGTCGCCGGTGCGGTACATGCGGGTGCCGGGCGGGCCGAACAGGTCGGCGGTGAAGCGTTCCGCGCTCAGTCCCGGACGGTTCAGATAGCCGCGTGCCACACCCGCGCCCGCCAGATACAGCTCACCCGCCACACCCGGAGCCACCAGCCCCAGCCGCTCGTCCAGCACATACGCCCGCATACCGTCCATGGGGCGGCCGATCGGCAGGACGGCCTCCAGCGCCGGGATCCCGGGCAGGGGGTGGCAGGTGGCGAAGGTGGTGGTCTCGGTCGGGCCGTAGACGTCGATCACCCTGGTCCTCGGGCACACCTCCATGACCGCCCGCACCGCGCGGGGCGGCACGGCTTCGCCGCCGGTCCACACCTCCCGTACCCGGGCGAAGGCGTCCGGGTGCTCCTCCGCCATGACCGTGAACAGACCGGTGGTCAGGAAGACCCCGGTCACCTGATTCTCGTCGATCAGGGCGCGCAGCACCCAGGTGTCGAGCCGGCCGGCCGGGGCCACCACGACCCGCCCGCCGGACAGCAGCGGCGCCCAGATCTCGTAGGTGCAGGCGTCGAAGCCGTAGGGGGAGTGGAACAGGACACACGCGTGGGCGCCGCCGCTCCAGCGGTGGTCCAGCGCCAGGGCGGCCACATTGGCCTGGGTGGTGATGACGCCCTTGGGCACACCGGAGGAGCCCGAGGTGTACATCACGTACGCCGGGAGCTCCGGGCGCAGCGCGCCGCGCCGTTCGGTGTCGGCCAGGTCGGTGTCCGCGCAGGCCTGCCAGGCGGCCCGGGTGTCCGCGCCGTCGATACGGACGGTCTCGGGCAGCCCCTCGGGCGGCAGCCGGTCGGCCAGGGCGTCGGTGGTGAGCAGCAGCGCGGGGGCCGCGTCCGCGAGCATCCAGGCCATGCGCTCGGCGGGGTACTCGGGGTCGATCGGCAGATAGGCCGCGCCGGTCTTGAGGATGCCGAGGAGCACCGGGATCAGGTCGACGGAGCGTTCCAGGACCAGCCCGACGCGCTGCTCCGGTCCGATGCCCCGGGCGGTCAGCCAGCGTGCGATCCGGTTGGCGCGGGCGTTCAACTCGCGGTACGAAAGCTCCACTTCGCCCGCGACCAGCGCCGCCGCCTCGGGTGTACGGGCCGCCTGGGCCTGGAAGCGGTCGACCACGGTGGTGGGGTCGGCCACCGGTCCGCCGTCGCTCCACTCGGCGGCGACCCGGTTCCGCTCCGGTTCGGTGAGCAGCTCGACGTCGCCGATGGGGCGCTCGGGGTCGGCGGCGACGGCGTCCAGCAGCCGGACCCAGCGGTCGATCAGCCCCGTCACGGTCTCGGGGGCGAAGAGGTCGGTGGCGAACTCCACCGCGCCGACGAGCCCGTCGGGCTCGCCGTCGGTTGTCCGCTGTTCGGTGGCGCTGAAGAAGAGGTCGAAGCGGGCGGTGCCGGTTCCGGCGAACTGGCGGCGTACCCGCAGGCCGGGCAGGTCGAAGTCGGCCTGCTCGTTGTTCTGGAGCACCAACGCGGTCTGGAACAAAGGGTGGTGGGCGGGTGAGCGCTGCGGGTTCAGCTCCTCCACCAGCCGTTCGAACGGGGTGTCCTGGTGGTCGTAGGCGGTCAGTGTGGTCTCCCGCACCTGCCGCAGCAGCTCCCCGAACGACGGGTTGCCCGAGGTGTCGGTGCGCATCACCAGCATGTTGACGAAGAACCCGATCAGCGGGTCCAGTGCCTCGTCGGTGCGGCCGGCCACACCGCAGCCGAGCGGCACGTCGTCCCCGGCGCCGAGCCGGGACAGCAGCGCCGCCAGCGCCGCCTGGAGCACCATGAACAACGTCACGTTGTGTTCGCGGGCCAGCTGTTCCAGCCGTCGGTGCAGCTCGGCGTCGACCGTGAGCGGCGCCAGCTCGCCCCGGTACGAGGCCATCGCGGGCCGGGGCCGGTCGAAGGGCAGTGGCAGCCGCTCCGGCAGACCGGCCAGTGTCCGCTCCCAGTGCTCCGACTGCCGGGAGAACAGGCTCTCCGGGTCCTCGCGGTCGCCCAGCAGCTCCCGCTGCCAGAGGGTGTAGTCGGCGTACTGCACCGGCAGCGGCTCCCACACGGGGGCGTGGCCGTCCCGCCGGGCGGTGTACGCGGTGACCAGATCGCGGGCGAGCGGCACCAGGGACCAGCCGTCGCAGGCGATGTGGTGCACGACGAGCAGCAGGACGTGCTCGGTCGGTCCGGTGGTGAACAGGGAGGCGCGGACCGGGACTTCGGTGGCCAGGCCGAAGCCGTAACGGGCCGCCTGCGCCTGTGCCAGAGCGAGTTCCGCTCCGTCGGCCACGTGGGCCGTGGTGAACACGGGGCGTGCCTCGTCGGCGGGCAGGATCCGCTGGTAGGGCCTGCCGTGGGTCTCGGGGAAGACCGTGCGCAGGCTCTCGTGCCGGGCGACCACGTCGGCCAGGGCCGTTTCGAGCGCCGCCGGGTCCAGTTCGCCGGAGAGCGCCAGCGCGAGCGGGATGTTGTACGTGGCGGAGGGCCCCTCCAGCTTGTGCAGGAACCACAGCCGCCGCTGGGCGAAGGAGAGCGGCACCTCCTCGGGCCGCTCCACCGGGAGCAGCGCGTGCCGGGCCCGGTCCCCGGTGCCGACCCGCTCCGCCAGACCGGCCACCGTGGGTTCCTCGAACAGGGTCCGGATCGAGGTCTCCACCCCCAGTTCCGAGCGGATCCGGCTGACGAGGCGGGTGGCGAGCAGGGAGTGGCCACCGAGGTCGAAGAAGCTGTCGTCGATGCCGACCGACGCGACCCCCAGCACCTCGGCGAAGAGGGAGCACAGGAGTTCCTCGCGGGGTCCGCGCGGTGCCCGGCCCGACCGGGTGTGGTCCGGTGCGGGCAGGCTCCGGCGGTCCAGCTTGCCGTTGACGGTCATCGGCAGCGCGTCCAGCAGCAGCACCGCCGAGGGCACCAGGTACTCGGGCAGCCGCCCGGCCAGGTGGGCGCGTAGCTCGGCGGGGTCGGCCGTCGTGTCGTCGCGCGGGACGGCGTAGGCCACCAGTCGCCGGTCGCCGGGGGTGTCCTCGCGTACCGTGACCGCCGCCTGCGCCACCCGGGGGTGGGCGCGGAGCGCCGCCTCCACCTCGCCGGGTTCGATGCGGAAGCCGCGGATCTTCACCTGGTCGTCGGCGCGTCCGGCGAAGACGAGGCGGCCGTCCGCGGTCCACGCGGCCCGGTCCCCGCTGCGGTACATCCTCGCGCCGGGCGGGCCGAACGGGCAGGCCACGAACCGCTCGGCGGTCAGGCCATGGCGGCCCGCGTAGCCACGCGCCACCTGGTGACCCGCGACGTACAGCTCGCCCGCCACCCCGGTCGGCACCGGCTCCAGCAGGTCGTTGAGGACGTACACGTCCAGGCCGGGCAGCGCGCGGCCGATCAGGCTCCCGGCCGTGGTGTCCGCCGCGGTCAGCTCCTGGAAGGTGACGTGCACGGTGGTCTCGGTGATGCCGTACATGTTGATCAGCCGGGTGTCCGCCGTGTCCGGACGGGAGAACCAGGCGGACAGGCGCGCGGGGTCCAGCGCCTCCCCGCCGAAGACGACCGCGCGCAGTCGCGCGGCCCAGTCCGGCCGGCCTTCCCCGGCCTCCAGCAGTTGGGAGAACGCGGACGGTGTCTGGCTCAGCACCGTCACCCGCTCGCGCTCCAGCAGCTCCACGAACTCGCCGGGCGAGCGGGTCACTTCGGTGGGCACCACCACGACGCGTCCGCCGTGCAACAGCGCGCCCCACAGCTCCCATACGGAGAAGTCGAAAGCCACCGAGTGGAACCAGCTCCACACGTCGTCGGGGCCGAACCCGCCGAATCGTTCCGCGGTCGCGGCGAAGAGCGCCACCACGTTGCGGTGCGGTACGACGACGCCCTTGGGCGACCCGGTCGATCCGGAGGTGTAGATGACGTAGGCGGCGTCCGAGGGCAGGGGCCGCCGTACGGGCGGGGCAGCGGGGGCGTCCGGTCCGGCCAGCGCCTCCGCGAGCACGACCTCCCGTCCCGGCCAGTCGTCGAGCTCCGCGAGCCGGTCCCGGCCCCGCTCGCCGACCACCGCGCGGGTGGCCCCGCTGTCCCGCAGCACATGGGCGATCCGCTCCGCCGGGTAGCGCAGGTCCACCGGTACGTACGTGCCGCCGGCCTTCAGGATGCCGAGCAGCGCCACCGGCAGCTCGACCCCGGGCTCCAGCAGTACGGCGACCGGCGCTCCGGGGCCCACGCCCTGCGCGCAAAGGTGCCGGGCGAGCCGGTCGGCGCGGGCGTCGAGCTCTCCGTACGACAGCACGGTCCCGTCGTGGACGACGGCCGGCGCCTTCGGGGAACGGGCCGCCTGGGCCTCGAAGAGGTCCGGGAGGGTCATGCCGGGGGCGTCGGCGACGGGCGACGGCTCCTCGCCGGGTTTCCGGTTGTTCCACTCGGTGAGCATCCGGCGCCGTTCGGTACCGCGCAGTGCGGAGACGCGGCCGATCGGGACGTCCGGAGAGGTGAGCAGCGCGCGCTCCAGCACCGTGTGGAAGGCGCTCTTGTGCGCCTCCACCTCCTCCGCGCGGAAGGTGCCGTCGGTGTCCATGTCGACGGCGAGGCCCGCGCCGCCGGTGCCGCCCCAGACCTGGAGCATCAGCGCGGTGGAGCGGCTGGCGCTGTCGCGCATCCGGGCCCGGACGTTTCCGAAGCGGATGTCCTCGAAGCGGCGGATGTTGAGCACCGGCAGCAGCCGGGTGGAGACGGCGCCGGGCAGGCCGTGGTCGCGCAGGACGTCCTCGCCCCGGTAGCGCTGGTGGCGCCGGAGTTCGCCGATCCGGGCCGCCGCCTGGCGTACCAGATCCCGGTGGGTGAGGCCGGGTTCGGTGGTGATCCGTATCGGCAGCACGTTGGAGAGCATGCCGGGGACGGCGCCCGGTACGTCGTCGGTACGACCGGTCATGGTGAGGCCGAAGGTGACCTCCGGCGCCCCGGTGAGCGCCTGGAGGTAGGCGGCGGTGGCCGCGACCACCACCCGCGACCATCCCTCGCCGACCGCGCCCTCATACGCGGCCAGCCGCGTCGACGCCTCCGGGGAGAGGCGCCCGGTGCGGTGCACGGGGTCGCCGGCGGGCCGGGAGCCGCTCGGCAGGAGTACGGAGTCGGTGAGGCCGGGGACGGACCGCTGCCAGAACTCCCGGTCCTGCCGCCGGGCGGGGGAGTTCTGGTACGCGTCGTCGGAGGCGACGAACGCGGCGAACGGCCCGAAGGAGATGTCGTCGATGGCGTCCGGACCCCGCAGCAGCGCGGAGTAGCGGTCCGCGACCCGCTCGATGATCAGCTTGAGGCTGTAGCCGTCGAGCACGATGTGGTGGTTGCTCAGCACCCAGAAGTACCGGTCGGGGCCGAGCCGCAGCAGTGTGTGTTCGAAGAGCGGGTCCGTGGTGAGGTCCAGGGGACGGGCCCGGTCGGCGGCCAGCCAGGTGTCGGCGGCCGACTCGGGGTCCGGCTCCTGGCCGAAGTCCAGGAGCCGCAGCTCCCAGTCGCCCTCCGGTACGGCCAATTGCCGTACTCCGTCGGGGGTTTCGACGAAGCGGACGTGCAGCGCCGCGCAGGCGGACAGCACGGACCGCAGCGCCTGCTCGAACGCCTGCTCGTCGACGGAACCGTGTATCTCCACACATTCGGAGAGCCGGAAACGGGGCGTCGGCGACGGGCTGTTCTGTTCGGCGAGCCAGATTTCTCGCTGTCCGGCGGTGAGAGGCAGCGCGATCTGCTCGCCGTCCACTTCGGTACTCCTTCGTGCCAGGGATGTGAGACGGAACGCCCCCGTGTCACCGGAGCGGTCCATGGAGCGGTGTCCGGAAGTGGGGGTCAGCCCTCGTTCATCTGCGCCACGAGGCTCTTGGGGCGCATGTCCGTCCAGTTCTCGTTGACGTACGTGAGGCACTCCTCACGGCCCGCCTCGCCGAATGCCTTGGTCCAGCCGGCGGGTACGTCGGCGAAGCTCGGCCAGAGCGAGTGCTGGCCCTCGTCGTTCACCAGGACGTAGTAGGTGCCGTCCGGGTTCTCGAACGGATTCGTCATCTGTTTCTCCCAAGTCCAGGAAATTCGGGGCGTAAATAATGGGGGTGAGCATGGAGAAAAGAGGTTTTTGCGCTTTCGCGGGTGTCCGCCCGCCCGGGATGCTCGACCCGGTTTCCGTTCCGGGTCCCCACTCTGTTCGGCGCCCGGAGAGCAGGGCAACCCCTATCGGTTCCCGCACCCCCTAAAGATGAGGCAAGACCCCCTAGGGGAGACTGCCCGACTCCCCCTCATTATCTCTCCACCAGCAGAGTTCCACCGTAGTGTTCTGCCCGGTGTGGTCGAACACGAGAACTGGTGGAGGCTTTCGCCGTTGGCCTTTTCGTGCCGCCACCGACAAGCAGAAAGCGAACTCTGATGCCGAAGTACAGTCCTCTGGGTAAACCCCAGTTGCAGCTTCCTTCGGGTATGCCCTTCGGGAAATACCGGACATATTCTCCGGTCGACCTCCCGAGCCGTACCTGGCCGTTCCATGTGATCGGCGAGGCGCCGCAGTGGTGTCCGGTGGATCTGCGGGACGGTAATCAGGCGCTGGCCGTACCCATGGACTCCGCGCGCAAGGAGAGGCTGTTCGACCTCCAGGTCCGCATGGGCTACAAAGAGATCGAAGTCGGATTCCCGGCGGCCAGCCAGACGGACTACGACTTCGTCCGCCGTCTGATCGAGGAAGACCTGATCCCCGACGATGTCACCATCCAGGTGATCACGCCGGCGCGCGAGGAGCTGATCCGGCGGACCTACGACTCCCTGCGGGGCGCCCGGTGCGCCATCGTCCACCTGTACAACTCGACCTCCTGCCTCCAGCGGGAGGTCGTCTTCGGGATGGACCGCGCCCAGATCAAGGAGCTCGCGGTGCGCGGCACCCGCCTCTGTTCGGATCTCGCCGAGCGCCTTCCCGACACCCACATCCGCTACGAGTACACCTCCGAGTCCTTCACCGGCACGGAGCTCGACTTCGCCCTGGACATATGCGACGCGGTCGCCGAGGTCTGGCAGCCGACTCCCGAGAACCGAATGATCCTCAATCTTCCGGCGACGGTCGAAATGTCGACGCCAAACATATATGCCGACCAGATCGAATGGATGCACCGCAATTTGTCCCGCCGTGACGCGCTGATTCTCTCGGTGCACCCGCACAACGACCGGGGCACCGCCGTGGCAGCCACCGAACTGGCGCTGCTGGCCGGCGCGGAACGGGTCGAGGGATGTCTCTTCGGAAACGGAGAGCGGTCCGGAAACGTTGATCTGGTCACCCTGGGACTGAATCTGCACACCCAGGGAATCGACCCCATGGTGGATCTGTCCGATATACCCACCCTGGTCTCGACCGTCGAGGATTGCACAGGAATTCCCGTACACCCGCGCCACCCCTACGCGGGCGAACTGGTCCACACCGCCTTCTCCGGATCGCATCAGGACGCCATCAAAAAGGGATACGAGGCGCTGGCCCGGGAGCAGCGGGAAGCGCTGGAGGCCGGGGAGACCGGGGCTGTCCGGGAGGTTCCCTGGGCGGTTCCGTACCTGCCGATCGACCCCGAGGACATCGGCCGGGACTACACGGCGGTGATCCGGGTGAACTCGCAGTCCGGCAAGGGCGGTGTGGCCTACGTGCTGAGGACCAAGTACCAGCTGGAGCTGGAGCGCGGCATCCAGGTCGAGTTCGCGCAGGCCGTCCAGGAGGCCACCGACACGGACGGCGGCGAGATATCCGCCGAGGTCATCTGGAAGCTGTTCCGCCGGCAGTACCTGGACGTCTGCTCCCCTCTGGAGGTGAGCGAGTTCCTGGTCGCCCCGTCCGTCGACGACGGGATCCGGCACCTCACCTGCCGCGCACTGGTCCTCGGCCGGCCCGTCGAGTTCAAGGGCAGCGGAGCGGACCTCGTCGCCGCCCTGCTGGACGCGCTGGACACCGCCGGGTACACCGGGCTGAGCCTGGGCTCGGTCACCCATCACCCGCTCGCCCCCGCCAGGGACACCGAGGGCGGGGGCACCGGATTCGGGGCGTACGCGTCGGTGTGCCGGGGGGACCGGGTCGTCTGGGGTGCCGCCCTCGACCCCGACCCGGCCCACGCCTCACTGCGCGCCGTCGTCTGTGCCGTCAACCGCCTGTCGGCCATGGACTGACCCACCCCGGCCGCTCGTTCGCGGTCCGTTCCAGTCGCCCGGCGGTCCCGGGCCTTCCCCCCCACGGCTGGGCCGTCCCCGGTTTCCCCAGCCTCCCCGAGCCCCGTTGTCGCGGCCGTGTACCAGCAGAGTGATCGATCGCTGCCGGCCTGTTGAATCAAGGAGTCGTAGATGAAGAGCGCGCCCTCCGGTCACACCCACCCGGGCCTCCCCCTCGGCACCCTCCTCGGGGGATTCGCCCACCGGGTCGCGACCGCCCCCGAGGCCGTCGCCCTCGACCACGAGGGACGCACCGTCAGCTACGCGGAACTGGACGCCCGTTCGAGCCGTCTGGCGGCCGTACTGCGCGCGCGAGGCGTCGACCGGGAACAGGTCGTGGCCGTCGCGATACCGCGCTCCATCGGGTTCGTCGTGGCGATCCTGGCCGTGATCAAGGCGGGCGCGGCGTACGTCTCCCTGGACGACCGCTACCCGGACGAGCAGATCCGTCTGATGTGGGACGACAACGACATCGCCCTGCTGCTCACGGACGACATCGCGCGCGTACCGGAGTTCGTCCCCGAGAAGCAGACGCTGATCCTCCCGGAAGGCTCCGATCCCACCGACGCCGGGCTCGCGGAGACCGGCCCCCTCGTCCCGGTCTCCCCCGGCCAACTCGCCTGTGTCATCTACACCTCGGGCTCCACGGGTCTCGCCAAGGGCCTCGCCATCACGCACGCCGACATCCTCGCCCTGTCCCAGGACCCCACCGTCGCCCGCCACACCGAGCGGGTCCTGCTGCACTCGCCCACCGCCTGGGACGCCCTGCCGTACGAGCTGTGGGTGCCGCTGCTGACCGGCGGACGCGTGGTCATCGCCCCGCAGGGCCGACTGGACGTGGCCGCCCTGCGTGACGTACTGATCGAGAAGCGGATCACGGCGCTGTGGATCACCGCAGGGCTCTTCAAGGTCATGGCCGAGGAGTCCCCGGACGCCTTCTCCTCGGTCGGCCAGGTCCTCACCGGCGGTGAGGCGGTCCCGGCCACCGCCGTCCAGCAGGTCCGGGACGTGTGCCCGGACACCACGGTCGTCAACGCCTACGGCCCCGGCGAGACCACCACCTTCGCCACCCTGCACCCGGTGCGGGACTCCTACGCCGCCGGGGAGCCCGTCCCGATCGGCAGGCCCGTCGCCGGGAAGCGCGTCTACGTCCTGGACGCCCGGCTGCGGCCGGTCCCGCGCGGTGTGTCGGGCGAGCTGTACGTCGCGGGCGCGGGCATGGCACGCGGCTATGTCCGGCGGCCGGGTCTGAGCACCGAGCGGTTCCTCGCCGACCCGTTCGGCCCGCCCGGCTCGCGCATGTACCGCACCGGTGACCTGGCCCGCTGGACCCGTGGCGGCGACCTCGTCTTCATGGGCCGCTCCGACGACCAGGCCAAGATCCGCGGCTTCCGCATCGAACCCGGTGAGGTCGAGGCGGTGCTCGCCCGCCACGACGCGGTCGGCCAGGTCGCGGTGGTGGTCCGTGAGGACACCCCGGGCGACAAACGGCTGGTGGCATACGTCGTCGCCGCGGGCGCCGCGGGCGCCGGCACCCTCGACCCGGCCGCCCTGCGTACCCACGCGGGCCGGCACCTGCCCGAGTTCATGGTTCCCTCCGCCGTGGTACCCCTGGACGCGCTGCCGCTGACCGTCAACGGCAAGCTGGACCGGCGTGCCCTGCCCGCCCCCGACTACTCCCCCGGCGGCGGGCGCGGACCGCGCACCGCCCGCGAGGAAGTCCTGTGCTCCCTCTTCGCCGAGGTGCTGAGCCTGCCCTCGGTCGGCATCGACGACAGCTTCTTCGACCTGGGCGGCCACTCCCTGCTCGCCACCCGACTGGTCAGCCGCGTCCGTACCGTCCTCGGTGTCGAGGTCACCATCCGGGGACTGTTCGAGACGCCGACCGTGGCCGGGCTCGCCGACGGCATGGACACCGGCCGCCCGGCTCGGGCCGCCCTCGCGCCCGTCACCCGTCCTGAGCGGGTGCCGCTCTCCTTCGCCCAGCATCGGCTGTGGTTCCTGCACAAGCTGGAGGGCCCCTCCGCGACGTACAACATCCCTCTCGCCCTCAGGCTCTCCGGGGGCCTGGACCGGATCGCGCTCGAAGCCGCCCTCGGTGATGTGGTCGCGCGGCACGAGAGCCTGCGTACCGTCTTCCCGGACGACGACGGCAGGCCGTACCAGTCGATCCTGCCCGTCGCCGGGAGCATGGTCGCCCTGCCGGTCGAGGAGATCCCCGAGGCGGATCTCCAGGACGCGCTCGCCGAGGCGGCCCGTCACCCGTTCGACCTCGCCACCGAGATCCCGCTGCGGCCCCGGCTGCTGCGCACCGGCCCCGACGAGTACGTCCTTGCGCTGGTCATCCACCACATCGCCTGCGACGGCTGGTCCCTCGTACCGCTCGCCAAGGACCTGGTCACCGCGTACGAGGCCCGCCTCGGCGGCGCCGCCCCCGCGTGGGAGCCGCTGCCGGTGCAGTACGCCGACTACACCCTGTGGCAGCGGGAGCTGCTGGGCGACCGGGAGAACCCGGACAGTCTCTTCGCCCGTCAGGTCGACTACTGGCGCACCCAGCTCGCCGAGCTGCCCGAGCGGATCGAGGTGCCCGCCGACCGTCCCCGCCCGGCGGTCTTCTCCTACCGGGGCGACCTCGCCGAGTTCGAGATCGACGCCCGGCTCCACGGCGCGCTCGCGGAGCTGGCCCGCCGCCACAACGTCACCCTGTTCATGGTGCTCCAGGCGGGCCTGGCCGCCCTGCTCTCCCGGCTCGGCGCGGGCAAGGACATCGCGCTGGGCAGCGGCGTCGCGGGACGCACCGACGAGGCCCTGCACGGGCTGGTCGGCTTCTTCGTCAACATGCTGGTGATCCGCACCGACACCTCGGCCGACCCCACCTTCGCCGAGCTCGTCGCCCAGGTCCGTGAGACCGTCCTCACCGCGTACGAGCAGCAGGACATCCCCTTCGAGCAGCTCGTCGAGGAGGTCAACCCGCGGCGCTCGCCCGCCCACCACGCGCTCTTCCAGACCGCGTTGGTGCTCCAGAACAACGAGCAGGCCGACTTCGAACTCCCCGGCCTCAGGGTGAGCCGCGAGTACGCCGGCACCGGCACCTCCCGCTTCGACCTCTCCTTCCACGTCACCGAGCGCACCGATGAGGACGGCGCCCCCGCGGGGCTGCGTGGCCAGGTCGAGTTCGCCACCGATCTCTTCGACCCCGCCACCATCGACACACTCACCGCCCGTTGGGTGCGCTTCCTCACCGCTGTGGCCGCCGATCCCGAGCAGCGGATCGCCACCCTGGACGTACTCACCTCGCGGGAGCGCGAGCAGCTCCTGGTGGGGTGGAACGAGAGCGCCGACGAGGACCGTCCCGTGCCCGCCGCGACGCTGGCCGAGGCGTTCCGGGAGAGGGCCGCCGGCCATCCGGACGCCACCGCTGTCGTCGACGGCGATCTCACCCTGACCTACGCCGAACTCGACGCCCGTGCCGAGAGGTTGGCCGCCGTGCTGCGGGGGCGCGGGGTGACCGCCGGGCAGGTGGTGGCGCTGGCCATGCCGCGCTCCGCGGCCTTCGTGACCGCCGTGCTCGCCGTGGTGAGGACGGGCGCCGCCTACCTCTCGCTCGACGACCGCTACCCCGACGAGCAGGTCCACCTGATGTGGACCGACAACGACATCACCCTCCTGCTGACGGACGACGCCGAGCGGATCCCCGCGTTCCTGCCCGAGGAGCGCGCCCTCGTCCTCGACGGCGGCGAGCTTCCCGCAGCGGACGCTCCCGCGTTCCCGGCCGACGGCCCGCGCCCGGCCCCGGAGCAGCTCGCCTGTGTCATCTACACCTCCGGCTCCACGGGCCGGCCCAAGGGGCTGGGGATCACCCATGCCAACGTGATCAGTCTGGCCGACGACGCGACCGTCGGACGCCACACCGAACGCGTACTCCTGCACTCCCCGACGGCCTGGGACGCCCTGCCGTACGAGCTCTGGGTACCACTGCTGACCGGTGGTCAGGTGGTGGTCGCTCCGCGTGGCCGGCTGAACGTGGAGGACATACGCCGGGCCATCGCCGACCACCGCATCACCTCGATGTGGATCACGGTGGGTCTCTTCAAGGTGATGGCCGAGGAGTGCCCGGCGGCCTTCGCCGGGATGCGGCAGGTCTTCACCGGCGGCGAGGCCGTCCCGGCCACCGCCGTCCAGCAGGTCCGGGACGCCTGTCCCGGCCTGGTCGTCATCAACGGCTACGGGCCCGGCGAGACCACGACCTTCGCCACCCTCCAGGTCATGGAGCCGACCCGTCCGGTCCCCGCGACCGTGCCGGTCGGCCGGCCCGTCACCCACAAGCAGGTGTACGTCCTGGACGAGCGGCTGGGGTTGGTGGCTCCGGGTGTCGGGGGTGAGCTGTATGTGGCGGGCGCGGGTGTGGCGCGCGGCTACCTCGACCGGCCGGGGCTGAGCGCCGAGCGCTTCGTCGCCTGCCCGTTCGGGCCCGCGGGTACGCGGATGTACCGCACCGGTGACCTGGTGCGCTGGAACCGCGACGGAGAGCTGGAGTTCCTGGGCCGCGCGGACGACCAGGTGAAGGTCCGGGGCTTCCGGATCGAGCCGGGCGAGGTCGAGCGGGCGCTGCTCCAGTCGCCGGGGGTCGCGCAGGCGGCGGTCGTCGTCCGTGAGGACGCGCCGGGTGACAGGCGTCTGGTGGCCTACGTCGTCGCCGGTTCCGAGGAGTCGGCCGACTCGCAGGACGGTGGCGGGGAGGCGCTGCGGACGGGTGAGCAGGTCGACGAGTGGCAGGACATCTACGACACCCTCTACGCGAGCGGCCCCGGCACGGACACCATCGACGCGGCCGGAACCGCCGGCGCCGGGGGGCTGGACGCCGACTTCACGGGCTGGAACAGCTCGTACACCGGTGAGCCCATCCCGCTCGCGGAGATGCGTGACTGGCGGGACGCGGCGGTGGCGCGGATCACCGAGTCCGCGCCGCGCCGGATCCTGGAGATCGGTGTGGGCACCGGTCTGCTGATGGGACCGCTGGTCGTCGGGGCCGAGGAGTACTGGGGTACGGACTTCTCCGCCCCGGTGATCGAGCGGCTGCGGCGGCAGGTCACGGACGCACCGTGGGCCGACCGGGTCACCCTGCGCTGCCAGCCGGCCGACCAGGTCGACGGCCTGCCCGCCGGGCACTTCGACATCATCGTCCTCAACTCGGTGGTCCAGTACTTCCCCAACGGCGACTATCTGGCCCGGGTGCTGGACGGTGCGCTGGGGTTGCTGGCCCCGGGTGGCCGGATCCTGGTGGGTGACGTACGGCATCAGGGCGCGCTGCGTTCCCTGCACTCGACGGTCCAGATCGGCCGCGCGGGCGCGGAGGGCCAGTCGGGCCGGGTGCGCGCGGCGGTCGAGCACGCCGTGCTGCGCGACAAGGAACTCGTCATCGACCCGGACTTCTTCACCACCTGGGCCGAGGAACGGCCCGGGGTGACCGGTGTCGACGTACGGCTGAAGCGAGGTGCCCCGCACAACGAGCTGACCCGCTACCGGTACGAGGCCGTCCTGCACACCGCGCCCGTACGCTCCCTGACGGACGCCCGTGTGATACCGGGGCGCACACTCGACTCACTGGAGGAGTTGGCCGGTCAGCTCGCGCCGGGGACCTCGGTACGGGTGACCGACCTGGTCAACCCGCGTACCGCCGCCGAGACGGCCGCCGCCGCTCTGCTGTTCGAGGGCGCGCCGCTGGACCGGGTCCGCGCCTGCCTCACCGAGCGGCCCCCGGGCGTCCTCGTCGACCCCGAGGCGCTCACCGCCTGGGGCGAGGAGCGCCGGCTGCGGGTTCTGGTCACCTGGTCGCCCGAGGACCTGAACCACTACGACGCCCTGCTGCTGCCCGCCGCCGACGCGGGCGAGGCGTACACCGATGTCCATCGGCGGGCCCGCACCGGCGCACGGCTGCGCGCGCTCGTCAACGCCCCGGGCCGGTCCGGCGCCTTCGGCGCGCTCATCTCCCGGCTGCGCGAGGAACTCGCGGAGAAATTGCCCGAGTTCATGGTGCCTTCCGCCATGGTGCTGCTGGACGCACTGCCGCTGACGGTCAACGGCAAGCTGGACCGGCGTGCCCTGCCCGCGCCCGACTACGCCACCACCGGCGGACGTGGTCCGCGCACCGCCCGCGAGGAGGTGCTCTGCTCCCTCTTCGCCGAAGTGCTCGGTGTGTCCTCCGTCGGCATCGACGACAGCTTCTTCGACCTCGGCGGCCACTCCCTGCTCGCCACCCGCCTCGTCAGCCGCATCCGCACCGTCCTCGGCACCGAGCTCTCCATCGGGGTCCTCTTCGAGACACCCACCGTCGCCGGCCTGGCGGCGCAGCTGGACGGCGGCCGTACGGTCCGTACGGCGCTGGCCCCCATGGCCAGGCCGGACGTGGTGCCGCTGTCGTTCGCGCAGCAGCGGATGTGGTTCCTGCACAAGCTGGAGGGCCCCTCCGCGACGTACAACATCCCGCTGGCGCTCCGGCTGACGGGTGAGCTGGACCGGGCCGCGCTCGAAGCCGCGCTCGGCGATGTCATCGCCCGGCACGAGAGCCTGCGCACCGTCTTCCCCGAGACCCACGGTGTGCCCGCCCAGTGTGTGCTGCCCGTCGCCGACGGCACGGCCGCCCTGCCGACCGTCGCGGTCGCCCGCGCGGACCTCGACCGCGAGCTGACCACCGCCGCCCGCCACCGCTTCGACCTCGCGAGCGAGGCGCCCGTACAGGCCACTCTGTTCACAGTGACACCGACGGAGGCGGTGCTGCTGGTCGTCATCCACCACATCGCGGGTGACGGCTGGTCGCTGCGGCCGCTGGCCACCGAACTGACCACGGCGTACGAAGCCCGTCGCGCCGATGCCGCTCCCCAGTGGGAGCCGCTGGCGGTGCAGTACGCCGACTACACCCTCTGGCAGCGCGCGCTGATGGGCCGTGTCGAGGACCCCGACAGCCTCCTCGCGGGCCAAGTCGCCTACTGGGCCGACGCGCTGGCCGCGCTTCCGGAGCAGCTGCCGCTGCCGTTCGACCGGCCGAGGCCCGCCGTCGCCTCCTACGAGGGCAACGTCACCACCTTCACCATCGACGCGGACCTGCACCGGGGCCTCGCCCGGCTCGCCCGCCGGCACAACGTGACGCTCTTCATGGTGCTCCAGGCCGGACTGGCGGCCCTGCTGTCCCGCATCGGCGCGGGCGAGGACATTCCGCTCGGCAGCCCGATCGCGGGGCGCACCGACGAAGGACTCGAAGGGCTCATCGGGTTCTTCGTCAACACGCTCGTCCTGCGCACCGATGTCTCGGGCGACCCCACCTTCGAGGAACTCCTCGCCCGGGTACGGGAGAACGACCTCGCCGCCTACGCCCACCAGGACGTGCCCTTCGAGTACCTCGTCGAGCAGCTGAATCCGCATCGCTCCGCCGCCTACCACCCGCTGTTCCAGGTCTCCCTGGCGCTGCAGAACGCGCCGCGCGCCCAGTTCGCCCTGCCCGGACTCGACGTGCAGATCCAGGGCGCCGCGCTCGGCACCTCCCGCTTCGACCTCTACTTCAACGTCACCGAGGAGCCCTCGGTGGGCGGGGCGGAGGCCGGACTCGACGGCTTCGTCGAGTACGCCACCGAACTGTTCGACCAGAGCACGGTGGAGACGCTGATCCAGCGGTGGACCCACTTCCTGAACGCCGTGGTGGAGGCACCCGCACGCCGGGTGGGCGCGATCGATGTGCTCACCGCCTCCGAGCGCGCACGACTCCTGGAAGGCTGGGGTCACGGTGGTGGCATCGACATCGCGGGCGGCTGTCTGCCCGACCTGTTCGAGGCCCAGGTGGCCCGCACACCCGACGCGGTGGCGCTGGTCGCGGGCGATGTGGAGCTCTCGTACGCGCAGCTGAACGCCCGTGCCAACCGCATCGCCCACTGGCTGGTCGCCCACGGCGCCCGTCCCGAGCAGCGGATCGGTCTGGTCCTGGACCGGTCCCCCGACCTCATCGCGGTCCTTCTCGCGGTCGCCAAGACAGGCGGCGCCTACGTGCCCGTCGACCCCAACTACCCGGAGGAGCGCATCGCCTGGATGCTCTCCAACGCCGGTGTGATTCTCACCCTCACCACCACCGACCTCGTCGCCAAGCTTCCCACCGACGCCACCACACCCATCACGGCCATCGACACCCTCGAAACCGAGGCCGCGTGGCAGGCGGTGGCCGACACCGACCTGACCGACGCCGACCGCCACGAGCCGATCCACCCCGAACTCCCCATCTACGTGATGTACACCTCGGGCTCCTCCGGTGTGCCCAAGGGCGTGGTCACCACCCAGGCGAACGTGGCCGCCCTGGCGCTGGACCACCGCTGGAACGGCGGCGCCCACTCCCGTGTGCTGTTCCACACCGCGTACGGCTTCGACCCCTCCACCTACGAGCTGTACGCGCCGCTGTTCTCCGGCGGGCGGATCGTGGTGGCCCCGGTCGGGCGGCTCGAACCGGAGGTACTGCGTGAGGTGATCGCCGCACAGGGCGTCACCAGCATGTTCCTCACCTCCGGGCTCTTCGCCGCGATGGCAGAGCAGTGCCCGGAGGCCTTCGCCGGGATGCGTGAACTGTGGTCCGGCGGTGAGACCGTCTCGCCCGCCGCCGTGCGCGGTGTGCAGGATGCCTGCCCCGACCTCACCATCGTGGACGTCTACGGCCCCACCGAGACCACCGTGTACGCCACCTGTCACCCGGTCCTCGACGCGGCTTCCCTCGGTGTCACCGTCCCGATCGGTCGCCCGCTGGACGGTGAACGCGCCTACGTCCTCGACGAGTTCCTGCAACTGGCCGCGCCCGGTGTGCCGGGCGAGCTGTATCTCGCGGGCGCCGGTGTGGCACGCGGTTACCTCGACCGGCCCGGCCTCACCTCCGAGCGGTTCGCGGCCGACCCGTTCGGCCCCGCGGGCTCGCGGATGTACCGCACCGGCGACCTGGTGCGCTGGAACCGCGACGGCGAACTGGAGTACCTGGGCCGCGCCGACGACCAGGTCAAGATCCGCGGTCACCGTATCGAACCCGGCGAGGTCGAGGCTGCCCTGCTCGACACCCAGGGCGTGGCCCAGGCCGCCGTCATCGTCCGCGAGGACACTCCCGGCGACAAGCGCCTGGTGGCGTACGTGGTCGCCGACTCGGCCGACACCTCCGCGCCGGCCCCCGAGGCCGACGGCCCCGGCGAGGACGAGGGCACCCGGCAGGTCACCGAGTGGCGCGAGGTCTACGACACGCTGTACGGGCGGGACACGGCCGACGACGTGGCGCTGGGCGCGGACTTCGCGGGCTGGAACAGCTCCTACACCGGCGAGCCGATCCCCCTGGTGGAGATGAGCGACTGGCGGGCGGCGGCCGTCGACCGGATCCTAGAGGCCGCTCCCCGCCGGGTCCTCGAACTCGGCGTCGGTACAGGCCTGTTGCTCGACCCGGTCGCCCCCGAGGTCGAGAGCTACTGGGCCACCGACTTCTCCGCTCCCGTCGTCGCCCGACTGCGCCGCCAGGTCGCCGCAGCCCCCTGGGCCGACCGGATCGAACTGCGCTGCCAACCGGCGGACGAAGTCGGCGGACTGCCGGTCGGCTTCTTCGACACCATCGTCGTCAACTCCGTCGTCCAGTACTTCCCCGACGGGGAGTACCTGGCCCGTGTCCTCTCGGGCGCGGTGGGGCTCCTCGCCCCGGGCGGCCGGATCGTACTCGGTGACATACGGCACCGGGGGGCGCTGCGCCCCCTGCACACCGCCGTCCAGGTCGGCCGGGCCGGTACGGACGCCGACACCCCCCGGATCCGCGCGGCCGTCGAGCACGCGGTGATCCAGGACAAGGAACTCGTCGTCGACCCGGACTTCTTCGCCGCGTGGGCGGCGGAACAGGACGGGGTCGCCGGCGTCGACGTACGGCTCAAGCGCGGCACCGCGCACAACGAGCTGACCCGCTACCGCTACGAGGTGGTGATCCACACCGCGCTCCGGCCGGCCGCGGCCGAAGTGGCCTCCGTGCCACCGGTTTCGCTGGCGGAGCTGCCGGTCGTCCCCGGCGGAGCCGTCGGTACGGTCGAGGACCTGACCCGTGAACTGGCCGCGGCCACCGGCCCGGTGCGCGTCACCGACCTGGTGAACGTACGGGTCTCCGGTGAGGTCTCGGCGGCCCAGGCGCTGACGCGCGGGGTGGCCGTGACTCAGGTGTCCGCCCTGCTGAGCCACGCGGACGGCGCAGAGCAGCAGCTCGGCATCGACCCCGAGGCCGTGACGGCCTGGGGCGAGGCACAGGGCTACCGGGTGCTCACCACCTGGTCGCCCCGGGGGCTGGACTTCTTCGACGCGGTGTTCCTGCCCCAGGGATCCGAGGACGGGACCGGGGCCCTGACCGGCGTCCACCGCCCCGCCCGTGCCGGCGTCGCACTGCGGGAGCTGGTCAACAGTCCGGGCGGCTCGCGCAGGCTCGGCAGGCTCGTCGGCGATCTGCGCGCGGAACTGGGCAGGCGGCTGCCTCCGTTCATGGTCCCGTCGGCCGTGGTGCTGCTGGAGACGCTGCCGCTGACGGTCAACGGCAAGCTGGACCGCCGTGCCCTGCCCGCGCCCGACTACACCTCCACCGGCGGACGCGCCCCGCGCACCATGCGCGAGGAAGTGCTCTGCTCCCTCTTCGCCGAAGTGCTCGGTGTGTCCTCCGTCGGCATCGACGACAGCTTCTTCGACCTCGGCGGCCACTCCCTGCTCGCCACCCGCCTCGTCAGCCGCATCCGCACCGTCCTCAGCACCGAACTCTCCATCCAGGCCCTCTTCGAGACACCCACCGTCGCCGGCCTCGACGCGAACATCGACAGCGGCGACCGGGCCCGCACCGCGCTCACCCCCGCGACCCGGCCCGACACCATTCCCCTGTCGTTCGCGCAGCAGCGGATGTGGTTCCTGCACAAACTCCAGGGACCCACCGCCACCTACAACGTCCCCCTGGTCCTGAAACTCACCGGAGAACTCGACCGGGCCGCACTCGAAGCGGCACTCGGCGACGTCATCGCCCGGCACGAGAGCCTGCGCACCGTCTTCCCCGAGAACGACGGCGTCGCATCACAGCGGATCCTGCCGGCGCGCGAAGCCCGGCCGCCCTTCATCGTCCACGAACTCGGCAACGCGGAGTCGTTGGAAGCGGCGCTGACCGGAGCGGCACGGTACACCTTCGACCTGTCGGCCGAACTCCCCATCCGCGCGGAGCTGTTCGCGGCGGAATCCGGCGAACATGTGCTGGTCACCGCGATCCACCACATCGCGTGCGACGGCTGGTCGCTGATGCCGCTCGCCCAGGAACTCGTCACCGCGTACGAGGCCCGCCGGGGCAGCAGTGTTCCCGAGTGGGATCTGCTGCCGGTGCAGTACGCCGACTACACCCTCTGGCAACGAGAACTCCTCGGCCATGTCGAGGACCCCGACAGCCTCCTCGCGGGCCAGGTCGCCTACTGGGCCGACGCGCTGGCCGGCCTGCCGGACCAGCTCACCCTGCCGTTCGACCGGCCGAGGCCCGCCGTCGCCTCCTACCAGGGTGACATCGTCACCTTCTCCCTGGACGCGGAGCTGCACCAGGGCCTCACCCGGCTCGCCCGCGAACACGGCGTCACGCTCTTCATGGTGCTCCAGGCAGGTCTGTCGGCCCTGCTCTCCCGTATCGGAGCGGGTGAGGACATCCCGCTCGGCAGCCCCATCGCGGGCCGTACCGACGAAGCGCTCGAAGACCTCATCGGGTTCTTCGTCAACACGCTCGTCCTGCGCACCGACCTCTCCGGCGACCCCACCTTCGAAGAACTCCTCGCCCGCGTACGGGAGAACGACCTCGCCGCCTACGCCCACCAGGACGTCCCCTTCGAATACCTCGTCGAACAGGTCAACCCCACCCGCTCCACAGCACACCACCCCCTCTTCCAGATCATGCTGGCGCTCCAGAACGCACCACGCGCCCAGTTCGCCCTCCCCGGACTCGACGTAGAGATCCAGGGCGCCCCTCTCGGCACCTCTCGCTTCGACCTCTTCTTCAACATCACCGAGCAGTCCACCGACGGCGGAGCCGAGGCCGGACTCGACGGCTTCGTCGAATACGCCACCGAACTCTTCGACCCGGCCTCGGTACGCACACTGATCGACCGCTGGATCCGGCTCCTCATCACACTCACCGAAACCCCCGAACGCCGTATCAGCACGATCAACCTCCTCACCGACCAGGAACGCACACTGCTCACCGAGGAGTGGGGACGCGGCGACATCACCCCGGCGGCCGGACACTCGCTGCCCGATGCCTTCCAGGCCCAGGTGGCCCGTACGCCCGAGGCGTTGGCGGTGGTCGCGGGCGACGTGGAGCTCTCGTACACGGAACTGAACGCCCGCGCCAACCGCGTCGCCCACTGGCTGATCGCCCAGGGCGTCGGCCCCGAGGACGTGGTGGCGCTGGCACTGCCGAGGTCGGTGGAGCTGATCGGCGTGATCCTCGGCGTGCTGAAGACGGGCGCGGCCTATGTGCCGGTGGACACGGAGTATCCGGCGGATCGCGTGGCGTTCATGCTGGAGGACGCCCGACCGGCGTACTTGCTCACCACTTCCGCCCTCCTGGAGCGTCTGTCGGGCTCGGGCGTACCGTGCCAGGCGGTGGACACACCGGGCTGGGCGACGGCGCTGGCCGATCTCCCGGACGGCGACCCGACGGACGCCGACCGCACCTGCCCGACACACCCCGAGCACCCGGCGTACGTGATCTACACCTCGGGTTCGACCGGACGCCCCAAGGCCATCGTGATGCCCACCCAGGGCTTGATGAACATGCTGGCCACGCACCTCGCCGCGGCCCCGGGCGGTCCCGGTGTGCGCACAGCGCACTTCGCCGCGCTGAGCTTCGACGTCTCGGTGGAGGAGACGCTGGCGGCGCTGATCTCCGGCCGGACCCTGGCCGTACCTCCGGACGAGGCGCGGCAGGACTTCCGGACGCTGGCCACCTGGATCGACACGTACCAAGTGAACGAGTTCTGCGCGCCGACCTCGGTGATCGACGCCCTGCTGGAGGCCGCCCACGAGGACGGGCGGGAACTCGCCAGCCTGCGCGACGTGTTCCAGGCGGGCGAGGCGTTCACCGTCGGCGGCCTGCTGCGCGAGTACGGCACGCACGCGCCCCGGCGGCTGCACAACGGGTACGGTCCCGCCGAGACGCACATCGTTTCCTGGCACACCTTGGAACCGGACTCCGCGACCTGGCCCGCCCGGGTACCGATCGGTGGCCCCATCCCCAACATCCGTCTCTACGTCCTCGACGCCGGGCTCCAGTTGGTGGCGCCGGGCGTGCCGGGCGAGCTGTACGCGGCGGGCGTGGGTGTGGCACGCGGTTACCTCGACCGGCCGGGGCTGAGTGCCGAGCGCTTCGTGGCCGATCCGTTCGGCCCGGCGGGCTCCCGGATGTACCGCACCGGCGACCTGGTGCGCTGGAACCGCGATGGTGAACTGGAGTATCTGGGCCGCGCCGACGACCAGGTCAAGATCCGCGGTTTCCGAGTGGAGTTGGGCGAGATCGAGACCGTTCTCGCCCGGCACGACGACCTTGCCCAGGTGGCCGTCATTGCCCGCGAGGACGCCCCCGGCGACAAGCGGCTGGTGGCCTACGCCGTCCCCCGCGACGGCATGACGATCGACCCTGCCGAGCTACGGACTCATGTGGCCGAGCGGCTGCCCGAGTTCATGGTGCCCTCCGCCGTGGTGCTGCTGGACGCGCTGCCGCTGACGGTCAACGGCAAGCTGGACCGCCGGGCCCTGCCCGCGCCCGACTACGCCACCACCGGCGGACGCGCCCCGCGCACCGCCCGCGAGGAGGTGCTCTGCTCCCTCTTCGCCGAGGTGCTGGGGCTCGCGTCGGTCGGCATCGACGACAGCTTCTTCGACCTGGGTGGGCACTCCCTGCTCGCCACCCGCCTGGTCAGCCGCATCCGCACCGTTCTCAGCACCGAACTCTCCATCCAGGCCCTCTTCGAGACACCCACCGTCGCCGGCCTGGCGGCACAGCTGGACGGCGACCGTACGGTCCGCACAGCACTCACCCCGGCCATCCGGCCCGACGTGGTGCCGCTGTCGTTCGCGCAGCAGCGGATGTGGTTCCTGCACAAACTCCAGGGACCCACCGCCACCTACAACATCCCCCTGGTCCTGAAACTCACCGGAGAACTCGACCGGGCCGCACTCGAAGCCGCACTCGGCGACGTCATCGCCCGGCACGAGAGCCTGCGCACCGTCTTCCCCGAGAACGACGGCCTCGCATCACAGCGCGTCCTGCCGGCAGACGAAGCCCGACCGTCCTTCGTGACCCACGAGATCGACAACGCGGAGTCGTTGGAAGCGGCGCTGACCGGTGCGGCACGGTACGCCTTCGACCTCTCCAGCGAGATTCCGATCCGCGCCGAGCTGCTGACCCTGAGCCCCACGGCGCACATGCTGGTCACGGTCGTCCATCACATCGCCGGTGACGGCTGGTCGCTGCGACCGCTGGCCACCGAACTGACCACGGCGTACGAAGCACGCTGCGCGGGCACCACTCCCCAGTGGGAACCACTGCCGGTGCAGTACGCCGACTACACCCTCTGGCAACGAGAACTCCTCGGCAGCACCGACGACCCCGACAGCCTCCTCGCAGGCCAAGTCGCCTACTGGGCCGATGCATTGGCCGCGTTGCCGGAACAGCTGCCGCTGCCGTTCGACCGGCCCAGGCCCGCCGTCGCCTCCTACCAGGGCGACATCATCACCTTCACCATCGACACCGAACTGCACCAGGGCCTCGTCAAGCTCGCCCGTCGACACAGCGTGACGCTCTTCATGGTGCTCCAGGCCGGACTGGCCACGCTGCTGTCCCGTATCGGAGCGGGTGAGGACATCCCCCTCGGCAGCCCCATCGCGGGCCGTACCGACGAAGGACTCGAAGACCTCATCGGGTTCTTCGTCAACACGCTCGTCCTGCGCACCGACGTCTCCGGCGACCCCACCTTCGAAGAACTCCTCGCCCGCGTACGGGAGAACGACCTCGCCGCCTACGCCCACCAGGACGTCCCCTTCGAATACCTCGTCGAACAGGTCAACCCCACCCGCTCCACAGCACACCACCCCCTCTTCCAGATCATGCTGGCGCTCCAGAACGCACCACGCGCCCAGTTCGCCCTCCCCGGACTCGACGTGGAAGTCCAGGGCGCCGCACTCGGCACCTCTCGCTTCGACCTCTACTTCAACATCACCGAACAACCCACGGTCAGCGGAACCGAGGCCGGGCTCGACTGCTTCGTCGAATACGCCACCGAACTCTTCGACCGCACCTCAGTGGAGACACTGATCGACCGCTGGATCCGGCTCCTCACCACACTCACCGAAACACCCCACCGCCGCATCAGCACCGTCGAGCTCCTCACCGCGCAGGAACACACGCTCCTCACCAAGGAATGGGGTGCAGGGGCTGATGCCATCGGGTCCGGGCGTTGTCTGCCCGATCTGTTCGAAGCCCAGGTGGCCCGCACCCCCGACACCGTGGCAGTCGTCGCGGGCGACGTGGAACTCTCCTACACAGAGCTGAACTCCCGCGCCAACCGCATCGCCCACTG
>NZ_JBIVMF010000047.1:0-25033 GCF_044752945.1 Streptomyces sp. NPDC088554 | reverse complement strand
GGGACGAATGTTCATCTGATTCTGGAGGAGGCGGAGCCGGAAGCCGAGCCCTCGGCTGTTCCTGTTCCTGTTGTTGGTCCGGTGCCGTGGATTCTATCGGCGGCGACGGAGGCGGCTCTCCGTGAGCAGGCCACCCGACTGGCCGACCACCTCATCGACCACCCCGACCTCACCGTTACCGATATCGGCCACTCCCTCGCCACCACCCGCGCCGCCCTTGAACACCGGGCCGTGCTCCTCGCCGATGACCATGACGGCTTCCTGAAGCGGCTGACCACTCTGGCCGAGGGCGCGGAGACACCGGGCCTGGTGACGGGCGCGGGTGCGGGCACCAAGGCGAAGACGGTGTTCGTGTTTCCGGGTCAGGGGTCGCAGTGGGTGGGGATGGCGGTGGAGTTGTTGGGTTCCTCGCCGGTGTTCGCGGCGTGGATGGGTGCGTGTGGGGAGGCGTTGTCGGGGTTTGTGGACTGGTCGTTGACCGAGGTGCTGTCCGATGAGGTTGAGTTGGGCCGGGTGGATGTGGTTCAGCCGGTGTTGTGGGCGGTGATGGTGTCGTTGGCGGAGGTGTGGCGTTCGTTCGGTGTGGTGCCTGCTGCTGTGGTGGGGCATTCGCAGGGTGAGATCGCGGCTGCTGTGGTGGCGGGTGCGTTGTCGTTGGAGGATGGCGCTCGGGTGGTGGCGCTGCGGTCGCGGGCGATCCTCGCGTTGTCGGGCATGGGCGGGATGGTGTCGGTGCAGTTGCCCGCTGATGAGGTGCGGGAGGTGTTGGGCCGTTGGGAGGGTCGGATCGATCTGGCGGCGGTGAACGGTCCGGCTTCGGTGGTGGTGGCGGGCGGAACCGGTGAGCTGGAAGAGCTGCTGGCGTGGGCGGAGGGAGAAGGGGTACGGGCGCGGCGGATCGCGGTCGACTACGCCTCGCACTCCTCCCAAGTAGAGGGCCTGCGAGAGGAGTTGGCGGACCTGCTGAACGGCGTGGCGCCGATGGCCTCGCGGGTGGCCTTCTACTCGGCGGTGACGGGCGAACGGGTTGATACGGAGACTCTGGACGCGGGCTACTGGTTTCGCAATCTGCGGCAGCCGGTGGAGTTCGAGCAGGTCACGCGGGTCCTGCTGGAGCAGGGACACAGCGTGTTCGTCGAGATCAGCCCGCACCCGGTGCTGACGTCGGCGGTGCAGGAGACGGCCGAGTCGGTGGGGCGTGAGGTCGCGGTGACGGGCACGCTGCGACGTGGTGAGGGCGGCTCCGAGCGGCTGTCGCTGTCGTTGGGTGAGGCGTATGTCCATGGTGTGGGCGTCGACTGGCAGGAGTGGTTCACGGGGAGCGGCGCCCGGCCGGTGGAGTTGCCGACGTACGCCTTCCAGCACCGCCACTACTGGATGGAGATGCCGAGCGGCGCGGCCAAGGGTGCCACGGGCCGGGTGGTCGACCGCTGGCGCTACCGCGTGGCCTGGCGTCGTATCGACCCCAGGGCTTCGGCGGCCGGGGGCACACCACTGTCGGGGAGGTGGCTGCTGGTCGTACCCGAGGAGGGTGCCGGGGGAGAGGTCGCCGAGGCGTTGCGCGCGGCGGGCGCCGAGCTTGAGGTCACCACAAGCGCCACCACAAGCGTCACCGCCGGCGCGGCCGCAGGCGCGGCGACAAGCCCGGCCACAACCGCGACCGCAGGCACATACGCCGGTGTCGTCTCGCTGCTGGAGACCGCCGGTGACGCCCTCGCCCTGGCGCGGGATCTGCGCGCGGCGGAGATCGACGCGCCGCTGTGGTGGCTGACCAGGGGCGCCGCCGCCGTGGCCACCAGCGATGCCGTACGGTCCGAGGCGACGCGGCTGTGGGGGCTCGGCCAGGTGGTGGGCCTGGAGCACCCCGACCGATGGGGCGGGCTCGTCGACCTGCCGCGCGAGTGGAGCGAGAGCGCCGCCGCCCTGCTGGCGGCCCTGCTGTCGGGCGCCGCCGAGGGCGAGGACCAGTTGGCGATTCGCGGTCCCGCCGCCTACGCGCGGCGGCTGGTGCGTGCCCCGCTGGCCGACCGGGGCCTCGTGCGGCCGTGGAACCCGCGGGGCACCGTACTGATCACGGGTGGTACCGGTGGCATCGCCGCCCACCTGGCGCGCTGGCTGGCCGCCGAGGGCGCCGAGCACCTTCTGCTGGTCAGCCGTCGTGGGGCGGGGGCGCCCGGCGCCGAGGGGCTCGCGGAGGAAGTGCGGGCGCTGGGCGCAGAGGTGACGCTCGCGGCCTGCGACGTGGCCGACCGTGACGCACTGGCGGCCGTACTGGCGGACGTACCGGAGCAGTGGCCCCTGAGCGCCGTCATCCACACCGCCAGCTCCACCAGTTACGGTCCGGCGCTCGCGGTCGAGCCCCAGGAGCTGGCCGACGGCATGGCCGCGAAGGCGGAGGGCGCCAGGAACCTGGACGAACTCACCGCCGGCCTGGACCTGGACGCGTTCGTGCTCTTCTCGTCGGGCGCGGCGGTGTGGGGCAGCGCGGGGAACGGTACGTACGCCGCCGCCAACGCGTTCCTCGACGGGCTCGCGTTCGAGCGCCGGGCGCGTGGCCTGACGGCGACATCGCTGGCGTGGGGCGGCTGGGCCGGCGGGGGCATGCTGGAGGGCTTCGGAGCCCTCGCCGACCAGCTCGACCGGATGGGCGTACGGCAGATGCGGCCCGAGTCCGCGATCGAGGTCATGCGGGAGGCGGTCGAGCACGACGAGACCGCGCTGACGGTCAGCGACATGGACTGGGAGCGGTTCGCCCCGGTGTACGCGCTGGCCCGGCGCCGTCCGCTGATCGAGGAGATCCCCGAGGCGGCCCGCGCGCTGCGCGGCGAACAGTCCGACGACGACCGGGCGTTCGGCGATGACGGTGGCGCCGGCGACGAGCTGCGGCGCGGGCTCGCGGGTCTGACGGAGGGCGAGCGCCGTGCGGTGCTGCTGGATCTGGTACGGGGCCGGGCGGCGGCGGTGCTGGGGCACTCCGACGCGGCGGAGGTGGCGGCCCACCGGCCGTTCAAGGATCTGGGCTTCGACTCGCTGACGGCGACGGAGTTGCGCAACCGGCTCAACGCGGCCACCGGACTGCGGCTGCCCGCGACCCTCGTCTTCGACCATCCCACACCCAACGCCCTCGCCGCCCTCCTGCGCGAGGAGTTGTTGGGCGGGGCGGAGGCGGAGAACGCCGCTCCGTCGTCCGTCCGCCGGCCGGTGGACGACGATCCTCTCGCGGTCGTCGGCATGGCCTGCCGGTACCCGGGCGGTGTGCGCGGGCCCGAGGACCTGTGGCGCCTGGTCACCGAGGGCCGGGACGAGATGTCGGACTTCCCCACCGACCGGGGCTGGGACGCGCTGTCCCTCTACGACCCCGGACAGCAGACCACCCTCTCCGGTCAGGGTGCCTTCCTCTACGACGCGGGCGACTTCGACGCGGAGTTCTTCGGTATCTCGCCGCGCGAGGCGCTCTCCATGGATCCGCAGCAGCGGCTGCTGCTGGAGACCTCCTGGGAGGCGATCGAGCGCACCGGCATCGACCCGGTCTCGCTGCGCGGCAGCCGTACCGGCGTCTTCGTCGGCGGCACCCCGCAGGAGTACGGCGCCCTGCTGATGAACTCCCCTTCCCTGGCGAGTGGTTACGCGCTGACCAGCTCGTCCGGCAGCGTCATGTCGGGCCGGGTCTCGTACGCGCTGGGTCTGGAGGGTCCCGCTGTCACGGTGGACACGGCCTGCTCGTCCTCCCTGGTCGCGTTGCATCTGGCGGGCCAGGCGCTGCGGTCGGGGGAGTGCGACCTCGCGCTCGCGGGCGGTGTCACGGTCATGGCCACGCCCGGGGCATTCGCCGAGTTCGCCAACCAGGGCGGATTGTCCTCCGACGGGCGGTGCAAGGCGTTCGCCGACGCGGCGGACGGCACGGGCTGGGGCGAGGGTGTGGGTGTGCTGGTGGTGGAGCGGTTGTCGGACGCGCGCCGCAACGGTCATCGGGTGCTGGCGGTGGTACGTGGCTCCGCCGTCAACCAGGACGGCGCGTCGAACGGTCTGACCGCGCCCAACGGGCCTTCGCAGCAGCGGGTGATCCGGGAGGCGTTGGCGAGTGCGGGTCTGGTTCCGGCCGAGGTCGACGCGGTGGAGGCGCACGGTACGGGTACCCGGCTCGGTGACCCGATCGAGGCGGGTGCCCTGCTCGCCACGTACGGGCAGGGCCGTGCCGAGGACCGGCCCCTGTGGCTCGGCTCCGTCAAGTCCAACATCGGGCACACCCAGTACGCCGCGGGTGTCGCCGGGGTCATCAAGATGGTGATGGCGATGCGAGAGGGCGTCCTGCCGCGCACCCTGCACGTGGACGAGCCGACCCGGCAGGTGGACTGGTCCGCCGGTACGGTACGGCTCCTGACGGAGCGTCAGCAGTGGCCGGAGACCGGACGGCCCCGCCGGGCCGGTGTGTCGTCGTTCGGGATCAGCGGGACCAACGTCCATCTCGTCCTCGAACAGGCCCCGGAACAGGCCCCGGAACAGGCCCTCGCGGGCGACGGACCCGCCGATGAGCCGGTGGCCGAGGAGGCGGGCGCCGGACAGCCCGGAGCGGAGCGGTCCACGGGCGCCCTGCCCTGGACGATCTCGGGACACACCGAGGACGCCCTGCGCGACCAGGCCGTACGCCTCCTCGCCGACCTGCGTCGACGTCCTGGCGCGGCCCCCCTCGACATCGCCCACTCGCTCGCCACCACCCGCAGCGCCCTCGCCCACCGCGCGGCCGTTGTCGCCGGCACCCTCCCCGAACTGCTCTCGGGACTCGCGTCACTCGCCGCCACGGCGGGATCCGCCACGACGGACGCCGAGGTGTTCCGCGGTGCCGCGCGTGAGACCCCGCTCGCCATGGTCTTCCCCGGCCAGGGTGCCCAACGGGCTGGCATGGGAAGCGAGTTGTACGATCGCCACCCCGTCTTCGCTGCGGCCTTCGACGCGATCTGCGCCGCGTTCGACGGACTGCTGCCCCGCCCGCTGCGCGAGGTCCTCTTCACCACCGACCCGCAGCGGCCCGGGGAGCTGGACCGGACCGAGTTCACCCAACCCGCCCTCTTCGCCGTGGAAGTGGCGCTGTACCGGCTCCTGGAGAGCTGGGGGATCCGCCCCGACATACTGATCGGCCACTCCGTCGGAGAACTCGCCGCCGCCCATATCGCCGGGGTCTGGTCCCTCGCCGACGCCTGCCGGGTGGTCGCCGCCCGTGGCCGGCTGATGCAGGCGCTGCCGCCCGGCGGAGCCATGCTGGCCGTACAGGCCACCGAGACCGATGTGGTGGGTGTGCTCGCCGCGCACTCGGACCCCCAGCTCGGCATTGCCGCCGTCAACGGGCCCTGCTCGGTCGTCGTCTCCGGTCCGGAGGGCTCCGTCCTGGAGGCCGCCGCCGAGTTCGTGGGGCGCGGTTACCGGACCAAGTCGCTCGCCGTCAGCCACGCCTTCCACTCCCCGCTCGTGGAGCCCATGCTCGCGGACTTCGCCTCCGAGCTGGCCCGGGTCGAGTTCCACGACCCCGCTCTCGCCATCATCTCCAACATCACCGGAGCCCCCGTCTCCGCCGCCGAACTGCGCGCCCCCGGCTACTGGGTGCGGCATGTGCGCGACACCGTCCGGTTCGTCGACGGGATGCGCACCTTGCTCGACCGGGGGGTCCGCACCTTCCTGGAGGCGGGCCCCGGCGGTGCGCTGACCGCGATGGCCGAGGAGACCGCCGCCGAGCACGTCAAGTCCGCGGTGACCTGCCTGGCCGCCCTGCGCGGCGGCGACCGGGGCGAGGCCGACGCGCTGGTCGCGGCGGTCGCGCGGCTCGCCGTCGAGGGCACGGCGGTCGACTGGGACGCGTACTTCGCGGGCCGTGGCGCCCGCACGGTCCCGCTGCCCACGTACGCCTTCCAGCACCGCCGCTTCTGGCTGCGGGTGCTCGGCGGCGGTGGCGGAGGCAAGGCCGCGTCGTCCATCGGCCTGGCCACGACGGACCACCCGATGCTCGGCGCCGTCACCACACTGCCCGCCTCCGGCGGACTGCTGCTCACCGGCCGCCTCGACCTCGCCGGCCACCCCTGGCTGGCGGACCACACGCTGGGCGGCACCCCCCTGCTGCCCGGTACGGCCTTCGTCGAACTGGCCCTGCACGCGGGCGAACACGTGGGCTGCGACCATCTCGACGAGCTGGTCATCCACGCGCCACTGCCGCTGCCCGAAGCCGACGGGATCGCCCTCCAGCTGTCGGTCGAGGCCGCTGACGACACCGGCCGCAGGCCCTTCACCGTTCATGCCAGGACCGAGGACACGCCCGGCCTGCCGTGGACCCGGCACGCCACCGGCCTGCTCGCGCCGGGCGCCCCCACCGCCGTACCGGCAGCCGATCCCACCGCCGCCGGGAAGCCGGCCCGTGGCCGTCGCGTGCCCCTGGACGGCTTCTACGCGAGGACCGCCGAGGCGGGCCTCGACTACGGCCCGGCCTTTCACGGCCTGACCGATCTGTGGCAGGTGGACGGCGCGCTCCACGCGCGGGTCGTCCTGCCCGCGCACATCACCGACGCGGACACCGGCACCGACGACGGTACGGACGGCAGCGGCAACTACGCCGTTCACCCCGCTCTCCTCGACGCGGCCCTCCAGCCGCTCGCCCTCGGCATCCTCGGCACGGACGGGCCCGACGGCGCCGCCGTCCCCGCCGGGCTGCCCTTCGCGTGGTCGGGCATACGGCTGTACGCGACCGGGGCGACGGAGCTGTACGCCCGGCTCGCGCCCACCGGGGACGGCGCGGTGTCCGTACGCCTCACCACCCCGGACGGCCACCCCGTCCTGACCGTCGACGCGCTGACCCTGCGTACGCCCTCGGCCGTCCCCACCCCCGCCGCCGCGCGGGAGGGCGAGCCGCTGCACCGGGTGGAGTGGCCCGCCGTCCCGCTCGCCCCGGTCTGCGGACCGGTCTCCGAAGCGTGGGGGATGCTCGGCCTCGACCCGCACGAACTGCGGCCGAGGCTGGCCGCCGCCACCGGCCTGGACATCGTCCCGTACCTCGACCGGCAGTCCCTCACCGAGACGATCGACAGCGGCGCACCCGCCCCCACGGCCGTTGTCGTGTTCTGCGAGACCCCGGAGGGCGACGACCTCGGCGCCGCCGCCCGCACCACCACGGGTCGGGCGCTCGCCACCCTGGGGCCCTGGCTCGCCGACGAGCGGACGGCCGGTACGCGGCTGGTTCTCGTCACCCATGGTGCCGTCGCCGTGGGCCCGGACGACCGGGGGCCGCACCCGGCCTCCGCCGCCGTATGGGGCTTGGCGCGCGCGGCCCAGGCCGAGCATCCCGACCGGGTGGTCCTGATCGACCTGGACGACGAGGACGCCTCGCTCGCCGCCCTGCGCTCCGCCCTGGCCACGGGCGAACCGCAGCTCGCGCTGCGGGCCGGCACCGCCCACACGCCCCGGCTGACCCGGATCCCGCCCCCCGCGGCAGACACGGACCTGCCCGCGGAGGCTTCGCCGGACGACGCCTCGCCGGTACGCGGTACGGAAGCCGCGCGGTTCGACACGGACGGCACCGTCCTGGTCACCGGGGCGACCGGAGCCCTGGGCGCCCTGGTGGCCCGCCATCTCGTGACCCGGCACGGCGTACGGCATCTGCTGCTGGCCGGCCGGCGCGGTCCGGCCGCCCCCGGCGCGGACGCCCTGGCCGCCGAACTCACCGGGGCGGGCGCCCGGGTCACGTTCGCCGCGTGCGACGTCGCCGACCGCGAGGCCCTCGTACGGCTGCTCGCCGACGTCCCCGCCACACACCCGCTGACCGGTGTCGTCCATCTCGCCGGGGTGGTGGACGACGGCCTCCTCACGGACCTCACCCCCGAACGGCTCGACACCGTCCTGCGCCCCAAGGCCGACGCGGCCTGGCAGCTGCACGAGGCGACCGCCGGCCTCGGGCTGACCGCCTTCGTCCTGTTCTCCTCCGCGGCCGGGGTGCTGGGCAGCCCGGGGCAGGCCAACTACGCCGCCGCCAACGCGTTCCTCGACGCGCTGGCCCAGCACCGCCGGGCCGCCGGGCTGCCCGCGCTCTCCCTCGCCTGGGGGCCCTGGCGGGGCACCGGCGGCATGGCCGACGCCCTCGACACGACCGAACGGGCCCGGCTGGGGGGCAGCGGACTGCTGCCCTTCACCGCCGAGTCCGGACTGGCCGCCCTCGACCGGGCCATGGCGCTCCCGGACGAACCGCTGCTCGTACCGCTCCAGCTCGCGCCGAGGGCCGCCGAAGCGATACCCGCCGAGCGGATCCCGGCGGTCCTGCGCGGCCTCGTCCGTGGCGCGACCGCCCGCAGGACCGTGGCCCGTGGCGACAACCGGCCGGGCGGCACGGGGCTGGCGGATCTCGACACCGCCGCGCGCGAGAGCGCGCTGCTGGAACTCGTGTGCGCCGAGGCGTCCCGGGTGCTCGGACACAACGGCACCGAGGGGATCGACGCCGACCGGGCCTTCGGCGAGCTGGGCTTCGACTCCCTCACCTCGGTCGAACTGCGCAACCGCCTCACCGCCGCCACCGGCCTGCGGCTCCAGCCCACCCTGGTCTTCGACCACCCGACCCCCACGGCGCTGGCCACGGCCCTGAACCAGCAGTTCACCGCACCGGCGGCCGAACCCGCGCGCACCGCTTCCCCGGCCGACCCGACCGCCGCCGTCGCGGGCGCCGTCGAGGCGCTCTACCGGCACGCCATCACCGTCGGCCGGTACGACCAGGCGGGGAAGGTCCTGATGAACTCGGCGGGCCTGCGACCCGCCTTCGCCACCGCCGACGCGGTGGGCCGGGCACCGGGGCTGGTGAAGCTCGGCGACGGCGGCGCGCACCCGGCGCTGATCGGTCTGCCGTCCACCTCCGTGTGGGCGAGCGACCAGGAATTCGTCAGCCTGGCCCGGCCGTTGCGCGATCTGCGGAGCACCTACTCCCTGATGATGCCGGGGTTCACCGCCGACGAACTCGTCGCGGGCAGTGTCGAGGCGGCCGTCGAGCACGCGGCCCGTACGATCCTGCGATTCATGGACGGCGAGCCGTTCGCCCTGGCGGGCCGGTCCTCCGGAGGCTCCCTCGCGTACGCGGTCGCCACCCGGCTGGAGGAACTCGGGACCCCCGCCACCGGTGTGGTCATGCTGGACACCTATCTCGCGGGCACCCCGCAGACCGACTACATCGTCCATGTGATGGAGGAGCGCTCCCTCGAACGCGAAGCCGAGTTCGGCCGGATGACCGGTATGCGGCTCACCGCGATGGCCTCGTACTTCTCCCTCTTCGAGACCTGGCGGCCGCGCCCCCTCACCACCCCCGCGCTGCTGCTCCGCGCCTCCGAACTGATCCCGGCCGACCCGGGAGAGGAGCGTACGGTCCCCGACGAGTGGCAGAGCGTGTGGCCCGTACCGCTGGATGTGGTGGATGTCCCCGGCGACCACCACTCCATGATCGAGGAGCACGGAAAGGTGACCGCGGGGATCCTGCACAACTGGCTCAACGGCCTGACCGGGCGCGGGTAGCCGGCAGGCAGGCGCGCTTCTCGGCTACGGCTGGGGTCGCGACGTCGGGTACGGGCGTGGGCATGGCCGCCGCCGGTCCCCGGACTCGGCCACCCGGTCCACGAGCGGCGCGCCCCCCCGGACGCCGGTGATCATCCGCATCGCCCGCGAGGAGGTGTACGGACCCCGCCTCGCCCTCTTCGAAGCCGTCGGACGCGTGGCCCCGGACATCCTCGGCCGGACACTGCCCCTCAACGGCGCGGGAGGGTGCGGCGCCGCCCTCGCCGACCTCCGCCTCCCGGTCGAACTGCTGCGCGGCTTCGCCCTCTTCGAGCCCTTCCTGCGGATCAGGGACTGACACGGGATCGGCCTCGACGGCGACGCCCACAACTGGAACCCATGGGTGCACGGCGCGGTGCTGACCTCGGCTCTCCTGCTCTGCGACGACGAGAAGGAGCGCGCCGAACTCGTCCGCCTGGTCGTCCTCGGCCTCGACCGCTTCGTCGAGGTGCTGCCCGACGACGGAGGCGTGGACGAGGCACAACGACCCCGACCCCGACCCCGGCATCGGGCAGCTGCCCGGCGCGGACCACCACGCCCGTGACGTACGGGCGGAGACGGGCGACCGGGTCACCGCGGGGTACGCGGATCTGGCGCCCGCCCACCCCACGGGCCTGCTCGGCGCCTTGCGCCGTACCGTACGGCTGGTCCGCGCGGCCCCGGGCGAAGCGGCGCACATCATGGTCACGGACGGACCGGACGCGGGGCCCGCCGCGTTCGGCATGCGGCACATCCTCGCGGGCGACGTACGGCTCCACGAGGCCGGGCCGTGGTCCACACCGCCACCGGCTCCGTCCTCCAGCTCCGCCGGGACCCCGCGCGGCTGACCGGAGGTCTCGTACAGCGCCGGATCGAGGACCCCACACTGTGCCGCTCCTGGGGCGACCGGCTGATCCGGCTGACCCTGCGCACCGATCCCTCCCGCACCCCCGGCGGACCGCCGGTCCTGTTGCGGTTACGGATCGAACGCGCCGGCTGAGCCACCGTACGGTCAGACGCCCGCCGCCCTCTTCACCGACGAGTTACGGAGGATCAGCTCCGGCAGGACCAGGACCCGCTGGGCGGGATGGCGCCGGCCCGCCCGCAGCCGGGACACCATCATCTCGACCGCCAGCCGCCCGACCCGGGACTTGGGCGGGCGGATCGCGGTCATCGCCGGCTCCGCGAGATGGGCCACCTCGTCGTCGTAACTGACCATCGCCATATCGCCGGGGATGGCCAGCCCCTGCTCCGCGAGGTACTGGGCGACGGACATCGCGTCGGGATCGCTGTGCACGATCAGGGCGGTGATCCTGGACGTCCGGCATCTGCGCAGGATGCCCCTGATGATCTCGCGGTGTCCCGGGACATCGAGGGCGACGCTCTCCCTGACCACGAACTCGCCCGGCAGACCCAGCTCCGCGCACGCCTTGTGCCATCCCTGGGCGAGATGGGCCGAGGTCGGGCTGCCCTTCGACAGGACGAGTCCGATCCTGCGATGGCCGTGCTCGTGGAGATGGCGCACGGCCATCTCCAGACCGAGTGCGTGATCGCTGCGCACCCATCCGAGCTGACGCGGCGTCGGGGTCCACCGTGATATCTGCCGTTCGACGAGGATGGCGGGCACCGGCAGATCCCCGATCCAGTCGATCATCTCGTCGAGCCCCTCGCCCTCCAGATTCGGCGCCAGCAGCAGCCCCTGGACCTGCTGGGCGGAGATCAGCCGGCTGATCTGGCGGCGGTCCTCCGCCTGGTCGTAGCTCGATCCGCGCAGCTGGATCTGTACGCCGAGCGCGACGGCCGCGCTCCGGGCGCCGCTGACGATCTGTGGCCAGTAGTAGTCCAGTGAGGGGACGACCATGCCGATGGTGAACGGTGTCGCCGCGGGCCGGTGGCGGCGTACCGGATCGAGGTCGGTCGGCAGGGTGGCGCCGCCGTGCACCCGGGTGAGCAGCCCACGGGCGGCGAGCGCGGCGATATCGCGCCGTATCGTCAACTCGCTGACCTCCAGCGTCCGCGCCATGTCCCGGACCCGCAGGGAACCGTGCCGCCGCAGCTCGTCCAGTAGCCGTTCCCGGCGTTGCAGGGCGAAGAGCCGCTCATCCGTCATCGGGGTACCTGGCCTTTTATCTGTTCGATTCTGAACGTTTCGCTTCGTTTACGTGCGACCTCTAGTGAATCCGTACGCCACACCACTATCTCTATTCCAACGTGTTCGGCAAGGAACCCGTATACGGCAAGGAACTCGGCGGCGCGGCCACAGCCCGCGCCCATGGGAAGGATTCGACACCCGATGCAAACGAAGCCCCAAGCGCTGGTCGTGATGGACCGGCAGAGCTTCGACGCGCACTTCGACCCGGCCCGGCTCGAACGCTTGGCGAGTCTGGTGGAACTGGGCGATCCGGTATGGACCGACGACCTCGACTCCCCAGCAGTACGGGCCCGGTTGGCGGACGTCGAGGTGATGCTGACGTCATGGGGCGCCCCCCGGCTGACCTCGGAGCGTCTCGCGGCGGCGCCCGCCCTCAAGGCGGTGCTGCACTGCGCGGGCAGTGTGCGCGGGCTGGTGGGGGACGAGGTGTGGCGCCGGGGTATCCGGGTGACCAGTGGCGCCGATGCCAACGCGACACCTGTCGCCGAATACACCCTGGCGGCTATCATCTTCGCGGGTAAGAAGGCCCCCTTCCTCGCCGCCGACGAACTGCGCGCCTACGAGGGCTGGGGAAAGGTCACCGGCTACGGGGACCTGTCCAACTTCCGCAGGACCGTAGGGGTGGTGGGGTTCTCCCGGATCGGCCGCAAGGTCGTCGACCTGCTCAAGGTCCTCGGCGGTACGACCTGCCTGGTCGCGGACCCGCACGCGGACCCGGACGAGGTCGGCCGGGCCGGCGCCACCCTGGTCGACCTCGCGGAACTGCTGCCACGGGTCGACGTACTCACCCTGCACGCGCCCGAACTCCCCGAGACCCGCAACCTGATCGGCGCCGCGGAGCTGAGCCTGCTGCCCGACAGCGCGACGGTCATCAACACCGCGCGCGGCAGCCTGATCGACTCCGACGCGCTGGCCGCGGAGTGCGCGGCGGGCCGGCTCTTCGCCATCCTCGACGTCACCGAGCCCGAGCCGCTGCCCGCCGGTTCTCCGCTCCGCCGACTGGCCCGTGTGATGATCACCCCCCACATCGCGGGCTCGCTCGGGTCGGAGATCGGACGTCTCACCGACCACGCGATGGACGAACTGGCGCGCTGGTCCGCCCGGCAGCCGCTGCGGGCGGAGATCACGGCGGAGAGCTGGGCTCTCGGACTGAGCGCCTGAGCGCTCCGAGCGCCTCGGCCGGGGCACCGCTTCCCGCTCTCCGGCCCTCCCGTCTCCCGCCCCAAGCCTTCCGCAGGAACAGACAACTCGAAGGAGCCGCACATCATGAGGAAGACCTCAGCAAGAGCCCTGACGGCCGCCATCGCGGTCACCCTGCTCGCCGGCGGATGCGGCGGAGGCGGTTCCGACACCACCTCCGACGGCCGTACGGTTCTCAAGGTCGCGCTGTGGAACTACGACACGACCCCCGAGTTCAAAGCGCTGATCGACGGCTTCGAGGCGGAGAACCCGAAGGTCGACGTACAGCCGGTCGACATCCTGGCCGACAACTACGCCGACAAGGTCACCACCATGCTCGCGGGCGGTGACTCCACCGACGTACTGACGATGAAGAACGTCACCGACTACGCGCGCTACGCCACGCGCGGCCAGTTGAAGGCGCTCGACAAGGACGTCAAGGCGCTCGACAAGGCGTCCTACTCCGGTCTGGAGCCGTTCGACCTCGACGGCCACTACTACGCGATGCCCTACCGGCACGACTTCTGGGTCCTCTTCTACAACAAGGCGCTGGTCGAGCCGACCGGCGCCGATCTGTCCCACCTCAGCTGGGACGAGTACGCGACCCTGGCGAAGAAGATCACCAAGGGCGACGGCACCTCCAAGGTCTACGGCACCTATCTGGAGACCTGGCGCTCGGTGGTCCAGGCGACCGCCGCCGCGCAGACCGGCGGTGACCTGCTGGGCGGTGACTACGGATTCTTCAAGAACCAGTACGAGTTGGCGCTGAACCTCCAGAAGTCCGGTGCCATGATGCCGTTCGCGACGGCCAAGAGCCAGCACGTCACCTACAAGACGATCTTCGAGGGCGGCAAGGTCGGCATGGTGCCGATGGGCAGCTGGCTCGCCGCCGCCCTGCTGGCGGACAAGGCCGGGGGCAAGACGGACGTCGACTGGGGCATAGCGCCGATGCCGCAGCTCAAGACCGACGGGAAGACGACGACCTTCGGCTCGCCGACCGCGTTCGCCGTGAACAAGAAGGCGAAGAACTCGGCGGAGGCCGAGAAGTTCGTGAAGTGGGCCTCGGGCCCCAAGGGCGCGGCGGCCATCGCCGGTATCGGTGTCGTCCCGGCGTACACCAGCGACGCGATCATGAAGTCGTACTTCGGGGTCAAGGGCATGCCGTCCGACGCGCTGGCCGCCAAGGCCATGAAGCCGGACGCCGTGAAGCTGGAGATGCCGGTCAGCGACAGGACAGCCGACATCCACCAGATCCTCGACGAGGAGCACGAACTCGTGATGACCGGTGAGAAGTCCGTCGATCAGGGCATCGAGGAGATGAACAAGCGCGTGAAGAACGAAGTCCAGTGACCCTTCTCTCCCACCCCACCACCGGTGAGCAGCGGCGCCGGCGCAACGCCCTGGTCGGCTGGAGTTTCATCCTCCCGAACTTCCTGGGATTCGCGGCCCTGACGCTCGTCCCGGTGATCGGGTCGGTACTGCTGGCCTTCACCAACTGGAATTCGTACGCGACACCGGAATGGGTCGGCCTCGACAACTTCCGGCGGATGATCGACGACGACAATTTCTGGACGGCGTTCAAGAACACCTCATGGTACGCGGCCGGTCATATCCCCCTCACCCTGGTGGCGGCTCTCGGCCTCGCCGTACTGCTGAACCAGAGACTCCGGGGCGTGGGAATGCTGCGCACGGCGTTCTTCTTCCCGTACGTCACCTCGCTGGTGGCGGTGGCCGTCGTATGGAACATGCTGCTGAGTCCCGAGGTGGGCCCCGTCAACCAGCTCCTGCGGTTCGTCGGCGTCGCGGATCCGCCGGGGTGGACGGCCTCCACCGACTGGGCGATGCCCGCACTGATCATCACCAGCGTGTGGCGGGACATGGGGTACTACATGGTGCTCTATCTCGCCGGGCTCCAGGCCATCCCCGGCGAACTGTACGAAGCCGCGCGCGTCGACGGCGCCGGAGCGTGGAAGCGGTTCCGGCATGTGACGCTGCCGGGGCTGCGGCCCACCACCTTCTTCGTACTGGTCATGCTCACGGTCTCCAGTTTCAAGGTCTTCGACCTGGTCCAGGTCATGACCGAGGGCGGCCCCGGCCGGTCGACACTGGTGCTGTCACAGCTCATCTTCCGGCAGGGCATCACCCAGGGCCGGTTCGGATACTCCTCGGCGATCTCCCTGGTGCTCTTCCTCCTCGTCCTGACGATCACCGTCGTACAGTTCCAGCTCCAGCGGAGGACCGAACGATGAACACCACCACGCCGCGAAAGGACAGCGCGGCGACCGGGACACCGCGCCCGGCCGCCCCGGAACCGGTCCGGCCAGGCAGCGGGGGCGGTGTGCGCGCCGCCGCCGGCCGCGTTCTCCTCCATACGGGACTGGTCGTGCTGGCGGCGGCGATCCTGCTGCCGTTCGCGTGGATGCTGACCTCCTCGGTCAAGGCGGACAACCAGGTCTTCACCGTTCCGATCCGGTGGATACCCGAGGAATTCCACTGGGACAACTTCGTCCGGATCTGGACCGATATCCCGCTGCTGACCTACTTGAACAACTCGCTGTTCCTCAGCCTCGTCATCACCGCGCTCCAAGTGCTCACCGGGAGTTTCGCGGCCTACGGCTTCGCCAAGATGCGCTTCCCCGGACGCGACGCGCTGTTCCTCGGATATATCGCGACCATCGCCGTGCCGTGGCAGGCGTATATGGTTCCGCAATACATCATCATGGAAAAGCTGGGGTTGGTGAACACCCATCTCTCGCTGATCCTGCTCCAGGCATTCGGCGCGTTCGGGGTATTCCTCATGCGCCAGTTCTATCTGACCATTCCGGACGAGATCGGCGAAGCGGCCCGGCTGGACGGGCTCAGCGAGTACGGCATCTGGGTACGCATGATCCTTCCGCTGTCCAAACCGGCACTGGCCAGCCTCGCGCTGCTGACCTTCGTCAACACGTGGAACGACTACATGGGGCCGTTCATCTACCTGACGGACAACGACCTGTGGACCGTGCAGCTCGGTCTGCGCCAGTTCGTCGGGCTGTACGACACCCAGTACGCCATGATCATGACCGGCTCCGTGCTGTCGGTGCTGCCGATCCTGGTGGTCTTCCTGCTCGGACAGCGCTACTTCGTGCAAGCCATCGCGACCAGCGGAATCAAGTGAGGCGAAAGCGATGAGCGGCGCACCCGGCACCGACCGACGGCTCCGGCTCAATGTGGGATACGGATCCTGGGACCTGATCTGGTCCTTCGTCCACCGGGTCCTGGTCATCAACCTCGGGCTGGCGGCGGCGAACCTCCCCCTCCTGGCCGCCCTGCAACTGGTCCACCAGCCATGGCGCTACCCGGTGTTCTTCGGCCTCCTCTCCCTCGGGGTCGGACCGTCGCTCGCCGCCGCATTCGGCTATCTGCGCCGGGCCGACGACGACGAACGGCCCCCGGCCGCCGAACTGCCGCGCGCCTACCGGCGTTTGTTCGGCCCGGCGCTGCTTCTCTGGACACCGTGCGTCCTGCTGATCGCCATGGCCGCGACCGATGTGTTCGTCCTGCGCGACTCCGCGCCGGGGCTCGCACTGGTGCCGCTGCTCGTCGTGGTCATCCTCGTCACGGGGAGCAGCGCCGTCGTGGCGATGGCCGGCCTGGCGTACGACACCTCCCGCCCCAGGAGGCGCGTACTCCTGACGGCGTCGTACGCGCTGCTGCGCCGCTGGCCGCTCGGGCTGATGAACCTCGGGCTGCTCGCGGTCACCCTCGCGATCGTCAACCAGGCGCCACTGCTCGGTCTGGCCGTTGTGCCCGGCTGCGTGCTGTCCGTTGTCTGGCGCAACGCCTGCGCCATGATCGAGAGGGCGGACACGGCGGCGGAGTCGAGCAGGTCGTAGCGAGGGAGGCCGGCCGGAGATCCACACTCGTATCGAGTGACGGACCGCCGACAATCCGCCGCACAGAACCTCGGCCGAAATCGGCCGACACACCACCGCGGGACAAATGCTGCGAATGCGTCACCAGTAGCGTCAAGGACCATGAAGAGACCCACCGCTCTCGGCGCGCTCGCGCTCTCGCTCGTCGCCCTCGCTCCGATGATCCTGGCACCCGCTCTCGCCAGTGCCGACGGCGTCGAAGCACACCGCCCCCTCGCCTCCTCGCCCGGTGCGGGAGACGGACTGGACCGGTTCCGGAACCAGCCCGTCAACTGGACCGTCTGCCAGGACACCGCACTCGCCGCGAGCGGCACACGGTGCGCGCGAATCACCGTTCCCCTCGACTACGGAAAACCGCGGGGGCGCACCATCGAGGTCGCCCTCTCGCGCATCGCCTCGACGGATCCGGCGAAGCGCCGCGGCATCCTCCAGACCAACCCGGGCGGCCCCGGGGTCCGGGGTCTCGGTATGCCGGGGGAGTTGCGGAAGGTGATGAGTCCCGGGGCAGCGGCGGCGTACGACATCATCGGCATGGACACCCGGGGGCTCGGGGAGAGCACCCCGCTGGACTGCGGGCTCACCCGCGGCACCTGGCTCCACTCACCGGGGGCGGACCGGGCGGGGTTCGACACGAGTGTGCGGCTCTCCCGGGAGGACGCCCGCAGATGCTGGGCCACCCACCCCGATGTGCTGCCCCATCTCTCGACCCGCAATATCGCCCGGGACCTGGACCTCGTCCGCAGTGTGCTGGGCGAGCGGAGGACATCGCTGCTCGGCCAGTCGTACGGGACGGTCCTGGCCTCCACCTACGCCCAGATGTTCCCCCACCGAGTGGACCGGCTGGTCCTGGACAGCGCCCCCGACCCCGCCGAATACCCGTTCCGGATGGTGCGCCGCGCAGGCCCCGCCAACGAGAACGCCCTCGACGACTTCGCACGCTGGGCCGCCCCACGCCACCCCGAGTACGGACTCGGCGCCACGCCCGAGGCGGTGCGCACCGGCGTCGAGGCGATGATCGGGCGCGCGGCACAGGAGCCGATCCGGCTCGACAGGTACCGGATCACCGACCACGAACTGCCACTGCTGCTCCTGATCTCCATCGGCGACGACACCGCGAACCCGGAGTTCGCCGGCATGCTACGGGTCCTGCTGGACGCGGCCGACGGGAAGCCAGTCACCGTACCACCAGGGCTACGGGCCTCCCTGACCCTGATCCTCGAATCCGCGGGCACCGGCCGGGCGGCGGACTACGCGGCCCAACTCGGCATCTACTGCGCCGACTCGGCCATGCCCCACGACCCCGAGTACTACTGGCGGGCGGTGGAGCGGAGCAGGGAATCACAGCCGGTCTTCGGCCCCGTGAGCCACGCGCCGCTGCCCTGCGCCTTCTGGAAGGAGAAGCCGCGCGAACCCCTGACCGTGATCGACAACGAGGTGCCCGCGCTCCAGGTGCAGGCGACCGGGGACACCCGTACCACCTACGAGTCGGGACTCGGGATGCACCGGGCGATGCGCGGGTCGAAGCTCGTGACCGTGCCCGCCAGGACCCACACCGTCTACGCGCACTATCCCAACGACTGCGTCACCCGCGCCGTCAACACCTACCTGCGACACGGCACCCTGCCCGCCCAGGACACCCTCTGCGCCAACGAGCACAACAGCCGGACCCCGTCCGGACCCAGTGGCCCGGAACGTCCCGGGCCGAGGGGCGGTCTTGCCTGGGCAGACCAACTCCCGCACAGTTAAGGCTGTTTGTTCCATCCGGCTGGTCAGTCCGAACCCGTTCACGGCCCTTGCCCAGGACGAGGGCTCGTGCTCCTCGAACACCGCCGTGCGCACACCACGGCGGGCGACCGTGACCTCGACGCCGGTACCCGTGTTGTCGCCTTGCGCAACCCCAGTCGCCGCCCAAGCCACGAGGATGTCGTGACCCAACTCCACCACCCGCCCACGGCACGTATTCACATCGAGAGCCGCGAGTGCAGCCCACAAGTGCTCGAACGACTGACCGGCGCGACCTACTTTCCCGAACGGCTGCTGGGACCCGCGATCGTCGGCACGGTATGCCGAGGCGGCGGCCATCTGCTCTATGTGACGGCGCCGCAGATGATCGACGCCGATCAGCAGGTCGACTACTACCTGGGCCTCCTGTCCGGCGGCTCCCACCAGGGCGGCACGGACGGACCACGCGGGGCGCGTGATCTGGTCCGTATCGTCACACTCGACGACGCCTCCACCCGCTGGCTGAGCACCAAGGTCCTCGACCCGGTCAGCGCACGGGCGGCTTCCGTGCGGAGCGATATGCGCGAGTTCGTGGACACCCATCTGCGCGCGGGTGCCGATGTGCGGCTGAGCTATTTCGAACCGTCCCGGCCGTTGGAACTGCTCGCCCGCGATCTGGGGGTGCCCGGCACCCAGCCCTCGGCCGCGCACATCCCGCTGGCGACCAAGCACGCGAGCCGGAAGATCTTCACCGCCGCAGGCGTTCCGGTGCCCCAGGGCACCGACGTGTGCCACGACCCCGCCGCGCTCGCCACGGCAGTCGCCACACTGGCGAGGGCCGGGCACCGCCGCATCGTACTGAAACTCAACAGCACGGCGTACGGCGGCGGCTTCGGCAACGCACTGCTCGAACTGGACGACGACATCGCCTCGGCGCCCGAGGAGCGTACGGAAGAACGGGTCTCCCGGGCACTGCCCCACGCGTCCCTGGTGGACCGCAAGATCACCTGGGACGACTACGTCACCCTGATGAAGGACTCCGGGGTGATCGCCGAAGAGATGATCACGGACACCCCCCTGCTCAGCCCGAGTTTCCAGGGTCGGCTGACCGACGACAGCAGGGTGGAGACCATCTCCACACACGATCAGATCCTCGGCGACAGCGGCCAGAGCTACACCGGGTGCACCTTCCCGGCCCGCTCCGGCTACCGGCAGGCACTCATCGACTGTGGACGGCGGGTGGGCGAGGTTCTGCTGGAGCTCGGTGTGGACAGCGGGGAGTACGGAGTGGACTTCCTCGCCGCGCCGTCGGGCACGGGGTGGCGCCTGCTGGGCTGCGAGATCAACCTCCGCGCCACCGCCGCCAAACACCCCTTCACCATGGCCACCGCCCTCCTCGGCGCGGAACCGACACCGGACGGACGTCTGTCCGTGAACGGCACCGAGTACGTCTACCAGGCGTCCGACGGCATCATGGACCACCGCTACAAAGGGCTGCGCCCCGCCCAGCTCATCGAGGCGGTCACCCGCTCCCGGATCGGCTACGACCCGGCACACGGAACCGGTGTGGTGCTGCATCTGATGAGCCCTGTCACCATGTACGGGAAATTCGGTGCCCTGTGCATCGGCCACAACCGGGCACACGCCGCCGACCTCATGCGGGAACTGCGCACCCTCGTCGATGGTTTGGTCCCGGGGGCGTAACACACCACACGATCGTCACCCCGCCGGTGACGCGTCCCCGGGACAGACGGCCGGCAGCTGGGCCAGGTTCCCGCTCACCGCCCGCTCCCGGCGGTGGTATCGCCCACTGCCTGCTTACCACCCTGGTTGACGCACGTATTCCGAACACCGTGTTTCCCCACGCCGATCACACTGGAGTACGCAGCCCCGGCCGGGGCTGCGTACTCCAGCACCGTGCCCACGGCGGAGGCCCGCCCGCCCAATTGTCGGGTGCCATGGGCCTCTTCTCCCTGCCGAACGAAATCGGTCAACGAACATTCCTCGCCACTTGGCTCGCCCCCGGACCAAGTGGCCGAGGGCCTGGGACTGTTCAACGACGATCACCCCGCCACGGCGCGCCACCAGCGCATAGTCACCCTTCCGTTACGCGGGAAGGCTGATCGTGTCCCCCCTGCGAAGCATCTGCCGGAGGAAATAACTGTAGGGGCCATTCATTTAGGTGTAGGGGGGCCGGGGAGTGTTCATGGATTGGCGCGACGAAGCCGCAGAAGGTCCTCTGTCGGGGTAAATATGCCGAAAGAGGGAAGGTTGGGGCGGGCGAGAGGTGACGGGAGAGCGGAATCGGAAGCGACCTCGCATCGGGGAGTGAAATATCGCGTGCGAGGTTTCCGGGCGTCCCGGGCGCGGTGCTCGCTTGAGCGTGTTAGGGGTTGATTCATGATCGTAACTCTCTTAATCTTCAAGGAAGTATGGATCGGTTGCGGTGTGGAACAGCGGCTGTTTCCTCATTTCCGAAAAACCCAAGGAAAAAAGGTGGCGAAGATGGCAAGGTGCGGCCTGTTTCCGTTATCCCTCCGGTAGGGAAATGGCGGCTGTAAACGCCTTCCATCACGAAGGACAAAGGGGTCCTTTCGTTTCGCATTATCAATTCCCATGCCCTTGGTGATGCCCGTTCGTCGTGCTTCTTCATCATTTCCTGATGCTCTTCGAGGAGAGTCCCGCGTATGAAATCGGCTGGTGACGAACGGCGACAGCACGACCCCGAGAACCCTCACAGGGGAGAGCGCGGCAGAGCGGCGGACCGCACACCACCCGAGCGGGAGCCCATCGCGGTCGTCGGCATGGCCTGCCGACTGCCCGGCGCGGCCGGCCCCGAGGAGTTCTGGGCCCTGCTCACCGACGGAACCAGCGCCATCACCGAACCACCGGTCGACCGCTCCCGCGCCGGACACACCCGCCGCGCCGGATACCTCGACCACGTCGACACCTTCGACCCCGCCTTCTTCGGCATCTCCCCGCACGAGGCCGCCGTCATCGACCCCCAGCAACGGCTGATGCTCGAACTCAGCTGGGAGGCACTCGAATCGGCGGGCCTGCGCCCGGAACACCTGGCCGAGACGGAGACCCGTACCGGCGTCTTCTTCGGCGCCATCGCGGACGACTACGCCCACCTCGTACGACGCGCCGGAGCCCGGCACCTCACCCATCACACCATGGCGGGCACCAACCGTGGCCTGATCGCCAACCGCGTCTCCTACGCCATCGGCCTCACCGGCCCCAGCATGACCATCGACACGGCACAGGCATCATCCCTGGTCTCCGTCCACCTCGCCTGCGAGAGCCTGCGCAGCGGAGAGTGCTCGGTCGCCCTCGCGGGCGGCGTCAACCTGGCCGTACTGCCCGAGAGCACCACCGTCGCGGAGGCATTCGGAGGACTCTCCCCGGACGACCGCTGCTTCACCTTCGACGCCCGCGCCAACGGCTATGTCAGGGGCGAGGGCGGCGGTGTCGTCCTCCTCAAACCACTGTCCACGGCCCTCGCCGACGGTGACCCGGTCCTCTGCGTCATCCAGGGCGGCGCCGTCAACAACGACGGCGGCGGCCCCGGCCTGACCATCCCCGACCAGGGCGCCCAACGCGGTCTGCTCGGCCTCGCCCACCAACGGGCCGGAGTCGACCCCACCGAGATCCAGTACGTCGAACTGCACGGCACAGGCACCCCCGTCGGCGACCCCGTAGAAGCAGCCGCGCTCGGTGCGGCGCTCGGCACCGGCCGTACCCCCACCGACCCACTGCTGGTCGGCTCGGCCAAAACCAACGTCGGCCACCTCGAAGGAGCGGCCGGAATCGTCGGCCTCCTCAAGACCGTTCTGGCGATCCGGCACCGCCGACTGCCCGCCAGCCTCAACTTCACGACCCCGCATCCCGACATCCCCCTGGAACGCCTCAACCTCCGCGTCCAGACCGAACTGACGGACTGGCCTCACCCCGACCGTCCCTTGCTGGCCGGGGTCAGCTCCTTCGGCATGGGCGGCACCAACTGCCACCTGGTCCTCGCCGACCACCCGCAACCCGTGCCCCCGGCCATCCCCGAGCCGCCCATCACACCGTCCGAGCAGACCACCATCCCCTGGGCGCTTTCCGGTCACACTCAGGCCGCCCTCCAAGCACAGGCCCGCAGCCTCGCCGCCCGCCTCGACACCCCCGACACCGGGCAACACCCCCTGGACATCGGCTACTCACTAGCCGCCGGGCGTACCACCTTCGCCCATCGCGCCGTCGTCCTCGGCACCGACCCCACCACCCTGCGCTCCGGACTCGACGCTCTCGCCCGGCACACCCCCGCCCCGCACGTCGTCCAGGGCACCAGCCGACACACCGACCGCCGCCCCGTCTTCGTCTTCCCCGGCCAGGGCGGCCAGTGGGCCGGAATGGCGGCCGGACTCCTCGACGAGTCCCCCGTCTTCGCCGAGCACCTGCACGCCTGCGCCAACGCGTTCGCGCCGTACGTCGATTGGTCCTCCTGGACCCTCGTGGACATCCTGCGCCAGACCGAGGGCGCCCCCGTCCTCGACCGCGACGGCGTCGTCCAGCCTGCGCTCTTCGCCGTCATGACCGGCCTCGCCGCTCTCTGGCGCTCACTCGGTGTCACTCCCGCCGCCGTCATGGGCCACTCCCAGGGCGAGATCGCCGCCGCATACGTGGCGGGAGCCCTCGGCCTCGACGACGCCGCCCGTCTGGTCGCCCTCCGCAGCCGCGCCCTGGAGACCCTCGAAGGCCGTGGGGCGATGGTCTCCGTCCCGCTGCCCGTCGATGAGGTCCGCGCCCGGATCGCTCCCTGGCACCCGGAGTTGGAGGTCGCTGCCCTCAACGGCCCCTCGTCGGTCGTGATCTCCGGAGCCGCCGACGCCCTCGCCGCCTGCGTCGCCGCCCTCGCGGCGGACGGCGTGGAGACTCGTACGATCCACATCGGGTACGCCTCGCACAGCGCCCAGGTCGAGGAACTGCGGGACCATCTCCTGACAGCACTGGCCCCGATCAGCCCCCGTGCCACCGACATCCCCTTCTTCTCCACCACGCAGGGCGGCTGGGCCGACACCACGACACTGGACGCCGCCTACTGGTACGAGAACCTGCGCCGCCCCATCCTGTTCGCTCCCGCTGTCCAGGAACTGGCCACCACCCACAACGCCTTCATCGAAATCAGCCCGCACCCCGTACTCACCTCCGCCATGACCGCCCTTGTGGAAGCGGCGGCCACCGCGACAACGGCCGGGACGGACGCGCCTTCAGTGGCTACGGCATCGCCGGCCGACCACGCCGTGGTGCTGTCCACACTCCGCCGCGACCAGGGCGGTCTGCACCGCATGCTCACAGCGGCGGCCGAAGGACACGTCGCCGGACTCCACATCGACTGGACCGCCCCGTTCGCGGACACCGGCGCCCGCCGCGTCGACCTGCCCACGTACGCCTTCCAACGGCGCCGGTACTGGTTGGACACGGAGGACACACCGACCGGCGGGGAAGACACACCGACCGGTCGACCGGAACGGGCCATCAGCGAACCGGGCACCGCCCTTGAACCCGAACACGCCAGCGATGCCCCCCGCCCCGGCGCCGTACTCGACACCGTACGCAGCCACACGGCAGCCGTCCTCGGCCATCCGCGCACCGATGAGGTCGACCCGCTCCTCACCTTCAAGGACCTCGGACTGGACTCCGTCACCGCTGTTGACCTGCGGACCCGGCTCGCCACCGCCACCGGCCTGACCTTGCCCACCTCCCTCGTCTTCGACCACCCGACCCCCCACACACTCGCCGGATTCCTGCACCGCCGCCTCAGCGGCGGGACGGCCACCACCACACCCACCACCGACACGACACCGGCTGCCCCTGACGAGCCGGTCGCCATTGTCGGCATGGCCTGCCGCCTCCCGGGCGGCGTCAGCTCGCCCCGGGAACTGTGGGACCTGATGGCAGACGGACGTGACGCCATCGATGTCTTCCCGACCGACCGCGGCTGGGATCTCGGCGGCTCCGACCAGCCCTTCGCCCGCCTGGGCGGATTCCTGTACGACGCGGGCGAGTTCGACGCGGGCTTCTTCGGGATCTCGCCCCGCGAGGCGTTGGCGATGGACCCGCAACAGCGGCTCCTCCTCGAAACAGCGTGGGAGACCTTCGAAGAGGCGGGCATCGACCCGCTAGCCCTGAGCGGCAGCCAGACCGGTGTCTTCGTCGGTGCGATGAACCAGGACTACGGCCCCCGCCTGCACGAGCCGACGGACGGGCACGAGGGCTACGCCCTGACCGGGACCAGCGCCAGCGTACTGTCGGGCCGCCTGGCCTACGCCCTCGGCTTCGAGGGCCCAGCGATGACGGTCGACACGGCCTGTTCGTCCTCCCTGGTGGCGCTGCACCTGGCGGTACAAGCGGTCCGCAACGGCGAGTGCGCCCTCGCCCTCGCAGGCGGTGTGACCGTTATGTCGACGCCGGGCATTTTTGTCGAGTTTTCGCGACAGGGCGGTATGTCCGCTGATGGTCGTTGTAAGTCCTTCTCTGC
>NZ_JBIVMF010000046.1:0-25602 GCF_044752945.1 Streptomyces sp. NPDC088554 | reverse complement strand
GCCCGGGGCGGTGGAACTCGTCGCGGAGTTGGCGGAGTTGGGTACGGAGGTCATGGTCGCCGCGTGCGATGTGACCGACCGGGACGCGCTGGCCGCGCTGCTGGCCGGACTCAAGGCCGAAGGCCGTACGGTACGTACCGTCGTCCACACCGCTGCCGTCATCGAGCTGTACACGCTGGCCGAGACCGGGATGCGGTCCTTCTCCGATGTCGTGCACGCGAAGGTGGCCGGTGCCCGGCACCTGGACGAACTGCTCGACGATGAGGAGCTCGACGACTTCATCCTCTACTCGTCCACGGCGGGGATGTGGGGCAGCGGCCACCACGCCGCCTACGTGGCGGGCAACGCCTATCTGGCCGCGCTCGCCACCCAGCGCAGGCAGCGCGGGCTGCGTACCACTTCCGTTCACTGGGGCAAGTGGCCCGACGACGCCCAGCGCGAGCTGGCCGACCCGCACCACATCCGGCGCAGCGGCCTGAAGTATCTGGACCCGCAGCTGGCGCTGGATGGGCTGCGGAGGGTGCTGGAGGACGACGAGACCGTCATCGGGCTCACAGATGTCGACTGGGACACCTACTACCCCGTCTTCACATCGGGCCGGCCCACCCGGCTCTTCGACCAGGTCCCCGAGGTGGCGCGCCAACTCTCCTTGCCGGAAGCAGAGTTCGGTGTCCATGCCGGATCCGGTGATCTCGCGGCCCGTATGCGTGGCCTGTCGGCAGAGGAGCAGGAGGGGCTGCTGCTGCGTCTGGTCCGTACGGAGGCGGCGGCCGTCCTGGGCCATGGCTCGCCCGAGGCGTTCCCCGAGCGGCGCGCCTTCCGGGATGTCGGCTTCGACTCGGTCACCGCCGTCGACCTGCGCAACCGTATGGTGGCTGCCACCGGACTGACCCTGCCGACGACCATGGTCTTCGACCATCCCAACTGCCTTGCCCTGGCGGGCTTCCTGAAGTCCGTCGTGCTGGGTACGGACCGGGCGGGCGCTGTCGACGCGCACACGGGAAGCGGCTCCGCGGCCGATGACGATCCGATCGCCGTCATCGGGATGAGCTGCCGCTACCCCGGGGGCGCGGGGTCGCCCGAGGCGCTGATGAGGCTCCTCCTCGACGGCGCCGACGCGATCTCCGAGTTCCCCGCCGAGCGCGGCTGGGACGCCGTCGGCCTCTACGATCCGGATCCGGACCGGCAGGGCCGTACCTACTCGGTCCAGGGCGGATTCCTGCACGAGGCGGCGGAGTTCGACGCAGGTTTCTTCGGGATCTCGCCGCGCGAGGCCGTGTCGATGGACCCCCAGCAGCGGCTGTTGCTGGAGACCTCCTGGGAGGCTTTCGAGCGCGCCGGGATCCCGCCGGCCTCGCTGCGGGGCACCGCCGCCGGCATGTTCATCGGCGCCAGCTACCAGGACTACGCGACGAGCGCGCAGAACGGCGCCGAGGGCTCCGAGGTACACATGGTCACCGGGACGGCGGCCAGTGTGCTGTCGGGACGGGTGTCCTATCTCCTCGGGTTCGAGGGCCCCGCCGTCACGGTCGACACCGCGTGCTCGTCCTCGCTGGTCGCCATGCATCTCGCGTGCCAGTCGCTGCGCAGCGGCGAGAGCACGCTCGCGCTCGCGGGCGGCGCCGCCGTGATGGCCACTCCACACGCCTTCGTGGGCTTCAGCAGGCAGCGCGCGCTCGCCCTCGACGGCCGGTGCAAGCCGTTCTCCGACGCCGCCGACGGGATGACCCTCGCGGAGGGCGTCGGTGTCGTCCTGCTGGAGCGGCTCTCCGACGCCCGGCGCAACGGTCACCAGGTCCTCGCCGTGATCCGGGGCTCGGCGATCAACCAGGACGGTGCGTCCAATGGCCTGACCGCGCCCAACGGCCCCTCCCAGCAGCGCGTTGTTCGTCAGGCGCTTGCCAATGCGGGGTTGTCCGCGTCGGATGTGGACGTGGTGGAGGCGCATGGTACGGGTACGAGGTTGGGTGATCCGATCGAGGCGCAGGCGTTGCTGGCGACGTATGGGCAGGACCGGGAGCCGGGGCGGCCGTTGTGGCTGGGTTCTCTGAAGTCGAACATCGGGCACACGCAGGCGGCGGCCGGTGTCGCGGGTGTCATCAAGATGGTGCAGGCCATGCGCCACGGCGTACTGCCCGGAACACTGCACACCGGGACACCGTCGACACACGTCGACTGGGACGCGGGCGCGGTGGAGCTGCTGCGTGAGCGGACCGACTGGCCGGAGACCGGCCGTCCGCGCCGTGCGGGGGTGTCGTCGTTCGGCATCAGCGGCACCAACGCCCATCTGATCCTCGAACAGGCACCCGAAACCCCCTCGGTGGACGAGAGGACCGACGAGGAGAACACCGCCCGGGGCGTGGTGCCCTGGCTCCTGTCGGCGAAGTCCGAGGCCGCGCTGCGTGAGCAGGCGGCCAGACTGCTCGCCCGTGCCGACGCCGATCCCGCGCTCTCGCCGGTACGCCTCGGGCACGCGCTGGCCACCACCCGTACCGCCTTCGAGCACCGCGCGGTGGTGCTCGGCGAGACCCGGGACGACTTCCGGCGCTCGCTGGACGCGCTGGCCACGGCGCGGAACACGGCGCGTGTGGTACGAGGAGCGGTGGGCGAGGGCGGTACGGGCTCGGTGGGACCGGTGTTCGTCTTCCCCGGCCAGGGCTCCCAGTGGTGGGGCATGGGGCGCGAACTCCTCGCCGAATCAGAGGTGTTCAGGGACACCGTCGACGCGTGCGCCGCCGCGCTGGACCCGTACGTCGACTGGTCGCTGCGTGACGTACTGGCCGGCGACGGGGACCGGGCGCTGCTGGAGCGGGTGGATGTGGTCCAGCCCGCGCTGTTCTCGATGATGGTGGCGCTGGCCGCGCTCTGGCGCTCGTACGGCGTCGAACCCGCCGCCGTCGTCGGCCACTCGCAGGGCGAGATCGCCGCGGCGTATGTGGCCGGGGCCCTCAGCCTGGAGGACGCGGCGGCCGTGGTCGCCCTGCGCAGCCAGGCGCTTCCCCGGCTGTCGGGCCTCGGCGGCATGATGTCCGTCGCCGCGCCGGTCGAGCGGGTGACCGCGCTGCTGGAACCGTGGGGCGAACTGCTCTCGGTCGCGGCCGTGAACGGGCCGTCCTCCGTCGTGGTATCCGGCGACGCAGGGGCGCTGGACGAGCTGCTGGCCGTGTGCGAGCGGCAGAGCGTCCGGGCCCGCCGGATCTCCGTCGACTACGCCTCGCACGGGGCGCAGGTCGAAGCCGTGCGCGACGAACTGGCGCGCGTCCTCGCCCCGGTCAGCCCCCGGCCGCCGAGTGTGCCGTTCTACTCGACGGTGACCGGTACCCGGCTGACGGAGGCCGCGTTCGACGGCGCGTACTGGTATACGAACCTGCGGCAGACCGTACGGATGGAAGAGGCGACCCGGGCGCTGCTGGCGGCCGGACACCGGGTGTTCATCGAGGTCAGCCCGCATCCGGTGCTGGCCGCACCCGTCGAGGAGACTCAGGAGGCGGTGGCGGTGGCGGAGGCCGCAGGATCCGCTGTGGTGCTGGGATCCCTGCGCAGGAACGAGGGCGGCACCGGACGCTTCCTGACCTCACTCGCCGAGGCGTATGTGGTGGGGACACGGGTGGACTGGAGCGAGACGTTCCCGGCCGCCGGGGCGGTCCCGGTCGAGCTGCCCACGTACGCCTTCCAGCGCCGCCGCTACTGGCCGGAGCCGAGGAAGACGGAGGTACAGGACGCAGGCATGGCGGGCAGTGGCGCCGACGCGGCGTTCTGGCGGCTCGTCGAGAGCGAGGATCTCGCCTCCCTGGCCGACGAGTTGGGCGTCGAGGCCCACGGCGAGATCTCTTCGCTGGGGACCGTACTGCCCACACTGTCCGCGTGGCGGTCCCGGGCACGGGAGCGCTCGGCCGTCGACGCCTGGCGCTACCGCGTCGACTGGACCCGGCTGGCCGAACCCGGCACATCAGCACGGCCCGTGGGGCGCTGGCTCGCGGTGGTCCCGGTGGTCCCGGTGGTCCCGGTGGTCCCGGCGGGCCGGGAGGGCGACGCGTGGGTCCGTACGGTACTCACCGCGCTCGGCCCGGATACGGTCCGGTTCGAGGCGGGCCCGGCCGAGGGCGCCGACCGTACGGCCTGGGCCGGGCGGCTGCGCGAACTCGCCTCCGGTGGAGAAGAGTTGGCCGGAGTGCTGTCTCTGCTGGCGCCTGTCGAGGAACGCCACCCCGGCTTCGCCTCGGTACCCGGCGGGCTGGCGCTGACCCTCACACTCGTCCAGGCGCTCGGGGACGCCGGGATCGACGCCCCGTTGTGGAGTGTCACCCGGGGCGCGGTCTCCGTCGGACGCGACGACCGGCTCGGCAGCCCCGTGCAGGGCGCCCTGTGGGGCCTCGGCCGGGTGGTCGCACTGGAACACCCCGGCCGCTGGGGCGGCCTCGTCGACCTCCCCGCCACGCCGGACGCCCGCGCCGTCTCCCGGCTCGCCGCCCTGCTGGCGGGCCCCGTCGAGGCAGGGGACCGCGAGGACCAGGTCGCGATCCGGCCGTCCGGCGTCTACGGCCGCCGACTGCTGCACGCCGCCCCCACCACCGGAGCCCCCGAACGGCCCTGGCGCGGCAGGGGTACGGCACTGGTCACCGGAGGCACCGGTGGCATCGGCGGCCGCATCGCCCACTGGCTGGCCGAACACGGCGCCGCCCACGTGGTGTTGACCAGCCGACGCGGCGAGAACGCCCCCGGGGCGCTCGCGCTCCGTACCGAACTCGAAGCACTCGGCACCCGCGTCACCATCGCCGCCTGCGACACGGCCGACCGCGACGCGCTCGCCGCCGTCCTCGCGGCGATCCCCGCCGACACCCCACTGACCTCGGTCTTCCACGCGGCAGGCGTGGCGGACGGCGACAGCCCCGTACAGGAACTCACCCTCGGACAACTCGACGCGCTGATGCGGTCGAAGCTGACCGCGGCGCTGCACCTCGACGAACTCACCAGGGAGGCCGACCTCGACGCGTTCGTGCTGTTCTCCTCGGGTGCGGCGGTCTGGGGCAGTGGCGGACAGCCCGGTTACGCGGCGGCCAACGCGTTCCTCGACGCACTGGCGGAACACCGCAGGGACCAGGGGCTGACGGCCGCGTCCGTCGCCTGGGGCACCTGGGCCGAGGTCGGCATGGCCACGGTCGCCGAGGTCCACGAGCGGCTGCGGCGCCAGGGCGTCCGTGCCATGGACCCACGGCTGGCGATCGCCGTCCTCCAGCGGATGCTGGAGGACGGCGACACCACACTGACCGTGACCTCCATGGACTGGGAGCGGTTCACACCGAGCTTCACCGCGACCCGCCCCAGCGCACTGCTCACCGGAATCCCGGAGGCCACCGAGGCGCTGGCCGACGGGGACGACGTACCGGCCGGTGACGACGGTACGGCGGCTCCGCCGCTGCGGCGCCGCCTCGACACGCTGCCGACCGCCGAACGCGGGCGCGCCCTGCTCGAAGCGGTACGCGCCGAGGCGTCCACGACCCTCGGCCATGACGCGGCCGACGCGATCCCCGCGACCCGGGCCTTCCGGGACGTGGGATTCGACTCCGTGACAGCGGTCGAACTGCGCAACCGGCTGAGGGCGGCGCTGGGCCTGCCCCTGCCGGCCGCCCTGGTCTTCGACTACCCGACACCCACCGCCCTCGCCCGCCATCTGGGCACACTCCTCTTCGGCACCACACCCGAGGAGAACGGCGACCACAGCGGGAACAGCGACACCGCCGACCCGGACGCCCGGATCAAGGAGGCGCTGGCATCCGTCCCGGTCAGCCGCCTGCGGAAGGCGGGACTCCTGGACCTGGTGCTCCAACTCGCCACCGTACCCCTCCCGGAACAGGGCTCGGGTCCGGCGGTCCCCGCCCCCACGGACGGTACGGAGGCACCGGACCGGGCGACGGACTCGCTCGACGACATGGACGCCGAGAGCCTGCTGAGACTCGCCACCGGCAACTAGCCCGTACCCCACGCGTACGCAACACATACACATCGCGCACAGCCGTCACAACGCCGCAGATCCGAACGCGACACCGCACACCCGCACACACCGACCGCATCGGTGCGCCGCGACCCGAAAGCCATCTGGAGAGAACGATGAGCACGTCCACCCACCAGTACGTCGAGGCGCTGCGGTCGTCCCTGAAGGAGATCGAGCGGCTGCGGCAGCAGAACCAGCAGCTGGTGGCGGCCGCCGCCGAACCCATCGCGGTCGTGGGAATCGGCTGCCGCTTCCCCGGCGGTGTGGCCTCCCCGGAGGACCTGTGGGAGCTGGTCGCGCAGGGCCGTGACGTCATCGGGGCATTCCCGGCCGATCGGGGCTGGGACCTGGACCGGCTCGCCGGGGACGGTCCCGGCCGCAGCCTCGCCCAGGAAGGCGGATTCGTCCACGACGCGGCCGAGTTCGACCCCGGCTTCTTCGGGATCTCCCCCCGCGAGGCGGTCGCGATGGACCCCCAGCAGCGCATCCTGCTGGAGGTCGCCTGGGAGGCGCTGGAGCGCGCCGGGATCGACCCGGCCACCCTGCGCGGCAGCCGGGCAGGTGTGTTCGTGGGCACCACCGGACAGGACTACGGCGAGGTCGTCAAGGACTCTGGCGACGACATCGAGGTCTACTCGACCACCGGCCACGCCGCCAGTGTCATCTCGGGCAGGCTCTCCTACACCCTCGGCGCCGAGGGCCCCGCCGTCACGGTCGACACCGGCTGCTCCTCGTCCCTGGTCGCCCTGCACTGGGCCGCCCAGGCCCTGCGGGCAGGCGAGTGCACGATGGCGCTGGCGGGCGGCGCGTCCGTGATGGCGACCCCCGGCCCCTTCGTCTCCTTCACCTCGCAGAGCGGACTGGCCGCCGACGGCCGGTGCAAGCCGTTCTCCGACGACGCGGACGGTACGGGCTGGGCCGAGGGCGCCGGCATCTTCGTACTGGAACGCCTCTCCGACGCGCGGCGCAACGGCCGTACGGTGCTGGCCGTCCTGCGCGGCAGCGCGGTCAACCAGGACGGCGCGTCCAACGGCCTCACCGCCCCCAACGGCCCCTCCCAGCAGCGGGTCATCCGCGCCGCCCTGGAGAGCGCCGGACTGACCCCCGCCGAGGTCGACATCGTCGAGGCACACGGCACGGGGACCACACTCGGTGACCCGATCGAGGCACAGGCCCTGCTCGCCACGTACGGCCAGGACCGTACCCACGGGCGCCCACTGCGGCTCGGCTCGGTCAAGTCGAACATCGGGCACGCACAGGCGGCCTCCGGCGCTGCCGGCGTCATCAAGATGATCATGGCGCTGCGGTACGGAGTGATGCCCCGCAGCCTGTACGCGGCCGAGCCGACCACCGATGTCGACTGGTCGGCCGGGGCGGTGGAACTGCTCGACGACGCCATGGAATGGCCGGACACGGGACAGGCCCGGCGTGCCGGTGTGTCGTCGTTCGGGATCAGTGGCACGAACGCGCATGTGATCCTTGAGCAGGCCCCCGACACACCCGCGCCCACCCGCCCCGCCGACGCCGTGGAACCGGGTGTCGTGCCCTGGGCCCTGTCCGGCAGGACCGGCGCCGCGCTCGACGCCCAACGCGAGCGCCTGCTGTCCTTCCTCGCGGACCACCCCGGCCTGCGGCCCGCCGACGTCGGCTACTCACTGGCCGCCGGACGCTCGGTCTTCGAACACCGGGCGGTGCTGCTGGCGGACGCGAACACCCCCACCGAGCTGGCCCGGGACATCGCCGGCGAAGGGCCGCTCGCCGTCCTCTTCTCCGGCCAGGGCTCCCAGCGGCTCGGCATGGGACGCGAACTGTACGAGCGGTTCCCGGCGTTCGCCCGCGCCCTCGACACCGTCACCGACGAACTGGACACCCACCTCGACAGGCCACTGCGCGACATCATCTGGGGAACCGACCCGGACACACTCGGCGAGACCCGCTGGACCCAGCCCGCGCTGTTCGCGATCGAGGTCGCGCTGTACCGGCTGGTCGAATCGTGGGGCATGGTCCCCGATTTCGTCGGTGGCCACTCGATCGGAGAGGTCGTCGCGGCCCATGTGGCGGGGGTGTTCTCGCTGGAGGACGCGTGCCGTCTGGTGGCCGCGCGGGCGTCGCTGATGGCCGCGCTTCCGCGTGACGGCGCGATGGTCGCCGTACAGGCAACGGAGGAGGAGATCGTCGCTCTGCTGCCGGAAGGAGTGTCCCTGGCAGCGGTCAACGGTCCTTCTTCCGTGGTGATTTCGGGTGCGGAGGGTGCTGTGCTGGCTCTCGCGGAGAGGCTGGCGGCGGACGGGCGGCGGACGAAGCGGCTGCGGGTCTCGCACGCCTTCCACTCGTCGCTGATGGACCCGATGCTGGGCGCATTCCGTGCGGTGGCGCAGAAGTTGGCGTACGGGGAGCCGCGTATCCCCGTGGTGTCGAACGTGACCGGTCGGATCGCCGAGGTCGAAGAGGTGTGCTCGGCGGAGTACTGGGTGCGGCATGTACGCGAAGCCGTACGGTTCGCCGACGGCATCCACACCCTCACCGGACGAGGCGTCACCACCCTGCTGGAACTGGGCCCCGACGGAGTGCTCTCCGCCATGGCACAGGACTCGCTCCCGCAGGACGCGGAGATCGTCCCACTGCTGCGCAAGGACCGCCCGGAGGAACAGGCCGTCGTCGCAGCCCTCGCCCGGGCGCATGTACGCGGAGCCACCGTGCGATGGACCGGACTGTACGAAGGCACCGGGGCCCTGCGCGTCGATCTGCCGACCTACCCGTTCCAGAACCGGCGCTTCTGGCCGACCGCCGCCCTCGACAGGTCCGGCGACATGCGCGCCGCCGGACTCGCCCCGGCCGGGCACCCCCTGCTCGGCGCGGCGGTCGAACTTGCTGACGGTGAGGGCGCGTTGTTCACCAACAGGCTGTCCGTGCGCTCACACCCGTGGCTCGCCGACCATGGAGTGCGAGGCCGGGTCCTGCTGCCCGGAACGGCGTTCGTCGAACTCGCCGTCCGGGCGGGCGACGAGGTCGACTGCGACCGCGTCGAGGAACTGACCCTCGCCGCGCCCCTCGCCCTGCCCGAACACGGCGCCGTACAGCTCCAGGTCCGGGTCGGCGCGGCCGACACGGACGGCCGCCGCACACTGGGGATCTACTCACGCGCCGAGGACGCGCACGACCTGCCGTGGTCGCAGCACGCGTCGGGCGTACTGACGGCGGGCGACGGCGCCCCGGACACCGGCTTCGACGCCACGGTGTGGCCGCCGGCCGGCGCGGACCCCGTCGACCTGGACGGCTGCTACGAACGTATCGCCGCACTCGGCTTCGACTACGGACCGGCGTTCCGGGGCCTGCGCGCCGTATGGCGGCTCGGCGACGAGGTGTACGCCGAGGTCGCCCTACCGCAGAACACCACCCCGGCCGCCGACGCGTTCGGCCTGCACCCGGCCCTCCTCGACGCCGCCCAGCACGCCGCCGCCTTCACCGACCTCGGCGCCATCAGCCGGGGTGGCCTGCCGTTCGCCTGGGAAGGCGTGACACTGATCGCCTCCGGCGCGTCCACCGTGCGCGCCAGGATCGCCCCGGCGGGCGACGACACGGTCTCGATCGCGGTGTACGACACGGCGGGCGCCCCGGTCCTCGTCGCGGACTCCCTGGTCTCCCGCGAGGTCCCCGCCGAAGGACCGGGGGACGAGGGCCGGGGTGCGGCCCGAGCGGGCGCCGTCCACCGGGACTCGCTGTTCCGTGTGGAGTGGGTCAGGCCGAAGGCCGCTCCCACGACGGTCCCCGCACACGTGGCCCTGGTGGGCGACGCGGACGCGTTCGGCGTGCCGGACGCGCTGCGCGCGGCGGGCACCACGGTCACCGTCCACCCCGGCCTGACGGCGCTCGCCGCGACGGACGGTCCTGTACCGGACATCGTCCTGATGACGGTGGCGGACGATGGCTCCGACAGTGTGCCCGCGATGGCACACGCACGGGGGGCGCTCGTCCTCGGACACGTACAACAATGGCTCGACGAGGACCGGTTCGCCGATGCCCGGCTGGTGTTCCTCACCCGGGGCGCCACAACCGGCGACGACCTCGCGGCCGCCTCGGCACACGGCCTCGTACGGACGGCGCGCACCGAGAACCCCGGACGGTTCGGCCTGCTCGACCTCGATCCCGCCGAGGAGACCACACCGCTCCCGTCCCGGTCCGTACCGGCTCTCCTCGCCTCGCTCGCCGACGAACCCGACCTCGCCGTACGCGACGGAGAAGTACTCGCCGCCCGGCTGACACGCGTCCCCGTCCCGGCCCCCGCCGACCACCCGGCCTGGGACCCGGAGGGCACCGTACTGATCACCGGGGGCACGGGCGGCCTCGGCGCGGTACTGTCCCGGCACCTGGTCACCGAGCGAGGCGTACGGCACCTGCTGCTCGTCAGCAGGCGCGGTCTCGCCGCCGAGGGCGCGGAACGCCTGGTCGCCGAACTCGCCGAGCAGGGCGCCGAAGTGACCGTCAGGGCCTGCGATGTGACCGACCGGTCCGCCCTCGCGGAACTGCTGACAGACCTCGCGGACACACACCCGCTGACCGCCGTCATCCACACCGCAGGGGTGGTCGACGACGGTGTGATCGGGTCGCTGACCCCCGAGCGGTTGAGTACCGTACTGCGGCCGAAGGTGGACGCCGCATGGCATCTGCACGAGCTGACGAGTCGAGCCGACCTGTCGGCGTTCGTCGTGTTCTCCTCCGTCGCGGCCACCCTCGGCAGCCCCGGACAGGCAAACTACGCGGCGGGCAACGCCTTCCTCGACGCGCTAGCCCTGCACCGGCAGCACGCCGGACTCCCCGGCCTCGCCCTCGCCTGGGGCCCGTGGACCCAGAGCGTCGGCATGACCGGAACCCTCACCGACATCGACACCGAACGCATCGCACGCTCGGGCATGCCACCGCTCTCCGTCGACCAGGGCGTGGCCCTCTTCGACGCCGCCCTCGCCACGGGCATCGCCGCGGTGGCGCCCGTGAGGCTGGACCTGCCGGCCCTCAGGACCCGGGGCGCGGTCACACCGCTGCTCCGCGGCCTCATCCGTACCCCTGCCCGGCGCGCCGCCACGCAGATCTCGGAGACGGCCGGCGGCCTCGCCGCACGGCTCGCCGGACTCGACGCCGCCGCACGCCGTGACGTCCTCCTCGACCTCGTACGGGGCCAGATCGCCCAGGTGCTCGGCCACACGGACGCGGCGGCGGTCGAGGCGACACGCCAGTTCCAGGACCTCGGCTTCGACTCCCTGACAGCGGTCGAGCTGCGCAACGGCCTGAACACCGTGACCGGCCTGCGGCTGCCCGCGACGATGGTCTTCGACTACCCGACCCCGAGCGTCCTCGCCGACCACATGCGTGACGAACTCCTCGGTGCGGACACACCGGAACCTGTGCCGACACGGGCCCACGCCCTGTCCCCGGTGACCGACGACCCCATCGTGATCGTCGGCATGGCCTGCCGCTACCCGGGCGGTGTGAACTCGCCCGAGGACCTGTGGCGCTTGGTCACGGACGAGGTGGACGCCATCTCGGGCTTCCCCACCAACCGGGGCTGGGACCTTGACGGCATCTACGACCCGGACCCCGACCGCCCCGGCAGGACCTACGTCCGGGAGGGCGGATTCCTGCACCGGGCAGGGGAGTTCGACCCCGACTTCTTCGGGATGAGCCCCCGAGAGGCGATGGCCACGGACGCGCAGCAGCGGCTGCTGCTGGAGACATCGTGGGAGGCGATCGAGCGGGCCGGCATCGACCCGGTGTCGCTCCGCGACAGCCGGACCGGTGTGTTCGCCGGGGTGATGTACAACGACTACGGCCCTCTGCTGACGGGCGACGAGTACGAAGCCTTCCGGGGCAACGGCAGCGCACCGAGCGTGGCCTCGGGCCGTGTCTCGTACACCCTGGGCCTTGAGGGCCCGGCCATGACGGTCGACACCGCGTGCTCGTCGTCGCTGGTGGCGATGCATCTGGCGGCTCAGGCGTTGCGGAGTGGTGAGTGTTCGTTGGCGTTGGCGGGTGGTGTGACGGTGATGTCCACTCCCAGTACGTTTGTGGAGTTCAGCAGGCAGCGTGGTCTGTCGCCGGATGGTCGGTGCAAGGCGTTCTCGGAGTCGGCCGATGGGGTGGGCTGGTCCGAGGGTGTGGGCATGCTGGTCCTGGAGCGGTTGTCGGACGCTCGGCGCAACGGTCATGAGGTGTTGGCCGTGGTGCGGGGGTCGGCTGTCAATCAGGATGGTGCGTCGAATGGTTTGACGGCTCCGAATGGTCCCGCGCAGCAGCGGGTGATCCGGCAGGCGTTGGCGAGTGGTGGGCTGTCCGTGGGCGACGTGGATGTGGTGGAGGCGCATGGTACGGGGACGACGCTGGGTGACCCGATCGAGGCGCAGGCGTTGTTGGCGACGTACGGCCGGGACCGTGATCCGGAGCGGCCGTTGCTGCTCGGTTCGGTGAAGTCGAACATCGGGCACACCCAGGCCGCCGCCGGTGTCGCCGGTGTCATCAAGATGGTGATGGCGATGCGGTATGGGGTGTTGCCGCGGACGTTGCATGTTGATGTGCCGTCGTCGCATGTGGATTGGTCTGTGGGTGCGGTGGAGCTGCTGACGTCGGAGCAGGTGTGGCCCGAGACGGATCGGGTGCGGCGTGCGGGGGTGTCGTCGTTCGGGATCAGTGGGACGAATGCGCATGTGGTGTTGGAGCAGGCGGAGCTGGTGGGGGGTGTCGCGGGTCGGGCTCGGGTGATGTCGGGTGTGGCGCCGGGCGTGGTGCCTTGGGTGGTGTCGGCGAAGAGTGGGGTGGCGCTGGAGGGGCAGGTCGCCCGGGTTCGGTCGTTGGCGGGGGTGAGTCCGGTGGATGTCGGGTTCTCATTGGTGACGGGCCGGTCGTTGTTCGAGCATCGGGCGGTGCTGCTGCCGACGGGGGAGGAGATCGCGCGGGGGGTCGCGGCCGGGCCGGTGAAGTGCGCGTTCCTGTTTTCGGGGCAGGGTTCGCAGCGGTTGGGGATGGGGCGTGAGCTGTATGGGCGGTTCCCTGTCTTCGCGGAGGCGTTGGATGCGGTGCTGGAGCGGTTGGATGGTTCGCTGCGTGGGGTGATGTGGGGTGATGACGCGGAGCTGTTGAACGGTACGGGGGCTGCTCAGCCTGCGTTGTTCGCGGTGGAGGTTGCGCTGTTCCGGTTGGTGGAGTCGTGGGGGGTGGTCCCGGATTTTGTGGCGGGTCATTCGATCGGTGAAGTTGCGGCTGCTTATGTGGCGGGGGTGTTCTCGTTGGAGGACGCGTGCCGTCTGGTGGCTGCGCGGGCGTCGTTGATGGCCGCGCTTCCGGTGGGGGGTGCGATGGTGGCTGTGCAGGCGACGGAGGACGAGGTCCTGCCGCTGCTGGCCGGTGACGTGTCGATCGCCGCCGTCAACGGTCCTTCTTCCGTGGTGGTTTCGGGTGCGGAAGATGCTGTCCTGGGGGTTGTGGCCCGGTTGGAGGGGCAGGGTCGGAAGGTGGCTCGGCTTCGGGTGTCGCATGCGTTTCATTCGTCGTTGATGGATCCGATGCTGGATGAGTTCCGGGCGGTGGTTTCGGGGCTTGTTTTCCGGGAGCCGTCTGTTCCGGTGGTGTCGAATCTGACGGGGAGGCCGGCTGCGGCTGGGGAGTTGTGTGCGGTTGAGTACTGGGTGCGGCATGTCCGGGAGGCCGTCCGGTTCGCCGATGGGGTGCGGGCGTTGGCCGATGCGGGTGTGACCGCCTTCCTGGAGTTGGGGCCGGACGGGGTGTTGTCGGCGCTGGCTCAGGAGTCGGTCGCGGGGGGCGCCGTGACCGTACCCCTGCTCCGTAAGGACAGGTCCGAAGAGCTGGCGGCTGTGACCGCGTTGGCTCAGCTTCATGTCCGGGGGGTTTCTCCGGACTGGGAGACCTTGTTCGCCGGTACGGGGGCGGCGCGGGTGGATCTGCCGACGTACGCCTTCCAACGCCGGTGGATCTGGCCGGCTGTTTCCGTGGGTGCCGCAGGGGATGTGCGGGCCGCGGGGCTGGGGTCGGCGGAGCATCCCTTGCTGGGTGCGGCCGTTGAACTGGCTGATGGCGAAGGGGCTTTGTTCACTGGGCGGTTGTCGGTGGGCTCGTATCCGTGGCTGGCGGATCATGTGGTGATGGGCCGGGTGCTGGTGCCGGGGACGGCGTTGTTGGAGCTGGCGATTCGGGCGGGCGACGAGGTGGGATGCGACCGGGTCGAGGAGTTGACCCTCGCCGCTCCGCTCGTACTGCCCGAGCAGGGCGCGGTCCAGGTGCAGGTGCGTGTTGGGGGTGCGGACGACACCGGGCGGCGCCCGGTCGCGGTGCACACACGGCTCGACAGCGCGGATGAGGGCTCCTGGACACAGCATGCGACGGGGACGCTGACGGCCGGTGGCGAGCAGGTGGCCGACAGCTTCGACGGTGGGGTGTGGCCGCCGGTGGGTGCGGTGGCTGTGGGGGTGGAGGGTTGTTATGAGCGGTTCGAGGGCCTTGGGTTTGCGTATGGTCCGGTGTTCCGGGGGCTGCGCGCGGTCTGGCGTCGTGGCGAGGAGATCTTCGCGGAGGTGAGTCTTCCGGAGGGTGCGGAGGGGGAGGCCGCTGGGTTCGGGTTGCATCCTGCGTTGCTGGATTCCGCGCTTCACGCTTCGCTCCTCGGTTCGGACGGTGCTGGTGGGCTGCCGTTCTCGTGGGAGGGGGTGTCCCTGTACGCGGGTGGCGCGTCCGCTCTGCGGGTGCGGATTGTTCCTGCTGCTGGTGGTAGCGGGCTGTCGCTGGTTGTGGCGGATACGTCGGGCCGGTTGGTGGCGTCGGTTGATTCGTTGCTGGTCCGTGAGGTGTCGCATGAGTCGTTGAGCGGGTCGGCTGGGCTGGTGCGGGATGCGCTGTTCGGGGTGGAGTGGGTTCCGGTTTCGGTTCCTGCTCCGGTAGCCGGGGCTGTCGCGGGTTCGGTTGCTGTGGTGGGGCCGGATGTGCTGGGTCTTGGTGTGCTGGGTGACGTGTGTGAGGGGCTGCCGTCATCGGTGCCGGACACGGTTGTGGTAGGGATCGAGGGCGGCGCCGCCGGTGGTGGGGTGGCGGAGTCGGCTCATGCGCTGACGTGTCGGGTGCTGGCGTTGATGCAGGAGTGGCTGGGGGACGACCGTTTCGGTGGTTCGCGGCTGGTGTTTGTGTCGCGGGGCGCTGTGGACGGTTCGGATGTGGCGACGGCTGCGGCATGGGGGTTGGTTCGGTCGGCGCAGTCGGAGAACCCGGGCTGCTTCGGCCTGGTGGATCTGGATGCCGGTGGGGGGCCGGTGGACGTGCTGTCGGGGGTGCTGGGGCTTGATGAGCCACAGGTGGTGGTGCGCGGGGGCGAGGTTCGGGCGGCGCGTCTGGTGCGTGCGGTTGTGGCGGGTTCCGGGGCTGGTTCTGAGTCCGGCTCCGGGGCCGGTCCTGTGTGGGATGCCGGGGGGACCGTACTGATCACGGGTGGTACGGGCGGTCTCGGCGGGGTGCTCGCCCGGCACCTGGTGGCCGAGCGTGGCGTACGCCGTCTGCTGCTGACCAGTCGGCGGGGGATGGAGGCTCCGGGCGCGGCTGAGTTGGTCGCGGAGCTGACAGGGCAGGGCGCCGAGGTCACGGTCGCGGCGTGCGATGTGGCTGACCGTGACGCCTTGGAGGAGTTGCTGACCGGAGTGCCGGCCGCGTATCCGTTGACCGCTGTGGTGCATACGGCGGGTGTGTTGGATGACGGTGTGATCGGTTCGCTGACTCCTGAGCGGTTGAGTGCTGTGTTGCGGCCGAAGGCGGACGCTGCCTGGCATCTGCACGAGCTGACCCATGGACTCGACCTGGCCGCGTTCGTGATGTTTTCCTCCGCTGCCGGTACGTTCGGCAGCGCGGGGCAGGGCAGTTACGCGGCGGGCAACGCCTTCCTGGACGCGCTGGCAGTACGTCGGCAGGCCGAGAACCTGCCGGGACTGTCGCTGGCCTGGGGGCCGTGGGACCAGCGTGTGGGGATGACGAACGAGCTGTCCGAACGCGATCTGCGCCGGGTCGAGGACGCGGGCATGCCGCCGCTGTCCGTGGAACAGGGACTGGCCCTCTTCGATGCAGCGCTGGACGTGGGCGCGCCCGTCGCCGTACCGGTGAGGCTGGATCTGGCTTCGCTGCGTGCACGGGGCGAAGTCCCCGCCATGCTGCGGGGGCTCGTCCGCAAGCCTCTGCGCAGGTCGGCGGCGACGGGAACGGCCGGGGACTCCGGTCTGGTGCAGCGGTTGAGCCGGCTGGACCTGCGGGACCGCATGGAGGTGCTGCTCGACCTGGTACGCGGCCAGGCGGCACTCGTGCTGGGGCATGCGAGCGGAGCCGACATCGACGCCGACCGGGCGTTCCGCGACCTGGGCTTCGACTCGTTGACGGCGGTGGAGCTGCGTAACCTGCTCAACTCGGCGACCGGCCTTCGGCTTTCGGCCACGCTGGTCTTCGACTACCCGACCCTTGCCGCGCTCGCCGGGTATCTGCTGGACGAACTGCTGGGCTCCGAGGCCGAGATGGCGGTCCCGGTGGCTTCGCTGCCGCCTGTGAACGACGATCCGATCGTGGTGGTCGGGATGGCCTGTCGGTTCCCGGGTGGGGTGGTTTCGCCGGAGGATCTGTGGCGGTTGGTGTCGGAGGGTGCCGACGCGATTTCGGACTTCCCGACCAACCGAGGCTGGGATGTCGACGCGCTCTTCCACCCGGATCCTGATCACAGTGGGACTTCGTACAGCCGCTCGGGCGGGTTTTTGCATGATGCGGGGGAGTTCGATCCGGCGTTCTTCGGGATGAGTCCGAGGGAGGCGATGGCGACGGATTCGCAGCAGCGGTTGTTGCTGGAGGCGTCGTGGGAGGCGATCGAGCGGGCGGGTATCGACCCGGTGTCGCTGCGGGACAGCCGGACCGGTGTGTTCGCGGGGGTGATGTACAACGACTACGGCAGCACCTTGAGCGGCAAGGAGTTCGAGGGCTTCCAGGGCCAGGGCAGCGCGTTGAGCGTGGCCTCGGGGCGTATCTCGTACACCTTCGGGTTCGAGGGGCCGGCGGTGACGGTGGATACGGCGTGTTCGTCGTCGTTGGTGGCGATGCACTGGGCGATGCAGGCGTTGCGCAGTGGTGAGTGTTCGTTGGCGTTGGCGGGTGGTGTGACGGTGATGTCCACTCCCAGTACGTTTGTGGAGTTCAGCAGGCAGCGTGGTCTGTCGCCGGATGGTCGGTGCAAGGCGTTCTCGGAGTCGGCTGATGGGGTGGGCTGGTCCGAGGGTGTGGGCATGCTGGTCCTGGAGCGCTTGTCGGACGCTCGGCGCAACGGCCATGAGGTGTTGGCCGTGGTGCGGGGGTCGGCCGTCAATCAGGATGGTGCGTCGAACGGTCTGACGGCTCCGAACGGTCCTGCGCAGCAGCGGGTGATCCGGCAGGCGCTGGCGAGTGGTGGGCTGTCCGTGGGCGACGTGGATGTCGTCGAGGCGCATGGTACGGGGACGACGCTGGGTGACCCGATCGAGGCGCAGGCGCTGTTGGCGACGTACGGCCGGGACCGTGACCCGGAGCGGCCGCTGCTGCTCGGTTCGGTGAAGTCGAACATCGGCCACACCCAGGCCGCCGCCGGTGTCGCTGGTGTCATCAAGATGATCATGGCGATGCGCCACGGTGTGCTGCCGCGGACGTTGCATGTGTCGGAGCCGTCGTCGCATGTGGATTGGTCTGTGGGTGCGGTGGAGCTGCTGAGGTCGGAGCAGGTGTGGCCCGAGACGGATCGGGTGCGGCGTGCGGGGGTGTCGTCGTTCGGGATCAGTGGGACGAACGCGCATGTGATTCTGGAGCAGCCTGTTCCTGTTCCTGTTCCTGTTCCTGTTCCTGTTCCTGTGGCTGAGTCGGCCTCTGCCTCTGCCTCTGTGGTGTCGTTGTCTGGTTCGGGTGTGGTGCCGTGGGTGGTGTCGGGTAAGTCGCTGGAGGCGTTGCGGGGTCAGGCGGCGCGGTTGTTGTCGGTGGTGTCGTCCGGGGTGCGGTCGCTGGATGTGGGTTTCTCGTTGGCGACGGGGCGGTCGGTGTTTGAGCATCGTGGGGTGGTGCTCGCGGATGGTGGTTCTGCGGGTGTGGTGCGTGCGTTGGCGGCGCTGGCGGTGGGTGAGTCGGATGTTTCGGTGGTGTCGGGTTCGGTTGTTGGTGGGAAGTGCGCGTTCCTGTTTTCGGGGCAGGGTTCGCAGCGGTTGGGGATGGGGCGTGAGTTGTATGGGCGGTTCCCTGTCTTCGCGGAGGCGTTGGATGCGGTGCTGGAGCAATTGGGCGAGTCCCTGCGTGGGGTGATGTGGGGTGATGACGCGGAGCTGTTGAACGGTACGGGGGCTGCTCAGCCTGCGTTGTTCGCGGTGGAGGTGGCGCTGTTCCGGTTGGTGGAGTCGTGGGGTGTGGTCCCGGATTTTGTGGCGGGTCATTCGATCGGTGAGGTCGCGGCGGCCCATGTGGCGGGGGTGTTCTCGTTGGAGGACGCGTGCCGTCTGGTGGCTGCGCGGGCGTCGTTGATGGCCGCGCTTCCGGTGGGGGGTGCGATGGTGGCTGTGCAGGCGGCGGAGGACGAGGTCCTGCCGCTGCTGGCCGGTGACGTGTCGATCGCTGCTGTCAACGGGCCGGGGTCGGTTGTCGTATCCGGGGACGAGGACGCGGTCCTGAAGGTGGCTGCGCTCTTCGCGGAGCAGGGGCGCAGGACGACCTGGCTTCGGGTGTCGCATGCGTTTCATTCGTCGTTGATGGATCCGATGCTGGATGAGTTCCGGGCGGTGGTTTCGGGGCTTGTTTTCCGGGAGCCGTCTGTTCCGGTGGTGTCGAATCTGACGGGGAGTCCGGCTGCGGCCGGGGAGTTGTGTGCGGTTGAGTACTGGGTGCGGCATGTCCGGGAGGCCGTCCGGTTCGGTGACGGTGTACGGGCGTTGGCCGATGCAGGTGTGACCGCCTTCCTGGAGCTGGGGCCGGATGGGGTGCTGTCGGCGCTGGCTCAGGAGTCGGTCGAGGGGGGCGCCGTGACCGTACCCCTGCTCCGTAAGGACCGGGGCGAGGAGGCTGTGGCTCTGGAGGCTCTGGCCCAGCTGCATGTGCGGGGTGTTCCGGTTGACTGGTCGGCGTTCTTCGCCGGGGCCGGTGCTCGACGGGTCGAGTTGCCTACATACGCCTTCCAGCGGGAGTGGTTCTGGCCGGCGGGTAGGTACGGGCTGGCGACGGGAGCGGCGGTCGGGCTTACCTCGGCCGAGCACCCGTTGCTCAATGGATCTGTCGAACTGGCGGATGGTGAGGGGGTGTTGTTCGCGGGGCGGTTGTCGGTGGGTTCGCATCCGTGGCTGGCGGACCATGTGGTGATGGGCCGGGTGTTGTTGCCGGGGACGGCGTTGTTGGAGTTGGCGTTCCGGGCGGGCGACGAGGTGGGATGCGACCGGGTCGAGGAGTTGACCCTCGCCGCTCCGCTCGTACTGCCCGAGCAGGGCGCGGTGCGTACACAGGTACGGGTCGGTGTGGCCGATGGTTCCGGACGGCGTACGGTCACGGTCCACTCCCGCCCGGAGAACACGCCGGATGTCTCCTGGACCCAGCACGCCGTGGGGGTACTGACCACGAGCGCGGGAGCGGTCGACTCCGGTTTCGACGCCACGGTGTGGCCGCCGGCCGGCGCGGAAGTCCTGGACCTGGACGGTTGCTACGAGCGGTTCGCCGCGCTCGGCTTCGCGTACGGCCCGGTGTTCCAGGGACTGCGGGCTGCCTGGCGCCGGGGCGATGAGATCTTCGCGGAGGTGAGCCTCCCGGAGGGTGCTGAGGGTGAAGCCGCCGCCTTTGGGCTGCATCCCGCGCTGCTGGACTCCGCGTTGCACGCTTCCCTCGTCGCGCATGACGGCGAGGAGAACAACGGGCGTCTGCCGTTCTCGTGGGAGGGCGTGTCTCTGTACGCTACGGGGGCTTCGGCGCTACGGGTACGGCTCGCTCCGGCGGTTGGGGGTAACGACGGGGTGTCGATCGCGGTCGCGGATGCCACGGGTGCGCCGGTGGCATCCGTCGACACTCTTCTCGTACGAGCGCTGTCGAGCGAGCAGTTGAGCGGCGCGGCCGGGATTGCCCGTGACGCGCTGTTCGTTGTCGACTGGATGCCGGTGTCCGCCGATCCTTCCCCCCGTTCCCCGGAGACGGTCGCGCTGGTCGGCCCGGATGTGTTCGGGCTGGCGGAGGAGTTGCGCGCTGCGGGCGTCACGGCACACGTCGATCTGGAGTCCCTGGTGGCGGGGGAGTCTTCGGTGCCGGACGTTGTGCTGATGTGTGTCACGGGGTTGGGTGATGTGGCCGATGGCCGGGTCGCGGAGCGTGTGCACGTGCTGGCGGCCGGTGTGCTGGGGCAGTTGCAGCAGTGGGTGGCCGAGGAGCGGTTCGCCGGGTCGCGGCTGGTGTTCGTCACCAGGGGCGCGGTGGAGACCGGTGCCGGGCAGGTCACCGATGTCGCCGCCGCTTCCGTATGGGGTCTGGTGCGGTCGGCGCAGTCCGAGAACCCGGGCTGCTTCGGCCTGGTGGACCTCGGCAGGGCGGACGGGGCACAGGCTCTTCTGGAACAGGCTTTCCGTACGGGAGAGCCGCAGGTGGTGATCGGCGACGGTGTCGTCCTGGCCGGGAGGTTGGGAAGGCTCGCGGCGCCGGTTTCCGAGGCTGGGGTGGAAGCGGCCGAACCGGCGGTGTGGGATCCGGAGGGCACCGTGCTGATCACGGGGGGTACGGGCGGCCTCGGTGGTGTTCTCGCTCGGCATCTGGTCGCCGAGCGTGACGTACGGCATTTGCTCCTGACCAGCCGTCGCGGGCAGGCGGCCGAAGGTGCCGAGGCGCTTGCCACGGAGCTGACGGCGGCCGGTGCGGATGTGACGATCGCGGCATGTGATGTGACGGATCGTGACGCCTTGGCGGAGTTGCTGGCAGGGGTGTCGCCCAGGCATCCGCTGACTGCCGTGGTGCATACGGCGGGTGTGTTGGATGACGGTGTGATCGGTTCGCTGACTCCTGAGCGGTTGAGTGCTGTGTTGCGGCCGAAGGCGGACGCTGCCTGGCATCTGCACGAGCTGACCCATGGACTCGATCTGGCCGCGTTCGTGATGTTCTCCTCCGTCGCCGGTACGTTCGGCGGCGCCGGCCAGGGCAACTACGCGGCGGGCAACGCCTTCCTGGACGCACTGGCTGCGTACCGGCGCTCCCGGGGGCTGCCGGGGATCTCGCTCGCGTGGGGAGCCTGGGACCAGGGAGTGGGCATGACGAGCGGTCTCGACGACCGCGATGTGCGGCGGGCCGCCGCGTCCGGTATGCCACTGCTCTCCCCGGAACAGGGGCTTGCCCTCTTTGACACCGCGCTGACGACCGGCCGCGCTGCTGTCGTACCCGTACGGCTGGACCTGCCACTGCTCGGGGCCCGCGAGGTCGTACCGCCGCTGCTGAGCGGTCTGGTACGGGCGGGCTCCCGACGGTCGTCCGCCTCGAAGGCGGGTGCGGACGCTGGACTGACGGAGCGGCTGGGCCGGCTGGAGCGTTCCGAGCGGCTCAAGACCTTGCTGAATCTGGTGCGAAGCCAGGCGGCCGTGGTGCTGGGGCACACGAGCGGGGCCGGTATCGACGCGGACCGGGCGTTCCGGGACCTGGGCTTCGATTCGCTGACAGCTGTCGAACTGCGCAACAGGCTGGGTACGTTGACCGGATTGCGGCTGCCCGCCACGATGGTCTTCGACTATCCGACAGTCGGAGCGCTCACGGACCATCTGCTGACGGAGCTGCTCGGGCCGGACTATACGGAGGCGTCGGAGTCCTCGGCGATGCCGGAGCTGTTCCGTACCTCGCTCGAAGACGACCCGATTGTCGTGGTGGGTATGAGCTGCCGCTTCCCCGGTGGTATCGGCTCGCCGGAGGACCTGTGGCGGCTGGTCACGGAGGGCGCCGATGTCGTATCGGACTTCCCGACCAACCGAGGCTGGGACGTGGACGGCCTCTTCCACCCGGATCCTGATCACAGTGGGACTTCGTACAGCCGCTCGGGCGGGTTTTTGCATGATGCGGGGGAGTTCGATCCGGCGTTCTTCGGGATGAGTCCGAGGGAGGCGATGGCGACGGATTCGCAGCAGCGGTTGTTGCTGGAGGTGTCGTGGGAGGCGATCGAGCGGGCGGGTATCGACCCGGTGTCGCTGCGGGACAGCCGGACCGGTGTGTTCGCCGGGGTGATGTACAGCGGCTACGGCCGGGGGCTGACCGGGAAGGAATACGAAGGTTTTCAGGGGCAGGGCAACGCGCTGAGTGTGGCCTCGGGGCGTATCTCGTACACCTTCGGGTTCGAGGGACCGGCGATGACGGTGGACACCGCGTGCTCGTCGTCGCTGGTGGCGATGCATCTCGCGGCTCAGGCGCTGCGGAGTGGTGAGTGTTCGCTGGCGCTGGCCGGCGGTGTCACGGTGATGTCCGTCCCCGACACCTTTGTGGAGTTCTCCCGGCAGCGGGGGATGGCTCCCGATGGTCGGTGCAAGGCGTTCTCGGAGTCGGCTGATGGGGTGGGCTGGTCCGAGGGTGTGGGCATGCTGGTGCTGGAGCGGTTGTCGGATGCCCGGCGTCATGGTCATGAGGTGTTGGCCGTGGTGCGGGGGTCGGCTGTCAATCAGGATGGTGCGTCGAACGGTCTGACGGCTCCGAATGGTCCTTCTCAGCAGCGGGTGATCCGGCAGGCGTTGGCGAGTGGTGGGCTTTCGCCCGCTGATGTGGATGCGGTGGAGGCGCATGGTACGGGTACGACGCTGGGTGACCCGATCGAGGCGCAGGCGCTGTTGGCGACGTACGGCCGGGACCGTGATCCGGAGCGGCCGCTGCTGCTCGGTTCGGTGAAGTCGAACCTCGGGCACACCCAGGCGGCCTCCGGAGCTGCCGGTGTGATCAAGATGATCATGGCGATGCGCCACGGTGTGTTGCCGCGGACGTTGCATGTGTCGGAGCCGTCGTCGCATGTGGATTGGTCTGTGGGTGCGGTGGAGCTGCTGAGGTCGGAGCAGGTGTGGCCCGAGACGGATCGGGTGCGGCGTGCGGGGGTGTCGTCGTTCGGGATCAGTGGGACGAACGCACACGTCATTCTGGAGCAGCCGATCGATGCTTTGACCGGGGGGGTGGATGTGGAGGAGCGGGTGGATGGTTCCGGGGAGCCGGTGGGAGAGCCGGTCGTTGTGCCGTGGGTGCTCTCGGGCAAGACACCCGGGGCGTTGCGGGGGCAGGCGGCCCGGTTGCTCTCGTATATGCAGGCGCGGCCCGAGGCACGACGGGTCGACATCGCTTTTTCCCTGGCGACGGGCCGTTCGCGGTTCGAGCACCGGGCGGTGGTGGCGGCCGGTGAGCCGGTGGAGACGGTACGTGCGCTGGCGGCGCTGGCGGTGGGTGAGCCGGATGTTTCGGTGGTGTCGGGTTCGGTTGTTGGTGGGAAGTGCGCGTTCCTGTTTTCGGGGCAGGGTTCGCAGCGGTTGGGGATGGGGCGTGAGTTGTATGGGCGGTTCCCTGTTTTCGCGGAGGCGTTGGATGCGGTGCTGGAGCGGTTGGGCGAGTCTCTGCGTGGGGTGATGTGGGGTGATGACGCGGAGCTGTTGAACGGTACGGGGGCTGCTCAGCCTGCGTTGTTCGCGGTGGAGGTGGCGCTGTTCCGGTTGGTGGAGTCGTGGGGTGTGGTCCCGGATTTTGTGGCGGGTCATTCGATCGGTGAGGTCGCGGCTGCTTATGTGGCGGGGGTGTTCTCGTTGGAGGACGCGTGCCGTCTGGTGGCTGCGCGGGCGTCGTTGATGGCCGCGCTTCCGGTGGGGGGTGCGATGGTGGCTGTGCAGGCGGCGGAGGACGAGGTCCTGCCGCTGCTGGCCGGTGACGTGTCGATCGCCGCCGTCAACGGTCCTTCTTCCGTGGTGGTTTCGGGTGCGGAAGATGCTGTCCTGGGGGTTGTGGCCCGGTTGGAGGGGCAGGGTCGGAAGGTGGCTCGGCTTCGGGTGTCGCATGCGTTTCATTCGTCGTTGATGGATCCGATGCTGGATGAGTTCCGGGCGGTGGTTTCGGGGCTTGTTTTCCGGGAGCCGTCTGTTCCGGTGGTGTCGAATCTGACGGGGAGGCCGGCTGCGGCTGGGGAGTTGTGTGCGGTTGAGTACTGGGTGCGGCATGTCCGGGAGGCTGTCCGGTTCGGTGACGGGGTGCGGGCGTTGGCCGATGCGGGTGTGACCGCCTTCCTGGAGTTGGGGCCGGATGGGGTGTTGTCGGGTATGGCGCGCGAGTCGTTGTCCGATGCGGTCGTCATGGTGCCGGTCCTGCGCAAGGATCGGCTGGAGGAGCTGTCGGCGGTCACCGCACTGTCCCAACTGCATGTGCACGGTTTCTCCGTGGACTGGGACGGTTACCTCGATGGGACCGGCGCGGTCCGGGTCGACCTGCCCACGTACGCCTTCCAGCACCAGCCGTTCTGGCCCGGTGCCGCGACGGGCGGTGCCGAGGCCGTCGCGATCGGATTGACCTCGGCCGGACATCCGTTGCTCAACGGAATGGTTGAACTGGCGCATGGTGAGGGGATGTTGTTCGCGGGGCGGTTGTCGGTGCAGTCGCATCCGTGGTTGGCGGATCATGCGGTGATGGGCCGGGTGTTGTTGCCGGGGACGGCGTTGTTGGAGTTGGCGTTCCGGGCGGGTGATGAGGTGGGGTGTGACCGGGTCGAGGAGTTGACTCTGGCCGCTCCGCTTGTGTTGCCGGAACGGGGTGCGGTGCGTACGCAGGTGCGGGTCGGTGTGGCCGATGATTCCGGACGGCGTACGGTCACGGTCCACTCCCGCCCCGAGAGCGAGACCGAAGAGCCGTGGACACAGCACGCGATGGGCGTACTGGCGGTCGGGGAACAGCCGGACTCGACCTGCGACTTCGATGCCACGGTGTGGCCACCGGAGGGCGCCGAGCCGATTGACCTGGACGGGTTCTACGACGACCGGGCAGCCGAGGGCTTCGCGTACGGGCCGGTGTTCCAGGGCCTGCGGAGGGCCTGGCGGCGAGAGTCTCTCGGTGGAGCCGTCAGTGGTACGAACGGCGGTGAGGTGGTGAGCGAGATCTTCGCGGAGGTCGGTCTGCCCGAAGCTCTCCGGACCGACGCGGAAGCGTTCGGCTTGCACCCGGCACTGCTCGATGCCGGGCTGCACGCGGCCTGGCTGAGCGACTCGGGTGTGGGCATCGACTCCGCTTCGCAGCCGCAGGCCGGTGTCCCGTTCTCCTGGAGCGGGGTGTCGTTGCAGGCGGCTGGAGCCTCCGCCGTACGGGTGAGGCTGACCAGGGGCGCCGACGGATCCGTATCGATCGCGGTGGCGGATCCGACCGGTGCGCCCGTCGCATCGGTGGAGTCGCTGGCGATGCGGGCTCTGACGGGCGACGCGCTGTCGGTGGACGGGCTCCCTGGCGGTGTTCTGCCCGGAGGTGTCCCGTCCGATGGTGGACTGTTCGGGTTGGACTGGGTGCCGGTGCGGGCGGGTGTTTCGGGTTCGGTGGTGGTTGTGGGTCCGGATCCGTTTGGTCTTGGGGTGCCTGTTTGT
>NZ_JBIVMF010000045.1:0-26837 GCF_044752945.1 Streptomyces sp. NPDC088554 | reverse complement strand
CGCACCGCCCGCGAGGAGGTGCTCTGCTCCCTCTTCGCCGAAGTGCTCGGTGTGTCCTCCGTCGGCATCGACGACAGCTTCTTCGACCTCGGCGGACACTCCCTGCTCGCCACCCGCCTCGTCAGCCGCATCCGCACCGTCCTCGGCGCCGAACTCTCCATCGGGACCCTCTTCGAGTCACCCACCGTGGCCGGCCTGGACGAGCGGATCGACGACAACGGACCCCTCCGGATCCTGTTGGCGCCGATGCCCCGACCGCATCGGGTCCCGCTCTCCTACGCACAGCAACGCCTCTGGTTCCTCTACCAGTTGGAGGGCCCCTCCGCCACGTACAACGTCAGCATGGTGCTCCGGCTGACGGGTGAGCTGGACCGGGCCGCGCTGGAGGCGGCGCTCGGTGACGTGGTCGCCCGGCACGAAAGCCTGCGCACCGTCTTCCCCGACGTTGACGGCACGCCCTACCAGCACATCCTGCCGCTCGTGGAGAGCCGGGTGCCGGTGGGGGAGGAGTCGGTCGCGGAGGACGGTCTGAACGTGGCGGTGGAGGAGGCGGCGCGGTACCGCTTCGAGCTGGCGGAGGAACTGCCCGTACGAGCAAGGCTGTTCACCACCGGGCCGAAGGAGGCGGCGCTGCTGCTCCTGGTGCACCACATCGCCTTCGACGGCTGGTCGTTGGAGCCGCTGGCCAAGGAGCTGGCACACGCCTACGCGGCCCGCTGCGAGGGCGCCGCTCCCGCGTGGGAGCCGCTGCCGGTGCAGTACGCCGACTACACCCTGTGGCAGCGGGAGCTGCTGGGCGACCGGGAGGACCCGGAGAGCCTGTTCTCCCGCCAGCTGCGGCACTGGTCGGAGGCGCTGGCCGGGGTACCGGAGCAGTTGGAGCTGCCGTTCGACCGGCCCAGGCCGCCGGTGGCGTCGTACCGGGGTGGTCTCCTCCCCTTCGACATCGAAGCCGGGCTGCACCAGCGGCTCACCCTGCTGGCCCGGGAACGCGGGGCCACCCTGTTCATGGTGCTCCAGGCGGGGCTGGCCGCGCTGCTGTCCCGGCTCGGGGCGGGCGAGGACATCCCTGTCGGCAGCCCCATCGCGGGCCGTACCGACGAAGCGCTCGACGGGCTCATCGGGTTCTTCGTCAACACGATCGTCCTGCGCACCGATGTCTCCGGCGACCCCGCCTTCGAAGAGCTCCTGGAGCGGGTGCGCCACACCGACCTGGCCGCCTACACGTACCAGGACATGCCGTTCGGCCATGTCGTGGAACGGCTCAACCCGTCCCGGTCCACCGCCCATCACCCGCTCTTCCAGGTCATGCTGGCGCTGCGGAACACACCGCAGGGACGGTTCGACCTGCCGGGGCTCGACATCACCCTGGACGGGGCCGCCACCGGGACGTCCAAGGTGGATCTGTCCGTGTCCCTGAACGAGCTGCACGGGCCCGACGGCTCGCCGACGGGGATCAGCGGGCGCATGGAGTTCGCCACCGACGTGTTCGACACCGTCACCGTCGAGGAGTTCACCGAGCGCTGGGTGCGGCTGCTCGACGCGGTGGCGCAGCAGCCCGGTCTGCGGATCGGCGAGATCGACATCCTCCTGCCCGACGAACGCGACCAGTTGATGGGGCAGTGGTCCCAGGGGCCGGGGTGGTGAGCGCCGGACAGGACAGGTGAGATGCTCGACGGCCCCGGCACCCGGGGACGGCCGGAACAACCAAGGAGCCGAAGGGAGCAGGCATGAGCGATTCCGCAGCTGTACGGGGATCGGAGGCCGTGTCGGGAGGGCGGGGCGCGGAGAGCGCGGAGGGGCGGGTGAACCGCTACTACACCCTGGTCGACACGGGGAGGTTCGACGAACTCGTCGCGCTTTTCGCACCGGACGCCGTCTATGAACGTCCGGGCTACGAGCCGCTGGAAGGGCGGGCCGCGCTGACGGACTTCTACACGTCGCGGCGGGTCATCGCGCAGGGACGGCACCGGCTCACCCGCGTTGTCGTCGACGGTGGGAACGTGGCGGCCGAGGGCATCTTCGCGGGCACCCTGAGGAGCGGCGACGAGGTGAGTCTGCGCTTCTCCGACTTCTTCACGGTGGGCGCCGACGGGCTGTTCAGCCACCGCGTCACCTACTTCTTCTCGGAGCTGGTGTGACCGCGCCGAGCGGGCCGGCCGCCGCGTCGGTGTCACCGCCGCCGGTGTTCACCGTGGAGACCGCCGGCCCACGGCTCTCCGCGGCCGAGCGGACGGCCCGGTCGGCCGACGCCGGCTTCGGCACCGCCTTCACCGAGCACATGGTCACCGCGCGCTGGTCCGCCGAGCGGGGCTGGCACGACGGCCGGGTGCTGCCGTACGGTTCCCTGCCCATGGACCCGGCGACCGTCGGCCTCCACTACGGCCAGGTCGTCTTCGAGGGGCTGAAGGCGTATCGCGGCCACGACGGGCGGATCGGGGTCTTCCGCCCGCACGCGCACGCCGAGCGGTTCGCGGCCTCCGCCGGACGGCTGGTCATCCCGGAACTCCCGGTGTCCACCTTCGTCTCGGCGGTGGAGGCGCTCCTCGACGCCGACGCCGACTGGGTCCCCGGGGAGCCGGGGCGCAGTCTCTATCTGCGGCCCCTGCTGTACGCCAGCGAGCCCCGGCTCGCGCTGCGGCCCGCGACGGAGTACGGGTTCCTGCTGCTGGCCTTCGTCACCGAGGGGTTCTTCGGCGGTACGGTCCGGCCGGTGGACGTGTGGGTGAGCGAGGAGTACGTACGGGCGTATCCCGGCGGTACCGGAGCGGTGAAGTTCGCCGGCAACTACGCGCCGTCGTACGCGGCCCAGGCCCAGGCCGAGGCACACGGCTGCCGTCAGGTGGTGTGGCTGGACGCGACGGAGCGCCGCTGGGTGGAGGAACTGGGCGGGATGAACGTGTTCTTCGTGTACGGCGAGGGGGCCGATGCCCGGCTGGTCACCCCACCGGTCTCCGGCACGATCCTGCCGGGCATCACCCGCGGCTCGCTGCTGACCCTGGCGGGGGAACTCGGGCTGGCCGTGGCCGAGGAACGGATCTCGGTCGACCGGTGGCGCGAGGACTGCGCGAGCGGCGCGATCACCGAGGTCTTCGCCTGTGGTACGGCCGCCCACCTCAGCCCGGTCGGGCGAGTACGGTCCGCGGGCGGCGAGTTCCGCGTGGGGACCGGGGAGACCGGGCGGGTCACGGCGGAGCTGGCGGACCGGCTCACGCGGATCCACCGTGGCCATGGCCCGGACCCCCACGGCTGGCTCCACGTCCTCGACCGACCGGTCTGAGCCGGCCGCCCACGGCCGGGGGCCCGTACCGGTGGACTCCCTACGGCCGCCGGGCCACCGCTCAGAGGGCGTGGCGGGCCAGGAACGTGTCCACCGGCGCCAGCCACGCGGGTCCGGACTCGGCCACCAGATGGCCCGCCTGGATCTCCGCGTACTCGGCGCCGGCGATGCTGTCGGCCAGGAAGCGGGAGCAGGACGGGGCGATGAAGACGTCCTCCACGGGCGCGACGACCAGCGTGGGCACAGCGATCCGCGCCAGGTCGGCGGTCACGTCCACCGTCTGTATCAGCGCGAACTGCTCCTCCGCGCCCGGCTCGGGGGACTCCGCGATCTTCTTCAGCACATACTCGATCTCGTCCGCGGAGAACGCGGAGAGCATGGTGTCACCGAAGGCGGTCAGCGCGGCGAGCCGCCCGTACCCCTCGTGGTCCTGGCGGGCGAGGTAGTCCAGGAACATGGCGGTGGTGATCCGGGCACGCTGGTCGGGCTTGGCGAAACCGGCGGTCAGGACCAGGCCCTTGACCCGCTCCGGGTGCCGGACCGCGGCGCGTACCGCCACCGCCGCGCCGAGCGAGTGACCGACGATGGTGAAGCTGTCCTGACCGGCCGCGACGGCCGCCGCCACATACGAGTCCGCGAGGGCTTCGAGCGCCAGCGGCCCCCCGGCGCGCGGAGTGTCGGCGGAGCCGGGGCAGTCCGGGGCGATGAGGGTGTGCCCGGCCGACAGATCCGGGAGGACCGTGCCGAAGTCGTTCTCCGCGCGCGTACCCGCGTCGTGTGCGAGGAGCAGGGCGGGACCGGAGCCGGTGACACTGGTGGAAAGAACAGGTGTGGGAGAAGTCATGCAGGTGACGTTATTCATTTTTTTCTGTACAAAATTCCAGACGTTCAATACCGGGTGATCTCGGCTGCGTCCGATGCGCCGGGATCGGGGAGGGGCGAACTCCCGTGACTACATTAGAAATTCTTCTCGATCTTCGTCCTTAGAGTCGTTGGCATGTCAGATGAATCCCTTGCCCCGTTCGTCCTCACCACGGAGATCTCCGGCAGCGGCCCGGCGGTCCTGCTGGTGCCCGCCGCCGGAGCCAGCATCGAGGACAGTTTCGATCCGCTGACCCCACTGCTGGCCAAGACCCGTACAGTCGTCGCACCGGAGTACCCGGGCTGTGCCGGAGCGCCGGGCGCGGACCGGCCGTTGACGCTCGACGCCCTCGCGGACTCCTATGTGGCGGCGGCCGTCGCGGCCGGTCAGGACAGCTTCACCATCGTCGGTCACTCGCTCGGCGCGGCGGTGGCGGTACGCGCCGCGGTCCGGCACCCGGAGCGGGTCAAGGGCCTGGTCCTGACCGCCGGTTTCGCCAAGCCCGACCACCGGCTGCGCATCCTGACGGAGATGACCCGGGACTGCCTGGTCCGCCGTGACTTCCGTGGATACGCCCGCATCATGGTCGTGACCTGCGTCGGCGAGAGCCTGGTGAACCAGCTTCCGACCGGTGAGATCTACCGCGCCCTCGGCGAGGTGGCGGAGCTGGTCTGGCCGGGGGCCGAGGAGCAGTTCGCCCTGGTGCAGAGCGTGGACATCACCGAGGACCTGGCCGGGATCGACGTACCCACCCTGGTCATTGCCACCATGGAGGACACCTTCGTCTCCCCGGCCAACTCCCGCTTCCTGGCCGATGCCATCCCGGGCGCCGAGTACGCGGAGATCGAGGCCGGTCATCTCCTCAACATCGCGCACACCGACCCTTGGAACGAGCTGATAGCGAAATTCTTTATGGAGCACGGCATCTGACGCTCTGTCGGAAACGGTGTGCGGAACCACATCGGACCGCCGGGCCGGTTGCTCCGGCGGTCAGCCGAGACCACCCGCCAGTGGGTGCAGTGTCTCGATGAGCCCTGCCCTGCCCTGGATGCTCAGCTTGCGGTACACCTTCGTCAGTGTCTTCTCCACGGCCCGCGAGGTCACTCCGGCGTCCTGGGCGATCTCCTGGTTCGTCCGGCCCTGCGCGGCGAGCCGGGCGACCCGCAGCTCGGTGGCGGTCAGCACCGCTGTGGCCGCCACCCGGCCGGGGACCCGTGGGCCGAGTCCGGTCCCGGCGCGCTCGGACGGCAGGCGTATACCGCACTGGTCGGCGAGTCTATGTGCGTATCGCACGTGCTCCTCCGCCGTGGAGTCGGGGAAGGAGCGCAGCTGCCTGCCCAAGGCGTAGTGGGACTTGGAGAGTTCCCACCGGTCCGCCGAGCTCTCCAGCACCTGGACGGACTCCTGGAGAAGGGCGAGCCCCTCCTCGCCCCCGCGCAGAGTGCCCCGCAGCCGCAGCACCCGGCCGAGGGCCGCCGGTGCCCCCCAGGCCACCGCCGGGGCGTACGCCTCCTCGATCAGGTGATGGGCCTGGTCCCACTCACCGAGCCGCCAGTACAGCTCGGCCGCGATACAGCGCCAGGGCATCAGGGCGGAGTTGCGCCATCCCGACCGCTCCAGCAGCCGTCCGCAGCTCACGATCTGCTGGACAGCGGTGCGCAGGTCCTCCTTGGCGGCGGCCTCCGCACCGGACAGGAACCGCTCGATGGGCGTACTGGACAGCGGGCTGCCGGAGCCCGGGGTGAAGTTCTGCCGCAGATGCCCGGCGAGCTTGCAGTCGTTGGTCTCCATCGCGAGTCCGGCCATGACGAGCACCGCGGTGGGGCCGCAGCGCCCCTGGTTGATCCCGCCCGCCTCGATCGCCTCCCGGGCGCGGGCCTGGGCCTGCGTCGGCTTGCCGGACGCCTTGAGCACCCACGCCTCCTCGACGAGGAGCAGTGGGTGGGGCGACGGTGCGGCCGCGCCCCGGCGTTGTGCGCCGGCCAGCTCCAGCCAGGGGGTCACCCGGTCCGGTGCGTCGGCCGCGACCAGGGTGAACACCACGAACGGGAGCGCCGAGTACACATGGTCCGGTGTGGCCGGCTCGCGTTCCAGGATCCGTTTGCTCAGTCGCGTGGCCTCCCGCGCTGTCGTCCGGCCGGTCACCACCGCCGCGTACAGCAGTACGGCCGCCACCTCGCGCTCCGCCGCGGTGTCCAGCGACAGGCCGGGGCCGAGCGCCTGGAGCCGCTCGGCGTTCGCCGCGAGGCCGGCCGGCTCCGACAGCTCCAGATAGCGGCAGCGGGCCTCCAACCGGAGCCCCACTTCCCGCTGCGGCTTGGGGAGCCCGTCGGTGGGCCCCAGATCCGCCGCCGTGCGGCGGATCAGCTCGCTCAGCTGCGGAAGACCACTGCTGATGGCCATGGGGGAGAGGCGGGCGGCGACGGCGGCCCGTTCCCCCGGGGACGCGAGCAGCGGTACGGCCTGGGTGAGGTGCCGGACCGACGCCGAGGGGTCGAACTCCCGCTCGGCGGTGCCCAGATCGGCGAGCAGTATCCCACGGTCCTCGCCGTCCGCCGAGGCGTCCAGCAGAGCCCGGCGCAGATACACCGCCGCGGTCTCGGGGCGGCCCGTGGACAGGGCGGTCCTGGCCGCCTGCCGCAGCACACCGACGGCCCAGGGGCCCTGCGGGGAGGCGACGGCCGTCAGCTGCTCGGCGGCCCGCTCCACCTGCCTGCTCTCCGTGTGCAGCAGCCGGGCGGCCCGTATCCGCAGCTCCTCCTCCTCGGCGGCCGTCATGGACTCCGCGACCGACTCCCGTACGGCGGGGTGGACGAAGCGGTACGACGCGTTGTAGGTGAGCAGTCCGAGCCGGCGCAGCACCCGTTCGGCCTCGCCGCACACCCGGGCGTCCAGCCCGGCGACGGACCGGGTCAGCTCGCTGTCGGCCGTATCGTGCAGCAGCGCGGCGGCCCTGGCCAGCTGGAGTTGCTCCGGCCCCAGACAGGCCAGATAGCGTGGCAGCCGCTCGCGCAGCGCCGCCGGGCGCGAGCGGGCGACCGCCGGTGTCTGCTCGGCCGTCGGCCGGTGACCGCGCTCCGCCAGCTCGGCCAGCACTGCCGTGACGAACAGCGGGTTGCCCCCGGTCGCCTCCCGGCAGGTCAGGACGAACGCGTCGGCCCCGGGCTCCCCGAACCGCTCGGCCACCAGGGCCCTGACACCGGCCACCGACAGCGCGCCCGGCTGTACGACGCAGTCCGCGCCGCTGCCGAACTCCCGCACCGGCTGCCGCTCGGCCGCGGCGCTGCCGTCCTGCACGGTCGCCACGATCGCGACCCGCGTCCCGGACACCCGCTTGGCCAGGTAGTTCAGCCAGGTCAGGGACGCCTCATCGGCCCAGTGCAGATCGTCCACGACCAGGAGCGTCGGCCGGTCGACGCTCATCCGGTCCGTCATCGTGGTCAGCCCGTGCAGGACGGCCCGCAAGCGGTGCGACGGCAACCGGACCGTGTCGAGCAGCGGCGATCCCTCGGCGAACAGCGGCTCGGTGTCCGCCCTGACCCCCGCCCACCACGCGTCCAGCGTGGCGGGGGCGGCCTCGTCCACGGCGAGGTCGAAGAGCTGCCGTACGACACCGAAGGCGTGATCCTCCTCCATCGGGGACCCGGCGGCGCGCAGTACCCGGAAGGCGGTCGGGGAGGAGCGCTCCGCCAGCGTGTCCAGGAGCACGGATCTGCCGATCCCGATCGGCCCCGAGATGACCGCCGACGTACCGGAACCCGCGTCCGCGGCGTGGAGTACCCCGTCCAGGATGCGCAATTCGAATGCGCGATCCACCAGCATCTCGTCAGCCCCTTTGCGACTGTTTGATTGCTCTGCTGACATGTTCTGCCCGGATTCGCTCAGAATGCGGTGTTCCTCATAAGGGGCCGGGCCGGATCGAACACGTCGGGTATCGGACCGGTGCCCGGCTCCGCGGGCGTCCCGGCCGACAGCCGCGCGGCGGTCCACGCGGCCAGCTCCGGCGCGCTCGGCAACTGGGCCTCGCGGCTCATCCCGTGGGCCGCCCGGACGAGCGGATCGCCGCCCAGCTCCCGGTCGGAGGTCAGGGCCAGACTCAGCGCGACCGTACCCACGGCGCTGCACGGGTTCCACGCCGAGGACAGCCGCTGGTGCTCCTCGGCCAGCCGCGCCGCCTCCTGGGTGTCCCCGCACAGATGCCGGGCGACCGCCGCGAAGTACCGCCACGAGATGAAGTTCGGGTGCATGATCTGCTTGTGCAGCAGCCGCCGCCCGCACTCCTCCAGATCGGCGGCGGCCCTGGCGGCGTCACCGTCGCCCAGCCGCGCACAGCCACGGGCGAACAGCAGCCCCGGCCATCCCGTGGCGTCCCAGCCGGCCACCGGGACCGCCGCCTCGGCCAGTCGCCGGGCCGCGCCGAACTCCGACTTGTACACGCGCAGCACCACCTCCAGCGTGGTGAACCGCAGCGACACCGAGGGGTGCCAGCGGCGGGCCGGCAGCCGCTCCCGCAGCAGGTCCAGATCGAGCTCCGCCTCCACCAGCCGGGCCGCGCGCAGGTAGGTCCAGGCCCGTGCCTCCAGCGCCCGGCCGGTGACGGCCTCCATGTGCCGCTGTGTGGTCTCCGCGAGTACGGCGTCCAGGCCGGCCAGCGCCTCGTCGTACTGACCGTGCACCACCAGCACCCTGCTGGCCATGATCCGGGTCGCGAACAGGGAACCGTCGCCCCGCGAGTGGTGCAGCGCGATGCGGGCCAGCTTCTGGCTGCGGCCGGAGGCCCGGCCCCGCAGCATCAGCCGCCAGCCTGCGAGCGCCGCGCGGACCGGCTGGCCCGCGCGGCCGATGGCCGGCGACGAGTCCAGCAGCCGTTCCAGCAGCCGGTCGTCGGACTGCTCCTCCGTGGGCGTCAGCTCGATGGGGCACAGGGCCGAGGACGACAGCGGATCGGCGGCCGGGGTGTGCCGGTCGGCCAGCCCGGTCGCGACGGCCTCGACGCCCTTGGCGTACAGCAGGTCGATGGCCCCGAGCCGCAGTGGCGTGACCACCTGGTCACCGGCCTGGTCCGCGGTGTCCATGATGACCTGGACGAGGGACGCGTCGCCCGCGTGGGCGGACCCCGCCATCTCGGCGGAGCCGAGTTCCAGGAGCAGTCGCGCCTGCTCGCCCTGGTCCAGGTTCTCCTTCAGCGCCCGCCGCAGGAAACGCGCCGACGCCGCGTCGTCCCCCCGGCTCCGGCTCTCGGCGGCGGCCTCCCGCAAGGCCCGGACCGCCCAGGGACGGTCTGTCCGACGGGTCCCCAGCAGCAGCCGGGCGAGCTTCTCGTCCTCGATCGCCGTTTGGTGGCCGAGCAGGGCCGCGGCGGCGTACAGCTCCTCCCGCGCGTCGTGCGTCAGCTCCGCCAGCACACACGCGGCCGTCCTCTTGTCGGCCACCGCCAACGGCTCGCCGGGCACGAGCAGTCCGGCCGCCCGCAGCAGCCCGATCGCCCGAGCGGCGGACAGGGTACGCAGTCCGGCCAGGGCGCAGACCAGGGCGGGCGGCAGCTCCCGGCCGCACACCACGACCGCGCGCAGCAACCGGACCAGGTCGTCCGGCAGGGTGGCCAGCAGCTCGGACACCTGCTTGCCGACAGCGTCCCCGGCCCGCGAGGTCAGCTCCGCCAGGGTGGCGGGCGACCCGGTGAGAGGCCCCCGGACCAGCGGCACGACCGACGCGCACAGCACCTTGGGGCTGCCCTGGGTGGCGCGGGCCGCGGCCTCGACGAACGCGTCGTCGACGGGACCGCCGTGTGCCCGCTCCAGGATCGTCCGGGTGCCGGACACACTCAGCGGCCGCAGCTCGACGACCTCCGCCCCAGCCGCCGGCGGGGCGGGCGCGCGCTGCCGGCCCGAGCCGGGACCGGCCGCCGTGACCAGCAGCACCGGGGCCTGCCGCAGCCGCCGGGACAGTGTGTCGAGCAGCTCCCGGGAGCAGGGGTCGGCCCACTCCAGGTCGTCCACCAGAACCGCCAAAGGACGCTCCCGGGCCGCTCGCAGGAAGGTCCGGCACAGATCGGCGGTCAGCGCCCGGCGGCTCGGCGCCGACGAGGCGGCCCGCCCCTCGAACACGGGACGGTCGCGGAGGGCCACCGAGCCGAGCAACTGCTGGGCGACGCCGTACCGCAGCCCGGACTCCTGGGCCGAGCCGCGCCCGCACATCACCCGTACGCCCGCTTGACCGGCGAGGGCGGCGGTCCATCGCAGCAGCGCGCTGCGGCCCGAGCCCGGCACCCCGAGCACCCGGACGGCCGTGGACCGGCCGTCGCCCAGCCCGCTCAGCGCAGCCCGCAGCCGCCCGCACGCCTGCTCGCGGTCGACCAGGAGCCCGCCCAGCTGCCGGTGCGGCGGGGGCTCTCCCCGCTGTGAGGCGTCGGCTGGGGGAGTGGAGCCCGTTGTTGTCACAGGTTTCCTGTCATGCCGTGCTGTGCTGAGACGTTGCCCGCTTCGGCTCCGCCTTCGGTCTGCCGCTTGTTCCGGCTGTGCTGCCATCGGGGCAGAGCCTGGGACAGCTCTTGTCGGTTTCTGACGCCGAATTTGCGATAGGCGGCCGTCAGGTGGGTCTCGACCGTACGCAGGGTGACGAACAGTTCGCCGGCGATCCGCTGATTGCGCAGCCCCTGTACGGCCAGCTCCGCGACCTGGAGCTCACTCTTCGTCAGCAGTACGCCCGCCGAGTCGTCGACCGCCTTCCGTATCCGTCCGCCCGCCGTGACCAGGAGGTGCGCAGCGCTGTGGGCGATGGTGTGGGCGCCGGTCCGGGTGGCGAGATCGGCTGCCTGCCTCAGGTATTTCCGGGCGGAGGCCGCGTCACCGGTTCGCAGCAGCGTACGCCCCAGGTGGTAGTCGACCCGGATGCGGCAGGTCAGGTCCGGTGTCCCGGCGAGCATGTCGGCCGCCTCCCGGTAGAGGCCGACCGCCTCCCGCGGGTCCGCCGTCATGGCCCGTGCGAGCAGCACCTGGCCGAGTGCGCGGGGCGTGCCCCAGCCGGCGGCCGGAGCGACCATCTCCTCGACCAGCTCACGCGCCTGTGGTGTCCGTCCCTGCTCGGCGAGGAGCCATACGATGTTGGCCCACCAGGGCGAGAACACCGGGTTGACGATACCTGACGCTCTCAGCTCGTCGCCCACCTGACGGAACCGGCGCAGCGCGCCCTTCTGATCGCCCTGCCGCCACCGTGACCATCCCCAGTGCACGGTCAGCAGATGCTGGGTCCAGTCCGTTTCGTCCGTCGGCGGATCCGCCCGCTCGACGATCCCCCGCCGGGCCAACAGCTCGTCGGCCGCCTCTGGACGGCCCGCCATCGCCAGCAGGGTCGCCCGGACCGCCACCGGCAGGGTCGAGGACCGCCGCCACGGAGCCTGCTCGTCGATCTCCAGCGCGCGCTGTGTGTCCGCCAGGCCCTCGTCGACGGCACCTTGCAGACACAACGCCAGCGCCCGCAGGGCCAGGACATGGTGGTGGGTCCAGTCGTCGCCCCGGCTCCGCGACTCCTCCAGGGCCCGCTCGAAGAGCTGGGCGGACGGCTCGACCTCGTCGGCCATGACCAGGGCCCAGCCCGCGCTGTGCGGCATCCACCCCTCCCAGCCGTCGCCCGTGAGCGACCGCCGCGCCAGCGCCACCGCGGCCGTTGCCGACCGGCTCTCGACGGTTCTGAGCAGGGCCTGAGCGGCGAGTGCCCGCCGCTCGCCGAGGGTGTCGCCCACGGGCCGGGCGGTGTTCCGCAGCTCGGTCGCCGACTCCCGTACGAGGGCCCGGCCACGCGGGGTGTCCGGCGTCCAGGTGATGCCGGTGACCACCAACGAGGACCGCAGTTGTGTCTCCAGCTCCGTCTCCTGCGTGGTGGGCCGCCCGTCCGTGGTCGCGCGCAGTGTTTCCAGGGCCGCGCCGAGTACGGGCACGGCCCTCGACGCGCACTGCGCGGCCAGGGCCGCGTCGCCGTAGTGCACGGCGAGGCGGGCTTGCTCGACAGGGGTGGCCGCCCGCTGCACAGCCGTGAGCAGATCGGGGAGCGCTACGGCCGGCTCCAGCCGTATCAGCGCCTCCGCCAGCCGGACCCTGGTCCGCTCGCGCTCCGCGGGGTCGTCCTGAGCGGTCAGCAGGCGCCGCAGATAGCGCACCCCGGCCACCGGATCGCCCTGGCGCAGCGCCTCGTCCGCGGCGTCGAGCAGCGAGTCGGTCATCCACGTGTACTCCAGCCGGGGCAGCCGCAGCAACTGGTCGGCCACCGTCCGTACCGGCTGGGCGGTGTCGTTCAGCAGCACCGCGGCACGGATGCGCAGCCGTTCCCACTTCAGTGGCGGGACGGTGTCGATCACCATCCGGCAGAACATCTCGTGGGCGAAACCGGAGCTGTCCGGCGCGAGGACGCCTTCCTCGCGCAGTACGGTCAGCGCCACCCGGGTCCGCTCGGTGGACACCCGGGCCACCGCGCCGACCAGCGCCGGGCCGATGTCGCCCACCGCGGCCAGGGCCGCCGCGACGTCCCGTACCGGCTCGGGCAGCGCGGCCAGCCGGGTTCGGACCGAGGCCACCGCCACGGTCCGGCCCAGTGCCAGGATCCGTCCGGTCTCGCTGGCCTGTGGCCGTACGCCCGCGCTCGCCAGGGTGTCCAGCAGCCGGTGCAGCAGCCGTGGATTGCCGCCCGACACCTCGGCACACTCCTGGGTGAACTCCCCTTCCGGGTCGCCGAGTCGCTGCCGTACGATCTCGGCGACGGCCGGCAGGTCCAGCGGGCCGAGCTCCAGCACGACCGACGCGTGCCACGCGGTGAGCCGCGTCAGCTGTTCGCCGTCCGGGAGTGTGGCACCGTCCAGCACGGCGGCCAGGACCAGCAGGGGGCGGTGCCGCGATCGGTTCAGCAGGAAGCACAGCCAGCGCAGCGAGGCCGCGTCGCACCAGTGTGCGTCGTCGAACACGAGGGCCAGTGGCCGGTGCGCGGTCAGCCGGGCCACACACCGGTCGAGCCGCCGCAGGGTCGGGTACTCCCCGGCATCGGCCGCCTCGGCGGTCAGGGCGGCCGATGCCGCCAGGCGCTCACGTACCACGGGGGAGAGGTCCGTGGGCGCCCGGAAGAGTTCTCGTACGGTGGCGTACGCCGTTGTGGAGTCCGCCTCCCGGCAGGTGACGCGCAGGACGGTGAAGCCGTCGCAGGGCACCCCGTCCAGCAGGGCGCTCTTGCCCGTCCCGGCCCGGCCACGCACCACCACCAGCCCGGCCCGGCCGGCCCGGGCCCGGGTCACACCCTCCACGAGACGGGCCGACTCGGCCACACGGTGGGTCGGCGAACGGACGGGAACCGGGCGCGTGATCGCCGTCAACGGGTTTTCTCCTTGACGCACTGCCCGGCCGGCCTCGACCGCGCAGATGCACAAGGGGGGTTGTGGTGCATGGAGAACCAAGCGCTGTACCGATGCACAGACTTCACGCCGATCGACTGTCCAGGAGATTAAACCGGTGGGGGCTGATGAACCCAGTAAACACTGGAAGTTTCAACTAACCGGTTCCCGAAGGTCAAGTCAACCTCACACCCCTGATGAGGGGAGTGGCCGGAGTCAGCCGGTCTCCGCCACCGATGCGGCCGTCGCGTCGGGCTCCCGGACCGCCCGGACCGCGGAACAGACCCGCTTCAAGGTCGGTTCGGCCAGTACCCACGGAAGACGGTCCATGAAACGCTTCTCCCGGCCGGCTCCCACCACCTCCACGGAGACGCCACCGAGCATAGCGATCAACGAGGCCGAATCTCCCCCCAGCAGATGGAAGTCCGCATCGGCGCCCAGCCGTTCGGGTGCGACGGCCAGCACCCGCCCCCAGACCCGGGCGACGGCCTCCTCGATCTCGTCGCGTACGACGGTCCCGGGGGCGGCCGGGACGGCCGGGGCGCCGGGCTCCTGCGCGAACGGGTCGGGGAGCGCCTTGACGTCGACCTTGTCGCTGGTGGTACGCGGGAGTTCGGCCAACGGCATCAGCACGGCCGGCACCATATGACGGGGCAGCCGCGCGGCGGCGTGCCGGATCAGGGCCTCCGGCTCGACCGGTGTGCCGAGCACCACATGGGCGCAGAGCACCTTCTGGCTCCGGCCCGGCCGGACCCGGGCGGTGACGACCGCCCGTTCCACCGCAGGATGTTCCTCCAGACAGCGGGCGATCTCAGCGGGCTCCACCCGGACCCCGTTGACCTTGACCTGGTGGTCGATCCGGCCGAGACACTCCAGGGTGCCGTCGGGCAGCAGCCGCCCCAGGTCCCCCGTCCGGTACACCCGGGTGCCGTCACCGAGCCGGACGAACCGGTCCCGGGTCAGATCGGGCCGCTGCCGGTAGCCGTGCGCGAGCGCCGCGCCCGAGACACAGATCTCACCGATCCCGCCCGGCTCGGTGAACTTTCGGTCGGCGGCGAGCAGATACACCTCCGAGTGGTCCACGGGCAGGCCGATGGGGACGGTGGCGACCCCGGTGTGCCGCCCGGCGTCGAACTCGCCGGCCGTGCACGCGATGGTCGCCTCGGTGGGGCCGTACGCGTTGACGATCCGGCAGTCCGGGCCGAAGATCCGCTGCGCGCGCTCGGCGAGCACTCCGGTGAGCGGCTCGCCGGCCGCCGCGACCACCCCGAACCCGACCGGCGAGAGCCCGAGTTGTCCGATCAGGTCAAGATGTGTCGGGGTGAGGGACAGGGTATTGGCCCCCGACTCCTCCAGCAGGGCGCGCAGCACCAGATGGTTGGGCTCCTCGGGCACCAGCAGCACGGTGCCGCCCGAAAGCAGCGGCGGGAACACCGAGTTGTACGTCCAGTCGAACGCGACCGAGGCGAACAGCGGGACGCGGGTGGCGGAATCCATCCCGTAGAGCCGGGCCGCCCAGCGGACGTAGTTGACGACACTGCGGTGGCCGACCTCGACCCCCTTGGGACGGCCCGTGGAACCGGACGTATAGATGACGTACGCCAGGTCGTCGGCCTCGGCCATGGCCGGCACCGGATCGGGACCGGGACCGGTGTCCGGGCCGACCACCCTCTCCAGTACGAGGACGTCGAAGGCGGGCCAGTCGCCGAGCCGCGTACGGTGCTTGTCCTGGACCAGACAGAGCGGTGCGCCGGCGTCCGTCAGCAGGTCGAGGATGCGGGAGTCCGGGTGCTCCGGCTCCAGCGGCAGGAACGCGGCACCCGCCTTGAGCACCCCCCACATCCCGGTGACGAAGGCGACACTGCGGTCCGCGAGCAACCCGACCACGGCGCCCCTGGCGATACCGCGCTCGCGCAACGCGGCGGCGACCTCGTCGGAACGGCGGTCCAGTACGCGGTACGTGACCGGACCGTCCGGCCCGTCCAGCGCGACGGCGTCCGGAGTGTCCCGTACCTGCTGGTGGAAGAGCGCGGTGAGGGTGGCCGCCTCGGGCGGCTCGTGGCTCGCGCCGAGGGCGGCGGGTCCGCGGTGGGCGCGGGGGACCAGCTCCTCGACGATGTCGTCCAGGAGCCGCTCGCCGCGGGCGATGGCGTCCGGCCCGTCGTGCCAGCCGAGCACGATCTCCGCCCGGCCGTCACACTCCATGATCGTGAACATCGGCGGGCTCATGGGCAGCAGCATCGGGAGCGAGTACACCGTGCTCGCCTCGAAGGCGTCCGTACTGATATCGGCGAGCCCGACGCGGCCCAGACTGGACAGGGCCGCGGAGGCGAAGTACTCGCCCTTGAGGGCGGCTTGGGCGTCCATGGCCACCACGACCTGGCGAATGTTCTCCATCGGCACCGGCACGGCCCGCGTGGGGACCGGGCCCGGGGGAAGCTCACGCCGGTCGGCCAGCGCGGACAGAACACGGTGATGGGCCGCCGTCCAGTCCTCGCCCGCCACGACGTCGACGGATATACCCATCGTCAGATTGCCGGTGGTACGCAGCTCCGGGTCGTGGCGGCGCAGGTCGACGGGGATGCCGTAGCGGGCCGTGGCCAGCCCGCCGGCCTTGGTGATCGCGGTGGCGAGCTTGGCCACGAGCCCGAGGTGATGGCCGTCGATGGTACGGCGCCGCCAGAACAGCCTTCGGCCGCCCGGCTCCCGCGGATGGCCGAGCACCGGAGGCCAGGCCGTGGGGCTCTCGTCGGCGGGGGTGTCGGACGTACCGGCGAGGAGCTGGAAGAACAACTCGACGTCGGTGAGAGGGGGGTCCCCGGACGGGTCGGGGTCGACGGATTCGGCGGCCGCGGCGGCCGGTGTGTTTTCATCGGCCGGTGTGTCCTGGTCCGTCGCGTGCAGCAGGTTGACGAACTCCAGGTCCGTGACGGTGGACCTGGCCTCGATGGGTTTCTCGCCACGGAGTACGGCGAAGACCGAGGTGATCCAGTGCCGGATGCCACCCCCGTCCATGACACCGTGGTGCGCGCGGAAGACGACCGTGCTGTCGGGGCCGTCGACGAGCAGCACCTCACAGGTGGGCTCGCCCTCGCCCGTGAGGGGAGTGTGCAGCGCGGGCACGTCCGCCGGTTCGTCCCGGTCGAAGGAGCTGCCGTCGAGCACCCGGACCTGGGGCGCCCGGCCCGTGTCCGTCCAGTTCGTCCCGTCCAGTGTCAGCCGGGTACCGGGGCACGCCTCGGCGGTGACGGCGACCGCGTGCCGCAACTCGGCCGGGTCGATCCGGCCGTGGCCCTCGACGAACACCTGTAGGACCGCCGAAACCCCGGGGGGTGGGGCGAGGAACTGGATTCGCTCGCTGGGGGTGACGGGCCGTGTGAACACACCGGCCCTGGTATCCGTCGACATCCGTCCTCCTGCATCGAACGGCTCTCCACGGGCCGTGGTGATCATGCTAGGCACACGACATTTAGCAATAAGTTCAGTTCTTCATCGGTTCGACTCGGGGCGGCCGGGGAAAAATCCGGGTCATCCGAGGCATCCGGGATGCCCTGAAACCTCTCCGAAACATTCCCGGCCGACGGTGCCCGCATCGAGCCCCCCTATCGGGCCCACCCCTATCCAAGGACCGAACCACCGAACCCCGTACCGCCCTCGGAGCGACCCGTACCACGGTGTTAGCCGACCGCGGCTGATCTTCCTTGACGCTGTTCGAGGGCGTTCTCTAGGTTCCGAAGAAGCGGCCGCCGGGCCGGCGCGCCCCCTTTGACGGTGGCGCACGGACGGCCGGGGTCGGTTTTCGGAGAGGTTCGCTCGGAGAGGGTGCAATGACCGAATTCATCACTACCGGAGTGCTGGATGAAGCCGTTCGGGAGGTTCCGGAGGGCCGGCCGACGCTACCCGCGCTGCTTTCCGAGATATTGGGCATATGTGTGGCCAGTCTGGACGCTCAGTTGCGTGTCACGGCGTCAGACGCTAACTTCCAAAGGCACTTCGACCGGGGTGCTGGAGAACTGCACGGTTCACGTTTCGTGGAGCTCGTACACCCCGGCATGGAGAAAAATGTCCGGGAACAGCTGAATCGGTTGCTCGACGGCAGGAAGAGCCGACTCGACGCGCCGATCGTGGCGACCCGGCCCGACGGATCCGTCTTTCCCGGCGTGCTGACGGGGGTGGTGCGCAATGGCGCGCACGGCGGATCCGAGGCGGTGGTGGTGCTGGTGAAGCCCGAGGAGACGGAGTGCGAGGGGAAGCCGGTGGCGAACCGCCGGAAGGTGATCACTGAACTCGACGCGCGGATCCTGGAAGGTGTCGCAGCCGGTATCCCCTCCGCTCAGCTCGCCTCCCGCCTCTATATGAGCAGGCAAGGAATCGAGTACCACATCGGCGGAATGCTGCGGAAGTTCAAGGCGCCCAACCGCTCGGCTCTGGTTTCCCGGGCGTACGCCTCGGGAATTCTGTGCGTCGGGAACTGGCCACCGCGGGTCCTGCCGGACTGTGTGCGGTGATCCGGTACGGCTCCGCGCCGGACCGAGCGTTTTGTGGTCCGTTATGAGAAGACAGTGAGCATGGCTGTGAATTCCGTGAAAGACGACTTGTGGCTCCGGCGCTACAATCCGGCGCCGACCAGTCGGATTCGCCTGGTGTGCTTTCCGCATGCCGGGGGTTCCGCTCCCTACTACTTCCCGATGGCTCAGGCGCTGCCCCCGGCCGTGGAGGTTCTGGCCGTCCAGTACCCGGGCCGTCAGGACCGGCGTACCGAACCCTGTATCGACGACATCGACCGCCTCGCCGACACGCTTTTCGAAATTCTCGTGCCGCTGACCGACAAGCCACTCGCACTTTTCGGTCACAGCATGGGTGCCGTCATCGCATTCGAGGTGGCCCGCCGTCTCGAAGAGCGGGCGGACACGGTTGTGGCCACCCTGTTCGCCTCGGGCCGGCGCGCTCCCTCGTGCCACCGCGACGAATACGTACACACCCTGGACGACGACGGACTGATAGCCGACATCAAGGCGCTGAACGGAACCGATGCCGCGCTCCTCGACAGCGACGACATACGCGAGCTCATCCTGCCCGCGATCCGCAATGACTACCGGGCCGTGGAAACCTACCACTACCGGCCGGGCCCCCGACTGAGCTGTCCGATCAGTGTGTTCACCGGGGCCGAGGACCCCAGGGTCACCGCCGACGAGGCGCGCGCCTGGGAACAGCACACCACCGGCGGGTTCACCCTGCGTACCTTCCGCGGCGGCCACTTCTTCCTCGCCGACCACCACAAGGACATCAGCGCCGCCGTACTGGACCGGCTCCTGCCCTCAGGCTGACCCCCACCAGCCGCGACGAACCGGTTCCCCCCACCTTCCTGATACGCCGGGCTCCGGCCCGCCCCTCTCCGCCGGACCCACCCCTCCGGCGATGCCGCGCGCCCTCGTACTGCGGCGCCTGTTGCCACGCTGCTACGCCTTCATGTGGAAGAGGTTCCCCCGGAATGCTGACGAACGAGCAGACCCCCGCCCTGCCCTGGACACTGTCCGCCCCGAGCAGGGCGGCGCTGCGGCAACGAGCGCGGCAGCTATGCGACTTCGTCGCCTCCCACAACCCGCGCCCGGCCGACGTGGGCCTCTCCCTCGCCACAGCGACCACCGGCGGTGAACACCGGGCGGTGATCGTGGGCCGGACGGCGGAGGAGTTCATCGCGGGCCTGGAGGCGCTGGCGGAGGGCGGGACCGCCACACACGTCGTACAGGGCACGGCCACGGAGTGGCGGCCCGGCGGCACGGCATTCGTCTTCTCCGGCCAGGGCGGCCAGTGGGCCGGCATGGCCAAGGAACTCTCCGCGGATTCCCCACTGTTCAGGAAGACGCTCGAAGAGTGTGCCCGGGTCCTGGCGCCGTATCTGGACTGGTCCCTGCTCGACGTCCTCGACGAGGTCCCCGGCGCCCCCGGCTTCGACCAGACCGAGGTGATACAGCCGGTCCTGTTCGCGGTGATGGTGGCACTGGCGGAACTGTGGCGGGCGCACGGCATCGAGCCGGACGCCGTGGCAGGACACAGCCTCGGCGAGGTCTCCGCCGCGGCCGTCGTGGGCGGTCTGTCGCTGACGGATGCCGCCCGGGTCTCGGTGGCCTGGTGCAAGGAGCAGATACAACTCAACGGCCGTGGCCTCATGGCCGCGCTGTCCCTCTCCGCCGACCGGACCGAACAGCGACTGGAGGGCCGCGGCGACCGCCTGTGCATCGCGGCGATCAACGGCCCCCAGTCCGTCGTCGTATCGGGCGAGCCGGAAGCGGTCGTCGAACTCGTCGCAGAACTCAGGGCGGAACGCATCCGCGCCCTGCGGATCGGGGTGGACCTGGCCGCCCACTCGCCGCAGGTGGACGAGATGCGGGAGGGCATGCTCAGCCGGCTCGACGGGCTGTCCCCCTCGTCGTCGCAGACCCCCTTCTACTCCGGTGTGACCGGCGGACGGAAGGACACCGCCGGAGTCGGCCCGGAGTACTGGTTCCTGAACCTCCGCGAGACCGTCCGCTTCGAGCAGGTCGTCAACGAACTGCTGGCCGACGGCCACCACACCTTCGTGGAGATCGGCCCGCATCCCGTGCTGACGATGCCGATGCAGGAGATCCTGGAGCACGCCGGCGGCGGGGGAGCGGTCGTGGACACCCTCCGCCGCGACCGCGGTGGCATGGACCGCTTCCTGCTCTCGCTCGCCCAGCTCTATGTACGGGGTGCCGCGCCGGACTGGACCGAACCGTTCGCCCGTACCGACGCGGAACCCATCGAGCTGCCGGAATTCCACGCCGAGGAAGAGGACACGCGGGAACGGTCCGGGACCTCCGGTGCCACCGGTTGGCGCGACCGGCTCGACAGCCTCTCCGAGCCGGAGACACACCACACACTGCTGGCCCTCGTCCGGGAGGAGGCCGCCGAACTGCTCGGCCTCGGCGGCCCCGACGCCATCAGTGCGGACCAGCCCTGGATCAACCTGGGCATCGACTCCCTGATCGCGGTGGCCCTGCGCAACCGGCTGAACGACCTGTGCGGAATCCTCCTCCCCGTCACCGTCGCCTTCGAGTGCCCCACCCCCACCGCACTCGCCGCGGCCGTACACAACGTCCTTCTCGGCCGCTCCTACGACGACTCCGACGAGGCGTCCGACGAGGAGTCCGAGACGGCCTTCCGGCAGCCGGCCGACTCGAACGAACCCATCGCCATCGTCGGCATGGCCTGCCGCTTCCCCGGCGGTGTCGCTTCCCCCGATGACCTGTGGCGGCTGGTCACGGACGAACGCGACGCGCTCTCCCCCTTCCCCGGCAACCGTGGCTGGAACCTGGAGGGCGACTACAGCCCGCACCCCGGCACCTCGGGCAGGTACTACCAGCGCGAAGGCGGATTCCTGCACGACGCCGACGAGTTCGACGCCTCCTTCTTCGGTATCTCGCCGCGCGAGGCGCTCGCGATGGACCCGCAGCAGCGGCTGCTTCTGGAGACGTCCTGGGAGGCGATCGAGCGGACGGGCATCGATCCCACGTCCCTGAAGGGCAGCCGGACCGGCGTCTACGTCGGCATGATCGCCTTCGGCGCCGGCGACCTCATGCGGCGCCCCCCGGAGGGTCTCGGAGGGTACGTCGCCACCGGCACCACCGGGAGCATGGCCTCCGGCCGGATCGCCTACACCCTCGGGCTGGAAGGCCCGGCCATGACGGTGGACACGGCCTGCTCGTCGTCCCTGACGGCCTTGCACACCGCATGCCAGGCGCTGCGCGGCGGGGACTGCGAACTGGCCCTGTCGGCCGGCGCGACCGTCCTGCCCGACCTGAGCCTGTTCACGGAGTTCAGCCAACTGGGCGCCCTCGCCCCCGACGGCCGCGACAAGGCGTTCTCCTCCGCGGCGGACGGCTTCGGCCTGGCCGAGGGCGTGGGCGTCCTGGTCCTGGAGCGGCTGTCGGATGCCGTACGCAACGGCCACGAGGTGCTGGCGGTGGTACGGGGCAGTGCGGTCAACCAGGACGGCGCGAGCAACGGCCTGACGGCGCCGAGCGGTCCGGCGCAACGGCGGGTGATCCGCCAGGCACTGGCCTCGGCGGGACTGTCGCCCACCGAGGTGGATGCCGTGGAGGCACACGGCACGGGCACCCCACTCGGGGACCCGATCGAGGCGCAGGCGCTGCTGGTGACGTACGGCAAGGACCGGCCCGAGGACCGGCCGCTGTGGCTCGGCTCGATCAAGTCGAACATCGGACACACCCAGGCCGCGTCCGGTATGGCAGGTGTGATCAAGATGGTGGAAGCGCTGCGCCACGGCGTGCTGCCCGCCACCCTGCACGTCGACGAACCGACGGAACAAGTGGACTGGTCGGCCGGCGAGGTCCGGCTGCTGACCGGGCCGGTCGCCTGGCCGGAGTCCGACCGCCCGCGCCGTGCCGGTGTGTCCGCCTTCGGGATCAGCGGTACCAACGCCCACGTCATCCTCGAACAGGCCCCTGAGCGCGACCGCGAACAGGAATCCGGAGTACGGGAGTCGGGGCCGCTTCCGGTCGTGTGGCCGGTGTCGGGGCGGAGTGAGGGCGCGTTGCGGGGGCAGGCGGCGCGGTTGAGTGGGTGGGTGGAGTCCGATGGTGGGCTGGACCCGGTGGATGTGGGGTTGTCGCTGGCGGTGGGTCGTTCGGTGTTCGAGCACCGGGTGGTGGTGTCGGGTCGGGATCGTGCGGAGTTGCTGGCCGGGTTGGCGGCGGTGGAGTGCGGGGGGTCGGCCGCGGGTGTGGTGCGGGGTGTGGCCGGTTCCGGTGCGTGCGCTGTGCTGTTCTCGGGTCAGGGTGCGCAGCGGCTCGGTATGGGTCGGGAGTTGTGTGAGGCGTTTCCGGTGTTCGCGGGGGCGTGGGATGCGGTGTGTGAGGTGCTGGATCCGTTGTTGGAGGCGCCGCTGAGGTCGGTGGTGTGGGCTTCCGGTGCGGACGAGGGTTTGTTGGATCGGACGGTGTGGGCTCAGGCGGGGTTGTTCGCGTTTGAGGTGGCGTTGTACCGGTTGGTGGAGTCGTGGGGTGTGGTCCCGGGGTTCCTGGTGGGTCATTCGGTGGGGGAGGTCGCTGCCGCGTATGTGGCGGGTGTGCTGTCGTTGGCGGATGCGTGTCGTGTGGTGGCGGCGCGGGGCCGGCTGATGGACGCGCTGCCCGGCGGCGGGGTGATGGTCGCGGTGGAGGCTTCCGAGGCCGAGGTTGTTCCGCACCTGACCGAGGGCGCGGGGATCGCTGCGCTCAATGCGCCGGGTTCGGTGGTGGTCTCGGGTGAGGCCGATGCGGTAGGAGCGGTGGCGGAGCACTTCGCCTCGCTCGGTCGTCGTACGCGTTCGTTGCCGGTGAGTCATGCGTTCCATTCGGTGTTGATGGAGCCGATGCTGGACGACTTCCGGAAGGCACTGGAGGACGTTTCCTTCCGGCCTGCTCGTATGGCGGTGGTGTCGACGTTGACGGGTCGTCCGGCGGGTGCGGAGTTCAGTACGCCGGAGTACTGGGTGCGGCAGGTCCGTGAGGCGGTACGGTTCGCCGACGCGGTGGAATGGCTCGCCGGGGAGGGTGTGTCGGCGTTCCTCGAACTCGGACCGGACGCCGCACTCAGCCCCATGGTGGAGCGCTGCCTGTCCGGCGAGGGCGCCGGTGTGGTGGTGCCGTTGCTGCGCAAGGATCGTGGTGCCGAGCCTGTCCAGTTCGTTGAGGCGTTGGCGTTGGCGCAGGTGAGTGGTGTGTCGGTCCGGTGGGCCGAGTTGTATGCGGGGAGTGGTGCCCGGCAGGTCGCGTTGCCGACGTACGCCTTCGAACGCGAGCGATACTGGCTCTCCGACGACGCCGGGATGGGCAGGCCGAGCGCCCCTGCGGTGACCGGATCCGACGTACGATACCGGGCGGTATGGCGCCCGGCCGACGTACGGTCGGGCACGGCGCCGTCAGGGCGTTGGCTGGCCGTGATTCCAGCCGGTTCTATCGAACAGGACGATATCCACGGGGTGTTGGAGGGCCTGGCCGTCGTCGGCGTCGAGGTCGTGCCGGTCGAGGTGCACGTCGGCGCCTTCGGCCGGGCGGACCTGGCCGGGCAGCTGCGCGGGTGCGCCGATGGGGTTGCCGGGGTCGTATCGCTGTTGGCGTTGGGCGATGGCGAGGGATCCGCGCCGTCGGCGGATGCGTCGACGGTGGTGCAGGCGTTGGGCGATGCCGGGGTGGAAGCGCCGTTGTGGTGCGTGACGCGGGGTGCCGTGTCGGTGGGGGGTGTTGACCGGGTTGCCTCGGTCGCGCAGGCGGGTGTGTGGGGCCTGGGCCGAGTGGTGGCCCTGGAGCAGCCGGGGCGCTGGGGCGGTGTGGTGGATCTGCCGGAGACGGTGGACGCGGCCGCGGTGGAACGGCTGACTGCTGTACTCGCGGGCGGCGCGGCGGGCGAGGACCAGGTGGCGGTACGCGCTGCCGGCGTGTTCGTACGCCGGATGGTTCCCGCCCCGGTGGCCTCCTCGTCCGCCGGTGCGGCAGAGTGGTCGTGGCGGTCCGGCGGGACGGTGCTGGTGACCGGTGGCACCGGTGGGCTGGGCGCCGAGGTGGCGCGCTGGCTCGCGAGTGAGGGCGTGGAGCATCTGCTCCTGGTGAGCCGTCGAGGTCCGCAGGCTCCCGGCGCCGTCGCTCTGTGGTCGGAGCTGGAGCATCTGGGCTGTGATGTGAGCATCGTCGCGGCCGATGTATCGGACCGGTCGGCGTTGGCGGAGGCGCTTGCGGGGATTCCCGAGAAGTTTCCGCTGCGGGGTGTGGTGCATACGGCGGGTGTGCTGGACGACGGTGTGATCGAGGCGTTGTCACCCGAGCGGTTCGCGGGGGTGTGGGCGGCGAAGGTGGACGCGGCGGTCCATCTCGACGATCTCACCGCGGAGCTGGCGGAGCCGTTGTCGCTGTTCGTGGCGTTCTCATCGGTATCGGGCTCGTGGGGTAGCGAGGGCCAGGGCAACTACGCAGCGGCGAACGCGGCGTTGGAGGCATTGGTCGAGCGGCGTCGTGCGCGGGGGCTGGTCGGCTCCTGTGTGGCCTGGGGTCCGTGGGCCGGCGCCGGGATGGCTGCCGGCGAGGTGCTGGCCGATCGGCTGCGCCGCATGGGTGCGGAGCCGATGGATCCGGTGGCTGCCTTGCGTGTGCTGGGGCAGGTGGCAGCGGAGGACGAGGGTCTGCTGACGGTCTTGGAGGTCGATTGGGAGCGTTTCCTGGCGGCCTTCACAGTCGGTCGTCCCAGCCTCCTCTTCGACGAGATTCCGCAGGTACAGGCGGCGCGCCGAGTGGAGTCCGCAGTGGGCACGGTCGCGAGCGCGGGTACGGCCTCGATCGGATCGCGGCTGTCGGGATTGTCGGAGGAGGACCAGCGGAGGCTGTTGCTGGGGTTGGTGCGGGAGCAGGCCGCGCTGGTGTTGGGACACACGTCGGGTGACGCGATCGTACCCGGGCGTCCTTTCAAGGATCTGGGCTTTGATTCGCTGACGGCGGTGCAGTTCCGCAATCGGGTGAACGTGGTGACCGGTCTGACGTTGCCGCCATCGCTGGTGTTCGACTATCCGACCCCGGACGCGCTGGCCGGATACCTGTGGACCGAGGCGGCGGGGATTTCGGAGGTGGTGGACCGAGTCCAGCCACCCGCTGTGCCACTGACGGACGATCCGGTGGTGATCGTAGGCATGGCCTGCCACTTCCCTGGTGGCGTCGCCTCCCCCGAACAGCTCTGGGAACTGCTCGCCGCGGGCACCGACGCGGTGTCGGAGTTCCCCGAGGACCGTGGCTGGGATCTGGAGGGGCTGTTCGATCCGGATCCCGAGCATCTCGGGACGTCGTACACACGGCATGGGGCGTTTCTGGCGGACGCGACCGGCTTCGACGCGGGCTTCTTCGGTATTTCGCCGCGTGAGGCGCTGGCGATGGACCCGCAGCAGCGGCTGCTCCTGGAGACCTGCTGGGAGGCGCTGGAGGACGCGGGCATCGACCCGGCTTCGCTGCGCGGTGGCCGGGGCGGGGTGTTCATGGGCACCAACGGCCAGGACTACGCAGGGCTGTTGGAGAGCACCTCGGACACGGACGAGGGGTACGTAGGACTCGGCACGGCGGCGAGCGTCATGTCCGGCCGGATCGCCTACACGCTGGGCCTGGAGGGTCCGGCGGTGACGGTGGACACGGCGTGTTCGTCGTCCCTGGTCTCGCTGCACCTGGCGGTTCAGGCGCTGCGGTCGGGGGAGTGCGACCTCGCGCTCGCCGGTGGTGTGACAGTGATGTCGACGCCGGGCACTTTCGTGGAGTTCTCGCGGCAGCGGGGGCTGGCTGCGGACGGCCGGTGCAAGGCGTTCGCGTCGGGTGCGGACGGTACGGGCTGGGGCGAGGGTGCCGGTGTGCTGCTGGTGGAGCGGCTGTCCGACGCGGAACGTCTCGGGCACCGGGTGCTCGCTGTGGTGCGGGGCAGTGCGGTCAACCAGGACGGCGCGAGCAACGGGCTCACCGCCCCGAACGGTCCCTCGCAGCAGCGGGTGATCCGCCAGGCGCTGGCCTCTGCCGGACTGGCCGCCGCCGAGGTGGACGCGGTCGAGGCGCACGGCACGGGAACACGGCTCGGGGACCCGATCGAGGCGCAGGCGCTGCTGGCGGCGTACGGCAAGGACCGGTCCGAGGACCGGCCGTTGTGGCTGGGCTCGATCAAGTCGAACATCGGTCACACGCAGGCCGCCGCCGGTGTGGCCGGGGTGATCAAGATGGTGGAGGCCATGCGGCACGGTGTGCTGCCCGCCACGTTGCACGCGGAGGAGCGGACCGACCAGGTCGACTGGTCCAGTGGTTCGGTGGAACTGCTGACGCAGGCCCGGGAGTGGCCGGTGAACGAGCACCCGCGCCGGGCGGGAGTGTCTGCGTTCGGGGTCAGCGGGACGAACGCGCACGTGATTCTGGAGCAGGCGCCAGGGCGCGGGGACGCGGTGCTGGTGGAGACCGCCGGACCGGTGGCGTGGGTGGTGTCGGGCCGGAACGAGGCCGCGCTGCGGGAGCAGGCCGTGCGGCTCGGCCACCGGGTCGAGGCCGATACCCAACTTCCTTTGGCAGGTGCGGGGTTGTCGCTGGCGGTGGGGCGCTCGGTGTTCGAACACCGAGCTGTGGTTGTCGGTGCCGACCGCGCCGAGTTGGTGGCCGGCCTTGCGGCGGTGGCGGCGGGCGCGGAGGCGCCGGGTGTCGTACGGGGGATCGCGGGGGTCGAAGTACCGGTTACCGCTGTGCTGTTCTCGGGTCAGGGTGCGCAGCGGCTCGGTATGGGTCGGGAGTTGTGTG
>NZ_JBIVMF010000044.1:0-28325 GCF_044752945.1 Streptomyces sp. NPDC088554 | reverse complement strand
CAGCAGCAGAGTGCCGAACCGCACGGTTCACCGCATTAACATCTGTCCCCATTCATCCGTACGAAGGTGGGGACGTAACTGTGTACGCCGACACCGGGCCTCACGGAACTCCAGCAACGCGATCACCGACGGCACCACACACCTCCGAGGCAGAACCAACCCCTCGCTGGCTGCCCACAGTTGGCCACCCCGACACCGAAACCACCCGAAACCCACAGGTCATCGAGCTACAGCCCGGTTCACCACAACGCTCTCACTAGGACGAATGAAGATCGCCAACAGCATCCCGAAAGTGAGACAGGGCCGTTAACTTGACACACCCGTCGCCCGCGGCACCGCAGCTGTGGTGGTCACCGCGCCGACAGCGTCGCTCGATCATGCGACCGGGTCCGACCCAGTCGCGTTCCGAGCCGGTGCAGACGATCCATGATGTCCGGGGGTGCGTCCACGATGAACTCGGCTCCGATGGTGGCGACGAGCACGATGTACTGGGTGACCAGCTCCGGAGACTCGGCCGTGAGGCGGATCCGGCACCGGCCGGGGCCGAGGTCGTCGATCTCGCCGGGGATCGGGGCGAGGATGCCTGCCCGGACGTCTGCTGCCGATAGGTCCACGGTTAGTCGCGCCGTGTAGCGATAGGAGGCAGCTGCCAGTGAGCGTCTGACGAAGCTGACAGCATCGGTGGTCGGCAGGTCCCGTCGTTCGGCAGGTCGGTGGGCGCGAAGGGGAGTGTTGATCCGATCGATGCGGAAGATACGCCAGTCCTCGCGATCATGGTCATATGCCACGAGGTACCACAATCCGCGGAGGATGACGAGACTGTGCGGCTCGGCCCCCCGAGTGCTGCGGCGTCCGGTACGGTCGCGGTAGTCGAAGCGGACGCTCTCATGCTCGTGGCAGCAGGCGGCCAGCACAGCCAGCGTGGCCGGGTCGACGGGTGCTGCGTAATCGCCGGGTGCGGCGCTAGTGGCGCGGGAGATCGCAGTCAGTTGCGGGCGTAGACGCGCCGGGAAGATCTGCTCAAGCTTGACCAGGGCCGTGAGCGAGGCGTCCTCGATCCCACTAACGCCACCCTGGCTGGCTATGGCGAGCCCAACAGCCACCGCGACGACCTCGTCGTCCTCGAGCAACAGGGGCGGCATGCTGCTCCCGGCTGCAAGCCGGTACCCGCCCGACGTTCCTGTGGTTCCGGTTACCGCGTAGTCGAGGGCCCGTAACCGGTCGATGTCGCGGCGCACCGTTCGCTCGGTCACTTGCAGCCGCTGAGCCAGTTCGGTGCCCGTCCAGGTCCGTCGCGTCTGCAGCAGGCCGAGCAGACGCAGCATCCGCTCGGGCAGGTCGCGCCGTCGAGGTTCGTCCATCATGGAGCTCAGACTGCCACTAATTCCGGACGTCTAACGTCCGGAAGGACGTCTAGTGTCGCAGCCATGGAGATCACCAAGACCGATATTCAGGCCCTCGACCAGTATGTGGACGGAACTGTATACAGCGGTACTCAAGCCCCGGAAGACAGGGCAGGTGCCCAGCTCCTTGCCCCGCATCACCCGGCGGTTGTGCTCGAGGCGAGGTGCGCCGAGGATGTCTCTCGGGCCGTAGCCTTCGCCGCGGATCACGGGATGCAGGTGGCGGTCCAGGCCACCGGGCACGGGCGCACGCGTGCTCTCGACGGGGGCCTGCTCATCGATACGGGGTGCATGCGTGAGGTGAGGGTCGACGCCGCGACTCGTAGGGCGTGGGTCCCGGCCGGGGCGACGTGGCAGGATGTCATCGAGCAGGCGGCACCACACGGGCTAGCGCCGCTGTCAGGTAGCCTCCCCACGGTCGGCGCGGTCGCTTACACCCTGGGCGGGGGCATCGGGCTCCTCGCCCGACGCTACGGCTACTCAGCCGACCACGTGACGCGATTCGAGGTGGTGACCGCCGACGGCAAGATCCGGCAGGTGAGCCCAGAAGACGAACCTGACCTGTTCTGGGCACTGCGCGGAGGTGGCGGCAACCTCGCCGTCGTGACCGGCATGGAGATCGACCTCATGCCCGTCGCAGAGCTCTACGGCGGCAGCCTGATGTTCGACCTCGCGAAATCCCCCGAGGTGCTCACCGCCTGGACCACGTGGACCAGGTCGGTACCGGAGGCGATGACCTCGGCGGTGGTGGTGATCCCCTTCCCGGACCTACCCATGATCCCAGCGGACGTGCGAGGGCGTCAGGTGGTCCAACTTCAGGTCAGCTTCGCCGGACCGGAAGAACAAGGACGACGTCTCGTCGAGCCGCTGCTCCGCGCCGGATCGCAACTGCGGAACACGCTGCGCACCCTTCCCTACATGCAGTCCGGGGCGGTCTCAGACGAACCGGACCGGCCGGCGGCCTACCGGGGGAAGAGTGTGCTGGTCGACGACCTCGATCCGCGCGCCCTGACCGCACTCGCCCATCGAGCTGGCACCACACCAGGCGGGTGCACCGTCGGGGTGCGACACCTCGGGGGCGCTCTGGCGCGCACCCCGAATGTTCCAAACGCTGTGGGCCATCGGTCGGCCCAGTACTCCGTGGGTGTGTTGTCCCTGCTCCACGATGGCGATCCCAGCGGGGTGTCCCAGGTCCACGACGAGCTGCTCGCACCTTTCGCACTCCACCGGCTCGGGCTCTCGCTGAACTTCACTTTCGGTCCTCTCGAGCCGGATCAGGTGCGGACCGCCTTCACACCAGCAGATGCTGATCGCCTCGGCGAGATCACGGCACGCTATGATCCGCGCGGCGTCCTGTACGCCAACCACCCGATCCCGGCGCCTGCGCCACCGAACGACTCGGACGCAGACCTAATCTGACGGTCCTCGGACCGTCGCGGCGTCGCGTCTAGTGTTGCGCCGCGGAAGTTCCGCTGCTGGCTATGGGATGGTGAGGCGCTTGTTGATGTCCTCGGCGTCGAATCGGCTGGGGTCGAAGGCGCCGCCCACCCATTCCAGGAGTTCGTCGTGCTCCTCATGCCTGGGGTCGGTGATGGCCTCGATGAAGTTCGCGTAGCCCCACGGGCCGCCGCAGTCCTCTGGCGGGCAGGCTCGGCGGCCGGTCAGGCAGCGGGGATAAGCCACTCCTGGGTCCCGGGGCAGCGCCTTCTCCACCTCGATGGGGTGGACTCAGTCGTAAGGCTGGCTCAGGGCGCGGTTCTGGTCTCGCGACCAGCCCGTTTCCCTTAGCCACCTCCCGAACCCGCCGTGCCCATTACTGTGCAACGGGCTCTGCACAGGTCTTGTTGACCGGTTGTCCGCGTACTCCTTGAAGTGGCCCTGGCAAGATTCTCGTAGGCAGAGATCACCACGGCGACGCGGGACGGGTACCTCCTGGCAGTGGGCATCCTCCTGTTTTGTGTTGCTGAACTCCCTTCTCTGCTCCCGCATTTGTCAGGTGCTTCCGACCCTCGGGCCGCCGTAGGCGTTGCGTGACTTGCTCTGCGTCGCGTCGCGGTGCTTCTCGCCTTGGTGGCGGCCGACGTAGCGCCAGCCGCCACCGTCGGGGATGTTCCCGAGCTTCTTCACGTCTACGTGCACCAGTGATCCCGGATGGTTGTGCTCATACCGGCGGACGGGCTCACTGGTCTCACGGTCGACGTAGGCGAGTCGGTTCAGGCGGGCCGATCGCAGGAATCGATGCACTGTCGACGGGGCGATATTGAGTCTCGCAGCGAGCTGGACCGGCCCTTCCCGCAGACGTAGTCGCAGGCTGACGCACCTCTTCGGCACGGTCTTGGGTGTCTTGGCCGGAGAGCTCCGCGGTCGTGAGGATCGGTCCTGCATGGACTCGCCTGCGAGGTAGCGATCGACCCAGCGCTTCACGGTCGGTCAGGACACCTGGAAGCGGGCCGCGACTTCGCTGATTGGCCAGCCGTCGTCAGCGACGAGTCGAGCGACTTTCAGCCGGTGGCGCGGGGTGAGGGCCGCGTTCGAATGCGACACCTCTGAGCTCCTGGACAGGCTGAAAGGCCGGCCATGGTGCTTGGGTTCTAGGAGTCGTTGCAACACCCCAGTTCAGGGGATGCATTGGACTTCGAGATCCGTGAGGACCGGACGGCCCAGGGGCCGGTGAAGCTGAGCCGGGAGCGGGAGGCATACTCCCGGCTCATGAGCAGGGCCACACCAACGCGCAGGCGTGCCGGATCATCGGCATCGACAGCAGGACCGGCCGCAAGTGGCGCAACGGCCGCAGCGCGGACCGCCGGCAGAAGGCGGCACCACCGATCGACGCGGTGGTGCCGCCTTCCGGTCCGTCCAGGTATCTGACCGAGGCCGAGCGCATCCACATCGCCGACCGCCTGCGGGAGAAGGCCGCGATCCGGGCGATCGCCGCGGAGCTCGGCCGCAGCCCCTCCACAATCAGCCGGGAGACCCGCCGCAACCTGCACTCGGGCAGCGGTGCCTACCGCCCCCACGCAGCCCAGGCGAGGGCGGACGCCCGCCGGCCCCGCCCCAAGCCCCGCAAGATCCTCTCGAACCCGCAACTTCGGGACACCGTCCAGGAGTTGCTGGACGAGCGGTGGAGCCCCGAGCAGATATGCCACGCTCTGCGCACCAGGTTCCCCGACCGCCCGGAGATGCACGTCGTGCCCGAAACCGTCTACCAGGCGCTCTACGTCCAGGGCCGGGGCGAACTGCGGCGCGAGCTCGCCGGCGCCCTGCGCTCCGGCCGCGTCCGCCGCAGGCCCCAGCGGCAGGCCAACCGCCGCCAACCGCGCTTCATCGACCCGATGGCCATGATCAGCGAACGCCCCGCCGAGGCCGAGGACCGGGCCGTCCCCGGGCACTGGGAGGGCGACCTGATCATCGGCAAGGACCACAAGTCCGCGATCGGCACCCTGGTCGAGCGCTCGACCCGCTACGTGATGCTGCTGCACCTGCCCGGCGCCCACACGGCCGATGCCGTCCGCGACGCCCTGGTCGCCACCGTCCAGACCCTCCCGGCCGAGCTGAAGCGCTCGCTGACCTGGGACCAGGGCTCCGAGATGGCCGCCCACAAGAGCTTCACCGTCGCCACCGACGTCCCGGTCTACTTCTGCGACCCGGGCAGTCCCTGGCAGCGCGGCTCGAACGAGAACACCAACGGCCTGCTGCGGCAGTACTTCCCCAAGGGCACCGACCTGTCCGTCCACACCCCCGAACACCTCGCCGCCGTCGCCGACCAGCTCAACCGCCGCCCACGCAAAACGCTCGGCTGGGAAACCCCAGCCGAGCGTCTGGCTAAACTCATCGCGGCCTAGACAACCGACCACGTGTTGCAACGACCCCTAGAAACTGCCCCGACGCCATCCTGGCCGCCGTCGCCCAGCTCGCCCCCGAGAACCAGGCAGAGGTGACCGTCTCGACTGCCCACAAGGCCAAAGGCCGCGAATGGGCCCGCGTGAAGATCGCCGACGACTTCACCCCGCCCCCGGACAGCGACCAGCAGGACGACACCGGCTGCGCTCTTCCAGGCCCTATCGACGACGGTGAAGCCCGCCTCGCCTACGTGGCCGTCACCCGCACGCGCAGGTGCCTCGACCTCGGCGGCCTGTCCTGGATCAACCAGCATCCCGACGGCGGTGGCGTATCCGGCGGCCCCGCGCCGGTCCCTGGTTTGTCTGTAGCAAGGTTCGTTGGTACCAGCGCACCAGGTTCATTCGGCTCCGACAGCCGTTCGACCACCGGGCCGGTGGCGAGCTGATGCACAGGCGCAGCCAGCGAGAAGAGGCCGTCAGGGGCGCTGGTGAGCCGTCGACCACCGGTTCGAGCTTGGTACCAAAAGACCTTGGAACCGTGGTGCCCACGGAAGTGCTTACAGACACTGGTTCTCTCCCGGAGGCGTCGACGCCCCGGTGTGTCGTACAGCTCCGGTAGACATTTCGCTCCCCGGCCCATACCCACTGCCCGGTGTCGGCGAAGCCCAGCGTGGCGAGATGGCGCGCGGCGTCGCGGCCGTCCGCTGTCCACAGACGGCCCCGGCCAGGCTCCTGAAGCCATGAACACCAGCTCGCCGGGCATTGCCCGCAACAACGGGAAGGCGTCGCGCTGCGAGCGCCACGATGCCTTCCTCCACCCGGAAGAACAGACCGAGTTGGCCGCACGGTTCCCGGCCGGCCACCAGGCGCAGATGGCATTCCTCCTGGCCGTCTACACGGGTAACACCTCCGTGGTCGCGGCACTCTTGGGCACCGGAGTACGTGCGGTGCGCCGTCACTGCCGTGGGTGGCCGCCGCCTCCCGGACCTCGGCTGCGCCGGGCCCTGCGCCGCCGTGTACTGGACCTCGTGTGCCCGCGGTGCCTGTCCGATCGTGCGGTGGAAGAGGCGCACCAGGCGAAACGGGAAGCCCGGCGCGCGGCCCGACGGATTCCGCGTGATCGGGGCGGTCTGGAACGCTGACACCCGTGTGCCCGAGGACCTTCATCTCCCTCAGAACATTGAAAGCTTTCTTGCATCATTGATAGTGAAAAGCTGACTTTAATGCAAAAGTTGCATGATTCAGGTAGGGTGGCAGCATGGGATTGTGCTTGGAGGAGTCGCTGCGGCTGACGGTGGCCGCGTTGATGCAGGTGACGGGTGACTCGCAGCGGTCGGTCGCGGCAGTGCTGGGGCTGACGCAGACGCAGGTGTCGCGCCGGCAGTCGGGTGCCGTTTCGTGGAGCCTGCGCGACGTCAATGTCCTGGCCGAGCATTACGGCATCGGCGCCCTGGACTTGCTTGCGGGTCCGACCAGAGCATGCGAGGCGCTGCCCGCCGACCGGCGCCGTTCCGTCCGGGCCGAGACAAAGGGGGCGAGCCGGTGAGTGACTTCGACGCGATCGACTCGCTCCTCGACGCAGTCGGCCCGCAGGCCGAACTCCCGCCCTGCCAGGTACGCCGCGAGCTGCGGGAGCGAGCCCGGCTGTCCAAGGCGCAGGTGGCCCGTGCGCTCGGGGTGAGCCCGTCTACCCTCAGCGGATGGGAGAATGGCCGGGACCCGGCCGGTGAGGTCCGCACCAAGTACGCGTATCTGCTGGACGGGCTGAACGCCAAGCTCACCACCGAGACCGAAACCACCACGGCAGAGCCGGCTGAGGAGCGGTCCGCGGCATCAGGCACTGCTGCGGCGGCCGTCGCCTCTACGTCTTCGACGGAACCCGCCCAGGACGAGGACGAGGTGGAGCTGCTCGCCGTGCCCGAGCCGTGTGTGCTTTGCGGGCGCCCGGCCCAACAGCGTGTGGCGGGGTTCGCTCAGCATCTGGACCCCTCCGGCTGTCAGGCAGCCCCTGCACAAACCCCGAAGTCCTCGCCCACCGCGCCATCTGCCCGGGCCCAAGTGCCGCGTACGGCCCGCCCACCCCGACCGGCCGGCGGGAAAGACACTGCCCCGCGCGGGCGGGCGTTCCAGGAGCCGTCCGGGCCGGCCGACTTGATCCATGAAGCGGTGCACGCCGTGCTCGCCGAGCACCAGGGCGACGTCGAAGCCGCGAGCGCCGTACTGCTGAAGCGGGCCATCCCGGACGCGATGCGCCTGCTGGACGAGACCCGCAAGGGCGCCCGCTACGACGTGATCGCCCACCCCTGGATCCCCGACATCCTCAAGAAGCAGGCATCCAGGGGCGCCGACCAGATCTGGGAGGCCCGCCCCAAGTGGACGCGGCCCGAGCTGCCGCCCGGGAAGCACGAGGTCACCGCACTCGACATCAACGGTGCCTACCTCTCGGCCCTCAAGACCCACCTCCCGCTCGGCCAGCTGGAACACTCCACGGACTTCGCACACGACCGGCGCCGCGCCGGAGTCCACCTGATCACCCCGCCCGCCTGGGAACACGACGCGGTGCTGCCCAACCCGATCGGCCAGCGAGACGAACCAGGACCCCTGTGGGTCACCGAACCGACCCTGCGCCTGCTGCTGCGCCTGTCCGGCCCGAAGCACCGCCTGTGCGAGCCGCCCGAGATCCACGAGTCCTACACCTCGGGGGCCACCGAGAACCTCCTGGAGAAGTTCCGGATCGCCCTCAAGGACGCCCGCGACACCGCGATCGCAGACGGCGACGATCTGACGCTGGAGTATGTGAAGGCGATGTACTCCAAGTTCGTCTCCACGATGGGGGAGTCGAACTACAACCGGGAGCTCTACCGCCCGGACTGGATGCACATCATCCGCTCCCAGGCCTTCGCCAACCTCTGGATGAAGGCGCTCAAGGCCCACGACGCGGGACTGCCCGTCGTACGGGCGATGGGAACCGACGAGCTCCACGTCATCGGAGACTGGCGCCGTGTCTTCCCTGAAGGCCGCGGTGTTACCGAGGTCAAGGTCAAGGACACGTACACCGCCGGAACCGATGCCGAAGCCAGCACGGGGGAGAAGCAGTAGATGCCGGAGAAGAACATCGACTTCGGGAAGTTCGGCGCGAGCGGGATCAAGGGCAGCGAAGCCGTCGCCCGCCAGCTCGACTGGCTCGCCGCTCACATCGCCACCCCGGTGACCGCCAGGCGTGGCCTGATGGCACGCCTGCACTACCTGACGACATCGGACAGGGCCTGGCAGGCGGCCAAGGACGCCGGACTGACCGTGAGCGACCGGACGCTGAAGGCATGGAAGCAGGGCACACGCCGTCCCTCGAAGGCCAACCTGGAACGCATCGACGCCGCATACAAGGCGGTGCGGCGCCGCAACGTCGCCCGCCACCTCACCGCCCGCCTCAACCGCGAGGGCCGCGGCACTCGCGTGGAGATCCACCCCCTCGACCAGTCCGGCGTGGCGCGCCAGCTCCAGCGGGTGGTGGCACACCGGACGATGAACGTGCGCCGCTGGGACAAGATCGTCGCGTCCTGGGCGGTCGGCGACCACCAGGGCCTGGACGACGCCTGGACCGCCGATGTCCTGCCCGACCTGGGCTCCCAGTGGGGCCAGTACGAGTACGTCAAAAACATCGGCTTCGCCGCGTAGAAGCCGCCCCTCTCGGCCCAGGGGACGGACGCCGGACGTTCCACCGGGGCGATCGGAGCGGTCAATCACGCGGTGGGCAGGCCCGGAAGCCGGTCGTAGGCGGGATCGCCGGGGAAGGCGATGGACTCGATGTGCTGTGGCGGGATCGCGTTGCGGTAGAGGACGTCGGCGTTGGCGGGGGCGTAGCCGATGGCCTTGCCGACGAAGGTGTGCACCACCGATTTGAAGACGAGGTGCCTGCCGGGACTGGCGAGATCCACGTAGGCGGTGACCAGTGTGGGCCGGCCCAGGCAGCGCAGTCTCTGAGCAAGACCCGCAGGGTCGTCGCAGTGCTGCCAGTAGATCGCCTCGCCGCCCCAGAAGGACAGCAGCCGCCACGCCCCGCCGATGTCGTGAGAGGTGGCCTCGGCCGAGAGGGTCAGGCAGACCTGACCCTCTCGAATGCCCATCCTCTGCCTCCCCGGGGCGACCATGCTCTGGGAGCGCAATACCTCCCGCTCAGCGGCGGTCAGATAGCCCCGCTCATGGGCCTGATCCAGGCGGTCATCGACGAGAGCGGCATCCAGGGGGCGCAGGCCATGGGCACGAATCGCATGGGCCTCATGGTCGAGCAGCCTGGTGCAGTGCTGCGCCCGCAGAAGGTGGCCGCGGAGCAGGGCGAGGATCTGCGCCTCCCTGTCCTCCAACTCCAAGTCGACGTACAGCTCCGGCTCGTCCAGTTCGGCTTCGTGGGCGATCTTGTAGATGAGATCTGCTAGCGGCCGGGGCCACGTGGCGGGGTTGTCCACGTCCACGACGGGCCGACTGGTGGCGGCGTGAGCCAGTGTCATGGCGGGCCAGTATTCCACTGCCGGACCAACAGGCTCCGGGCCGGGAATGGGCCACGAGACCTGGACGATGAACGGGGGCCGGCGCGCCGGACGCCGCCACTACGGCCAGGTCAGGCCGACCTCGAGGACCAGAAATCCGCAAGCGTACGGCCCCGGCCCATAATGGTCTTCAGCGCCCGCCGCCATGACGTACGGTGGTGATACCGACGCGGGGTGGAGCAGCTCGGTAGCTCGCTGGGCTCATAACCCAGAGGTCGCAGGTTCAAATCCTGTCCCCGCTACTACAAGGTGGAGGGCTCACAGCCGTACGGCTATGAGCCCTCCATTCTTATGACGCCTACATGTCGGCAGCCGTCATGCCCAACTGCCAGGTCAGGCACGAGCGTTGGCTCACCGGACCGGTCCGGGAAGCGATCCGGCCGTGCCCCACCCCAAGCAGCAGCCCGCTCCCGCCCGCCGGACCGGACGGCGCGGAGACCCCCCTACGGTGACGCCCCAGCCACATCAGCAGCGCCTGACGCCCTTCAGCCACATCCACTCCCCACCCGGCCATCAACTGCTCCACGCCCGCAAGCCATCGGGACCGGTCTGCCGTATCCCGCTGCCCCGCGCATTCGAAGTCCAGCATGGCGCCCGCGAGTTCCGCGGCCTCCGGGTAGATCACCAGCGGGGCCGCCCGTATCTCCCGCGCGTCCAGCCCAGCCGTCCAGGCCCGCCGCACCCAGCACACGGTGTCCGGCATCCGCGTCCACCAGTACACCGCCACCTGGAAGGCATCGGCGAACAACTCCTCGCCGGCCGGCCCCCACCGTTCGGCCAGTTGCTGCCGCACGCCGTGCGCCGTCACCGTCTCGGGCAGTTCGGCCAGCTGCACGAAGTCCGGACCACGACCGCGGGAGTCGTCCGACCAGTAACCGTGCCGCAGACAGACCTGCCAGCTGTCCGGCGACATCAGCCACACCGTCTCACCGACCCCCAGTGCATCAGCACACAGCGGGCAACACCGCACGAGGTGCCCCGGCACAGGCTCCCAGCGCCACCTCCACTCCGCCGCCTCTGAACCTGGCAGCAGGTGCTCCGCGCCCAGGCTGGGCAGATCCTGCTGCAGGAGACCAGCCGCCCGGTCAGCAAGGACAGCCAGATAGCGCAGCCCCGCCTCGTTCACGTACATCTCGGTGGACTGCGGGTACTTCTCCACCCGCTCCGGGTACGCGGATGCCTCGCCCTGCCCGACGCGGTCGAGGAACGCCGCCAAGCTCAGGCCGTTGCCGTGCGCAAGCCGGTTCACGAACGACCCCGTCGACTCACCCGGCACCGGCCCCACACGCAGCGGCAGCGGCCAGCGAGGCCCGTACAGACCGGGATCATCCAGCACTGCTGCCCCTCCACTGAAGCCGCCACCACGGCCACCGTGACCGGCCAGCCGGAGGCTGGTCAAGAGCACCAGAACTCGTTCGGGTGAACCCCGGCAAACGCCCAGTCATGGCCCAGCACACCCCTTTCACCCTGTGAACCAGGTGCACGTGCACACCATCACCGGGGGAGGACCGTGGCCACCACGACGCGCATCCGCCCGGACTCGACCGCCCCAGCTCAGGTCCCTCGCCTGAAGACCCGTCTGCGCGGACGCCAGCAATGCGCCGCAGACACCGTCGTGAGCAGCTTCATCGAGGGCTACCGCCGCGCCACCGTCATCATGGCCACCGGCACCGGAAAGACCTTGGTGGCCCTGCACATTGCCCAGGAAACCGCGCCCGAAGGCATCTGCCTGGTCCTCGTGCCCTCACTGCGACTGCTCGAACAGACCGCAAAGGCATGGCACCACGAAGGACGCCCCGGCCGCTACATCGGCGTCTGTTCCCCCGACAATCCGGCAGACCCGTACCTGGCCGGCATCCTCACCATGGTCGACACAGGCGACGACTTGGCCTGGCAGGCAGCCGACACCCACGGACCGCTCAACGTCTTCTGCACCTACGACTCCCTGGACAAGGTCGTCGAAGCCCACCGCGACTTCCACCTGCCCCGCTGGGACGTCGTGGTCGCCGACGAAGCCCACCGCACCGCCGGTAACTACAACAAACCGTGGGCCCGCGTCCACCACGACGACAAGCTCCCCGCCCGCCACCGCCTCTACATGACCGCGACGCCCCGCGTCTTCGACGAGAAGAAAGCCCGCGCCAAAGGCATCAACTGTCGTGGGTCGTTTTTTGTGCGCAGCATGCGTGTTCTGAGCTGGTGGTTTCTCAGTTGTAGTGGGCCGTTGTGGTGCTGATGGTGCCGCTGGGTGTGGTGTGGCGGGGTCCTGCAGGTTCTTGGCCTGGGCTTGTGCAGTTTTTCTGGGTGGCATGCAGGTGGATTGGGCCGCTACTTGAAACGCGTACAGGGTGTCCTTCGGGCGCGGGGTCACGCCGTGGTGCCGGAGTCCGGGGGTGAGGTCTGGCCGGTGGCGGGTCGGTGCTCGCGGAGTGCTTGGAGGATGTTGGCGTGGTGTTCATCGGCGGAGTTGCTGGTCTGGGTCTGGAGGAGGGGGGCCAGGCGTGTGTAGAGGTCGTCGAGACCGAACATCGCGTCGAGGCCGGCCAGGACACTTTCGTCGATCAGGCGGTGCGGGCGTGGCGCGGGTTGGAGGAGTTTGCCCAGGAGGGGGAGGGGTTCCCAGCCGTTGTCGAGGCGTTGGCGTAGCCAGGGGCGCAGGCTGTCGGGGTGGGTGTGGCGCCACATCCAGATCAGGTCGGTGTCGGACTCGGTGAGTTCCTCAGCAGGTTTGCCTGTAGTGGGTACGAGGTGCTGGGCGATCTGCTCGGTTACGGCGTCGCGGGCCTGAAGAGACCAGTCTTCGGCGGTCTGTACTTCCTCGGAGTCGTTGTTGTCCGGGTTGGTGGCGCGGTGCAGGGTCCGGGTGGCCAGGACCGCTCCGTCGGGGCTGGCCGCCATGGCGGCCAGTACCGGGGCTCTTTGTTCGGGTGGGAGGTCGGTGAGGAGGTCCCGGGCCAGGAACTGCATGCTCATGCCGCTGTTGACTAGGCCCATCATTTCCGGTTCGGCGGTCAGTTGCCCGTAGCTGTCTGCCATGGCCTTGAGCAGCGCAGCGGCGGGGAGGCGGATACCGGCGCTGCGGCGCTGCTCGATTCGGCGGGTGATGCGGTGGGTGTCGTCGCGGAGGCGGAGCAGCAGTTCGGCTGCTTCCTCTCCTGGGGCGTCGGTGGTCAGCTGGGCCAGGGCCTGGTCGAAGGCGGCTTCGGGAAGGTCGTCATCGGGGACGCCGAAGACCATGTACCGGTCGAAGTAGTCGGTGCTGCCGATCCCGCGGCGCTGGGCGGCGGCTTTCGTGTCGCTACCGTTGCCGAGGTCTTGCTGGACTGTTGGGAACAGCAGGGCCAGCAGGTTGAGCACGCCTTTGATGTGGTCTTCGGCCACGCCGGCTTCACGCAGGCGGTGGCGCCAGCGTTCGGCTCGTTCGCCGGGCTGCTGTGTGCTGTGCCGCTGTGCCGCGTCGATGCTGGTGCCGGTCAGTTCGGCGCGGTGCCGTCTCAGGAGCCGGTAGACGCCGGGCTCGGTGGTGCGCAGGAAGGTGACGATGAGGAAGTCGACCAGGTCCACGTTTCCGGCGAGGGAGCTGAGGGTGGCGTCGGCCTGCCCGAAGTAGCGTTTGACGGCCCGTGGCGTCTGCAGCCTGTCCTGCAGGTGCCGGAAGTAGGCCTCGGAGAAGCGTCGTCCTCGCTCGGCGTCATGGACAGGCTGTGGGAGTCCAGCAGGGCGTTGAGGGCTCGGATACTCATGGCGGCGGCGTCTCGTTCGCGGAACGCGGGAAGGTCGAGCCGCACCTGGATGATCTTTTCCAGGAACTCGCGGGCCCTGCCTTCGCTGTTTCCTACGAGGTCGCTGCGCTGCAGGACGTCCAGCAGCGTCTGCTCGTCGAAGCTGATCAGGTAGTAGACGTTCGGTAGATGGCCCACCAGGCGCACCAGTTTGAAGACCAGGAGAAGTTCGTCGGGGGTGAGGCGGTCCAGGTCGTCCATGACGACCAGGACGGGCTGGCCTGCCCGCCGCAGAGCCTCTTCGGCCTTCCGCTTGGCTGTTGAGGCGCTGGTGTCTCCGCTGATGCGATCGCTGAAGGCCTTGATCAGGCCCTCCGAGTCGAGGCCGGCCAGCGCGGTGAGCTTGCCCAAGGGGCTGATGGCCTGCCCGAAGCCTCCGAGCGTTTTGCGGACTTCTGACCAGCGCCTTCCTTTGGGGAGGGCGGCTCGGACCTCGCTGAAGAGTGCCGTGGTCAGCGTCTCCAGGTTGGAGTAGAGCCATGGGTTGAGCTCCGCGATCAGCCAGTCCTCGCTGCCGTCCTGTTGCTGCAGGAGGCGTATCACCTTGCCCAGGACCGTCGACTTTCCGGAGCCCCAGGAACCGATCAAGGCCAGGACGCCGGTTTCGGTCTGGGTCCGGACGCGCTCCAGCAACTCCACCGCGTGCCGTGCGTACTGTTCACGCCCCAGCAGGTCGGACCCCTCGTCGTCGAGGAACGGTTCGTCGTTGAAGAAGCGCGCGTCGCTCATCGGCATAGCGTGCCTGACCGGGTCGTTGCCTCGCTGCAGATTGGTCGGGGCGGTCAGCTACTGGGGTGGATGTCGATGGTGGTGAGGAGGTGTTGCTGCTGGGGGTGGAGGGTGTTCCAGCGGGTGCGTTGCCGCTCGGTCCATCGCTGGAGGGCGGGGGAGTGGTCCTGGCCGGAGCGGTGGGTCAATAGGGCTTGTTGGTAGGTGCGTTGCCAGATGCTGGGCCAGGGTGGGTTCCACCACGGGTCGATCGCGGTGAGGGCTTGGCTGGTGGTGGGGGCCAGGCGTCCTTGCCGGGCTTTGCGGCGTGTTTGTACCAGCCAGCGGCCCAGGGGGGAAGCTGTCGTGGTGGGTGTCTGCGCTGGGGGAGAGGTGGCTGTGGACGGCGGCGTAGGCGCGGGCGTGGGCGAGGCCGGGGCTGAGGGGGTAGACACGGCTGGATCTGCGTCGCTGGCCGGCGGCGTCCGCGGTGCCGGGGGCGATCCCCAGGCCGGTCAGGAGTTTCTGCTGCTCGGGGCGTAGAAGATCCCAGGCGGCGTGTTGTGCTCTGACCCAGGTTCGTACGTCGGCGGGGACACCGTGAGGGCGGGTTTGTGTGGTGCAGGCGCGGGTGCAGGCGCGTTGCCAGGCCAGGTCCCAGGGCGGGTTCCACCACGGGTCGATCGCGGTGAGGGCCTGGTGGCGGGCGCTGGGGGTGGTCTCGCGCAGGGCCTGTTGGCGTTGGTCGTTGAGCCAGCGGCCGAGGGGAAAGCCGTCGTGGACGGTGGAGTAGGCGACGGCCAGGGTGTGGTGGAGGGCGGCGTAGGCGCGGGCGTGGGCGAGGGCGGTTTCTGCGTAGGGGTTGAGGGGCCGGGTGCGGGCGCTGTCGCGGGTCAGACCGATGCCGGCCAGGAGGCGCTGCTGGTCGGGGTGGAGGTCGTCGTAGTGGTTGCGCTGCTTGCGGAGCCAGGTGCGCTGGGCGGGGGCGAAGCTGCGGAAGTGGTGGTCGGCGTCGAGCCGGTGGCCGGCCTGTACCTGGTCGTGGATGTGCTGCCAGGCGCGTTGCCACGCCAGGTTCCAGGGCGGGCACCACCAGGGATCGATGGCGGTCAGGGCCTTGGTCCGGGCGGATGGTGGTGTGCCGCGGTGGGCGTGGTCGCGGGCGTGCTGGCGTTGCCGGCGCAGCCATCGTCCGAGCTGGAATCCGTCGTGGACGGTTTCCGTTGCGGTGGCGAGGGTGCCGTGCGTCGCGTGGTAGGAACGGGCGTAGCCCAGTGCGGTGGCGAAGTCGGCTTCGTTCTCGGCGGGCCGGGCGGCGGCGCCGCGGGCCTGGTCCTCGGTGATTCCGATGAGGGCGAGCAGGTCGTGTTGGCCGGGCTGGAGGGTGTCGTACTGGGCGCACTGCGTGGTCAGCCACGCGGCGAGCGCGCTGGCGGTGCCGGGGAACCCGGCCGCGGCCTCCAGGGCGTGGCCGGCTTGGACATGGGTGTGCGCCTGGTGCCAGGAGCGCTGCCATTCCAGCGCCCAGGGCGGGTTCCACCAGGGATCGATCGCCGACAGCGCCAGCGCGCGGGACGACGGGGTGCCGTAGCGCAGCTGGTGGGCGCGGTCCTTGCTGCGCTGGTTGGACAGCCACTGCCCCAGCTTCAGCCCGTCCTGGACAGTGTCGGCGGTCGCGTTCACCAGCGTGCCGTGGGTGTCGGCGAAGGCGCGGGCACAGGCGAGGACGTTCTGGAAGTGGGTGGCCATGTGCTTGCGGCGGGGCCGGGCCGCCCGGGCACTGTCGCGGGTGAGGCCGATGTCGGACAGGAGGCGCTGCTGGCCAGGGTGCAGGTCGTCATAGCCGGTGCACTGGTTGTAGAGCCATTCACCCAGGCCGAAGCTGGTGGCGGGGAAGCCGTGTTCGGGCCGCAGGCCGCCCCGGGCGCGGGCGTGGTCGCGGGCTTCGTAGTAGGAACGCTGCCACATGACCGTCCACGGCGGTCTCTACCACGGATCCAGCGCCTCGAGTTCCGCGACGTGTTCGGGCGGCATCGCGGGGAATTTCCGGTGATTTGACAGCCACCGGCCCAGCGTGAAGCCGTTGAACCGCTCGCCGATCGGAGCTGCGAGGTGGCCGTGGACGGCGGCGTAGGCGCGGGCGTGGGCCAGGCCGGTGGTGAAGGCGTGGTCCGATGTGTGCCGGAGCCCCAGGTGCAGCCGCGTACCGCCCGCAGCGTTCTCGCCCTTGTTGGCGATGCCGCGGTAGGCGGTGAGTTCGCGGGCGATGGGGCGGGGCCGGTGCGCCATGTGCAGTGTCCACAGCCGGTCGGCGGCGGCTGTGTCCGCGTCGGCCCGTACGCAGTGCTGCGCCCAGAGCAGCAACGGGCCGGCCGAGGTCGAGGCGATCTGTTCGGCAAGCCACGGCCGGTTCGTGACTCGCGCCAACTGGGTGACCAGAGTGGGGGTGTGAGCGAGCGTGTGGGGCAGGTGTCCGTCGGTGTCGGCGAGCAGCCGCTGTCTGGTGCGTTCGTCGGTGAGGACCGAGGTGAGGGCGACCGTCTCCGGGTAGGTGACCGCGTCCCTGACCAGCAGCCGCCACCAGCCGGGATCTGCCCCAGGCGGCGCCATCTCGCGTACCCGGCGCGGCCATTACTCCTCCTCGGGCCACTGCTGCGCCCACCAGGAGACGAGCACGGCGTGGGCGACCTCGAACGCGCGGGCGGCGTCCGGCCGGTGGCGCAGCAGCTGCAGGTGCCGCCGGTGTGCCGCGAGCATCTCCGGCAGCCCCGTCAGGTCGATCTGCTCGGTGCCGGCTGGCGCGCCGTCGACCCAGTGGGTGCCGAGCATCCAGCGCCGGTGACGCGGGCAGATTCGGGTGTGCGGTTTCAGGTACAGCCGGGCGGGCTTGGCCCGTCCGGTGCGTGCCGCTGTGCACAGTCGGCAGCCTTCCCCTGCGGCCGGCACCACGACCCCGAAGCGGAACCGCCCGGCCGCACCTTCCCCGTCCGGAGCAAGGGGCTCCTTGGCGGCCCAGGCGGGCAGGGCCCGTCCCAGGGCGTCCTCGGGCACGCGGCAGAACACCGATATACGGGCCCGGGCTTCGGCGTTGAGGTACATCTCGCCGTCCGTGCGGTAGCCCTTGAACAGGCCTCCGCCGACCTGGAGCAGTGCCGGGATGAGATCTCTGACGCCGAGCCGGTAGCGGTCGGCCAGCCGGTCCAGGTACGACAGGTTCGTCTCGCTCTGCAGCGGTGCGAGCCGTGCCGACCCCGGCCGCGCCGCCGCTGCACATGGTGGTGGCTGTGGTGGAAGGGAGTTGCGCATCAGGGAGGAGAGACCGGTTTCGGTGGAGCTCAGGCGATCAGAAGCCGAGCAGCGACGTGGACGGGGATCCGGACGATGAGGGCAGCCGCAGGTCAGCTGCGGCGCGATACGGGTGTGCGGTGACGCTGTGGTGCCCGGGCTCGTTGTTCGGCGGCGGTGTCGAGTTCGACCTGTTCGAGCAGTTTCTTGGTGATCTTCTCGGTGCCGTCCAGCAGGGACACGAGGGCGGCTTCGCGGACGAGGTGGGAGAGGCTGCCCATGCGGCCGCCAGTGCGGGCGTGAAGGTAGGCGGCGTGCGTGAGGAGGGTGCCGGGCCGGTGGTGGCGCAGCCGCAGGGCGCTGTCCATGCCGTGCATCAGGTCGTGCCAGATCTGTTTGTCCGCGCCGCTGCCGAAGCGCAGCGGCTGGTTGCGCACGATTTTGAAGCGGCCGGCGAGCTGGGAGCCGCGCACACCGGTCAACAGCGGTGAGGTCTCGACGTCGATGCCGGAGTAGACGAAGGTTGCCGGGATCCGCTCGCCGAGGTACTTCAGCTGGTCGGAGGTCTCGGCACCGGCCCGGCTGCGGGTGTCCATCAGGTGTACGTCGTCGACCAGGATCAGCTGGGTGCCCATCTCACACAGCAGCTCGCATACCGCGTTGGTGATCTGGATCTGGTTCATCCGCTCCAGCATTGGCAGGCCGAGGAAGCGGGCGAACTCGCTGATGAGCATCTTCGGAGTGGAGGACGGCGGCACGGTGATGAACAAGACCGGCAGACGCCCGTCCTGGTTCGGGTGGCGGCGCCGGTCGGCGAGTTCGACGGTGCGCCCGAGCTGCTGCATCGCGGTGGTCTTCCCGGTGGTCGCCGGCCCGGAGATGATCAGGCCGCGCCTGGCTCCGCCCTGCTGGCCGCGGTTGAGCAGCAGCAGACGGCGTACCGCGGTGGAGATGGCGTCCATCGCGGGGGTCTTCAGCACCACGAACCGCGCGTGGTAGTCCTCCCGCTGCTCCAGGGTCCACCCCTCGTCGCCAACGTCCAGCGCCGGGGCAGGGGCTGTGTCGACGAACTGCTGCCACCCGTCCCACGTGGTCAGGGGACTGAAGGCGCTGTGCTGCGCGGTGGCGGGCTTGACTGTTGTCACCATGCCTGGGCCTCCTGGTACGGGTCGTAGATGTGCATGCCGCCCGTCCCGGCAGCGTCCGGCGTCTGCTCAGCGGCCTGGGCGCGGGCTGTTCCGGCCGTCGGCTTGGTTACTTCCGCTTCCTCCGCGTGGCCCGCCGCGGCGTCCTGGCCGTCGGCGAGGCCAGCGAGGGGGTCGTCTTCGATGTCGTCCAGGCCGTCGTCGGCGTCCCAGCCGTCGGCGTCCTCGGGCAGGACGGTGAAGGAGCCGGGCAGCCCGAACGAGGCCCCCGGCGCGAGAGGCGCAGGCCACTGCTGCGGGGCGGTGGCTGGGGAGGCATCGGTCATCTGCGCGGCCGCCTGGGCCCGGGCGGCTACTGTCCGCTCGCGTTTGCTGCCCAGCCCCTGGCTTGCACGGCGCAGCAGCTCATCCAGCGCCCCAGCGATCGCGGCCTCGTGCTCTTCGCGGCCCACGCGGCGTTCCACGGTGCGCCGGACGTGGTCGAAGGTAAACGCGGTGAACGGACGCCGTACCGCCGCCGCGTGGACCCACGGAACCTCCAGCCATCCTTCGGGCAGGCGCACCCACACCCGGTTGGGGTCATAGGGGTTGTGGTGGACTTCCCACCGTCCGTTCTTGTCCGCCCGCGGCGAGCGGCGGCGCCGGCAGGGGTTCAGGCCGGGGTGGTCGTAGGTGCGGTAGCCGAAGCGGATCCCGTAGTCGTTGACGGCCTGCCACCGCAGGGGCAGGAGTTCGACGTAGTCGTCGGCGGACAACGGCACCGGCACATGCCCCGTCACCGCCACCAGGGCCGCCCACATCTCGTTCGGCGACACGGAGACCCGCGGCATCATCGGGTGCCGCAGCGCCTCATGCGCGCGCTCCTGCCACCCGGCGATGACCCACTCGTCCAGCAGTTCCTGAAGCTGCGCCAGGCTCCAGCACGCATCCTGCTCCGCGGCCGCGCCGCGCTGGGAGACATCCGAGCCGGTGTGGCCCGGCAGGTACTGGCTGAACCCGTCGGCGATGGTGCGGAAGGTCCGCTCCACGTTCCCCTTCGCCGGGCCGTTCGCCGGCGGCACCGGCTGCACCGACACTCCCAGGCTCTCGCACGCCGAGATGAACGAAGCCGACACGTACACCCGGCCCTGGTCCACCACCACCGTCTCCGGCATGATCACCGGCCGGGCAGCAGCCTGCTCAAGCCGCGCGTCCAACGCCACCAGCCGCTCGTAGGGGATGACCGACCGCTGCATCGACAGTGCCGTATCCCAGCCCGGCCGCATCGCGGCCGGCACCACCATCTGCGCCAGCAGCATCGCCGCGTCCACCGACGTCGTGCCCACCGGCCGCAGCACCGCCGCGCAGATGCTGCGGGTTGCCACGTCCAGCGCGATGCTCAGCTCCACCCGGCCGGTCACACCGTTGTCCAGCACCGCCAGGACATCCAGCGGCGTGCTGTCCAGCATCACCAGCTCACCCGGCCGCAGCGCCACCGTCGGCGTGAACGGCGGAGCTGGCCGCGACGCATGCCATCGCCGCTGCGCCGCCGTCCCCAGCAGCCCCTGCCCGTCGGCGACCGCGTGCACCAGCCGGTTGAACGTCGATGCCGGCGGCAGGGCCACCACCCCCGCGCCGTGCTCCTCCTCCAGCAGCCATCCCACCTGGCGGCGCAGCCGCACCAGCGTGCCCGTCGACCGCTCCCGCTGCCCCTCCAGCGCTGTCCGGATCGCCGTGACCACCCGTTCATCGGCCCGTCCTACGGCAGACCGCTCCCTCGCCGCCCGCCCGTCCACCAGCCCCCACAGGCCCTCGCTTCGGTAGCGGGCCCGCATCCGCCGCACCGTGGCCACACTCGCCGTCCAGCCCGCCGCCGTCAGCTCCTGCGCCTTCGCCTGCTCCCGCTGGGCCAGGCTCTGCGTCGCCGGATCGAACTCCTCACGCGGACGGCCCTGCCCGACCGCATCCGGGAAGCCGGTCTCCACCTCCCGCACATGCCGCTGCCACGCCAGAGCCCGCTCCCGTACCTCCACCGGCAGTGCTTCCAGCAGCCCGAACGGCGGCACCCTTTGTGGCACGCGCCCGCCTTCCACTTCGAAGGACGGGTCGGCGAACAGGTAGGGCAGCAGCACGACTGCGGAGGCCCCCTCGCCGGTCACCAGCGTGGCCCGGGCGCCTTCCAGCACGGCCACCGTCCACATCCGCCCGTCGAAGCGAACCCGCGCCCCGACCTCGACAACCGCCTGCGTCACGCCGCCTCGTCCTCCTGCCGCGGGACCGAGACGAGGACGCGCTCATGCAGCGGTTCGTCCAGCCGCACACGCAGCACACCACTCCACAACGTGTGAAAAAGCGCAGGCCAGACCGCGATCGGGTCACCCAGGTTCCGCACCACTTCCACCGCCGGCCGCGGCCTGCCGAACGCCGCCACCAGAGCCGGGATCCACGGACCCGCACCGTGCCGGGGATGCCGGTATCCGGCCAGCCACCGCACATTGGCCACCAGCACCGGATCCGGAGGCTCCTCCAGCCGATAGGACCAGCCCACCGCCTCCGCAGCAGCTGCCACCACCCGCGCCCGCTCACCCAGCCGGGCAGAGGGCCCGCTGCGCCCCACGCAGTCGAGCAGTAGACCGCTGCCGTCCTTAAGCCTGGCCATCAACTGGGGTGCATGCCCGACGACTTGACCACCCTCACGCCACACCAGCTCCGCAGGCCGGCAGGCCAACGCCACCACAGCCGTATCCCGGTCCAGCAGCATGAGCTGGGTCCGCATGACACCGGACCCGTACGCCACCAGCCGCCCGTTGGTCGACGACCACCACCAGCCCGGAGCAACGCGCCGCCCGTACCGGACAGGAAACGGCCGTACCGCAGGACTGCGCTCGAAGGCGACGTCCTGCGCGGCCTCGAGCCACGGGACCTGCTGCACACAGCCCAGCGGGTCGAGGAAGCGCACGTCGATCCGGCTGGAGCCTACGGCCGCACCGCCGCCGCCCCGAACAGTAAAGTCCGTCGCCTGCATGCAAGCAGTCAACCCAAGCCCAAGGCCCCATTCCCCCAGGCAAGTTGACAGGAATCACGCCGATGTCTTGGACGGCAGCTCATTGCCATTCCAGGCCTGCCGCCACCGCGCCGCCTACTCGAACAAGACCTTGCCGCCGCCCGCATCAGGCGGCCCCGCCCGATGCGGACAAAGAACATCACCCGCTGACACCGGCATGCCCTCCAGGGCTACAGAAGTGCGTTTCGGTATGCGTTCGGGGGTTAAATTGATCTAGATTGTGGTGCGGGAGGGTGAAGCATGCCGAGTCAGGAAGAGCTGTTCGCCGCAGTTGACGAGCTGCTGACGCAGCCCAGGCTCGTGCTGCCGCTGCCGGAGGAACGGCTGCGGCTGCGTAAGGCCGCTGGTCTGACGCAGGACGATGTGGCCCGGGCACTGAAGTCACGGCGGGAGACGGTCAACGGCTGGGAAACCGGCCGTACCGACCCCAGACCACCGCGGCTTCAGGCGTATCTGCGGCTACTGGAAGGCTGGGCGGCGAAGTACCCGGCCCAACCCGCGCTGGACACAGGGTCCTTCACCGGGCCCGCAGCCGTGCTGGATGCGCGGACTGCCCCCACCGACCCGGCCAGTGTCCCGGTGACTGCACCAGTCGCTGAGAATCACCCGCCTGTGCAGCGCCCGGCCTCCGCCGCGTCCCGTCCGACAGGCACCACTAGGCCGGCATCGACGTCGCGGCGTCCGGCCCGGCCGAAGACGGCCGCACCCGCGGTGGAATCCCGGTTCCCCCATGGCCCGCTCGCGGTGCTGGACGGGGAGGGCACGGCGTTCTGCCTGGGCGGAGTGCTGCTGGAGTGTGCGGCGACGACGATTCCGCAACTGGTCGACTGGACGCTGAAAGAGTCCGGGATCGGCGCCCCCAGGCTGAACAAGAACGGCAAGGACTCCGATCCGCTGATCGTGCTGACCGCGGCGGCCGCCGTACGGTTCGGCCTGCCGGAGCGCCTGGAGGGCCATGAAGCACGCCGGAACCTGCGGCTGCCGGAGGACCACCCGGTCGTCAAACAGATCACGAAGGCGAAGTGGAAACTCACCCAGCGCGGCTTCGGCCCCTGGGCCCGCATCTACCGCCCTGCCAAGGGCAGCCAGCGCCAGTGCGTGCAGTTGGCGATTCTGCCCTGGGACGCCCTGGACACCCGCGCCTGGGGCGACGCCGCCACCCTGCACCCCGCAGACCTCGCCCGAGTGCTGGGCGTGTACGCGTCCCGGGTCATCACCCCGCGCGGCTCCACCGCCGTATCGGGGCTGGAGCTGATGACCGCGACGAGGCCGCCGACCCGCCCGGTGCAGGACGAGGCGACCAGCCAGTGGGTGTCCGGTCCGAACCCGGGCGCGCTCACCCGCCCGATCGACCCGGCCCCGCCGGAGGCAACGCCGGAACACCCCGCCGCCCAGGGCTGGACGGGCGGCTTCCTGGACGAAGAGGCCTACCAGTGGGTCCGCGACCCCAAGCTGCTCTCCGATGAGGAGTGCCTGCTGCCGTGGGCGGTCGGCATCGACATCAACACCGCCTTCCTCGCGGCCGCCGCCCGCCTCACTGTCGGCCTGTCGGAGCCGGTCCACGTCATGGCCCCGGCCTTCGACAAGAAGATCCCCGGCAGCTGGCTGGCCGACCTCTCCCACATCGCACTGGACCCGCGTCTACCGAACCCGTTTACGCCCACCGGGGAGTGCCCCGAAGGACCCGGCTGGTACGCGACACCGACCGTGGCATACGCGGTCGAGCTCGGCTACGACGTCACACCGGCCGAGGCATACCTGCGCCACGAGACGGGTGCGTACCTGGACCCGTGGCACGACCGTCTCAAGGACGCCTTCCTCACGACGACCGCCGATATGGGCGTACCCACCGACAAGGACACCGACGAAGACGCGTTCCTCACCGCGATGGCCCTGCACAAGACATACGCCGCCGCCCACCAGGACGACGTCGAAGTGCTGCGCACTGCACTGCGTGAACTCGCGCCCGGCCGCGCCGACTTGGCGCACCTGGCCGGCCAGAGTGACGAGGACCTGGCGGCCGCGGTACGTCGGCACCGGCAGGGCGCGATGGTCCTGTCCGCCATCAAGTCGACGGTCAAGGGCGGCATCGGCAAGCTCCGCGAACGACCCCAGGGCCGCCACTACACCGAGGGCGAGCGCTGGCCCGCCCTGGAACGGGCGACGTGGAGTCCGCACATCCGGGCGATGCTCATCGCCAAGGCGCGCGTGAACATGCACCGCAAGATGGCCAAGCTCGCCGCCCTGACCGGCCTGTACCCGCTCGCGGTGCTGTCCGACTGCGTCGCCTACGCCAGCCCAGGTTCCTCCCCGCTGGACTTCCTCCCGCGCAACGGCGACGGCACACCGGTCTACGGCACGTTCCGCATCGGCGCGAACCCCGGCTTCTGCAAGGTCGAGGGGGTCCAGGACATGGCGTGGGCGGTGGACCTGATGGAACAGGGCTACAACCCCGCCCGCCACATCAAGGGCGGCGACGCCGTCGCGGACGAAGGGGAGTAGCCCCGTGGTGCGACGGATCCGCCCGGGCAACGCCGACGCCGACGACGCCCTGGTCCAGGAAGCGATCGAGCGCGCCGGCCAGGAAGTCTTCACCCACGAACCGCCCAAGACCCTCAAAGGGCGGATCAACTTCCTGTTGAGGCAGCTGAAGACGGCCAAGGCCGTAGCCCAGGAACTCGGCATCACCCAGCGCTCCGTGGAGCGCTACCGCACCGGCGCGCGCAAACAGCCGCCGAAGGAGATCGCCGACCGTATCGACGCGGCGGTACGCGCCCGCTGGCAGCCGAGGGTCCGCGACCGGCGCCGCAAGCAGGCCGCGACCCGCACCGGGATCACCGTGGAGGCCCGCGCCCGCTTCGGCTACAGCGCACCGATCGGCACGACCGACGACGGCCGCACACGGCGCATTACCGTCCACCTCCCGGCCGACTACGCTCGGCGCCTGTTCGACGCACAGTGGGGCATCGGCGCCCAGAGCCCTAACGAGGTCATCGCCGAAGGCATCCAGGAGATGTACTTCAAGGACCACGGCCGCCGCGCCGACCAGCTTGAGGTCGAATTCACCGACATCGACTACATCGACGTCTCCTTCGGATCTGGTCCCGACGCGGGATGCTAGACCCGCATCCACGTCCTCTTCGACGGACGGCCCACCGCCGATGTCCCCGGATCCGCCGCCTGTCGGTCCTCTCTCTAGTTACGACATTCAGATAGCTCTGACGTGCAGTGCTTAGAGTTGGCAGAGAAGATTCTGGTTCTGCCGTTGAGCTGGGGTGGTACGTTTTTCTTGATCAACTACGCTGATGGGTATGGCACTTGACCTGCGGTGCTGTAATTAGCCTAATAATGTCGCAACTAGAGAGATAACTAGTTTGGTGGCGACCGATGGTGTAGGCGGGCAAATACGCCCTTATGTGGCATCGTCTGTCTTGCGTGGTTTGCGACTTCTGGCCCCTGTTCTGCGGGGCGTTCGGAGGGTCGTGCAGACATGCGGTGACGGCGTCTGGGCTGCCGACGGTCGCGTTCCTGCTCGCACACACGCCCAGGGGGCTCCGTGCTTTGCGGGTGCTGGCCGGGGGAGGGTGCGGTGCGTTCGTTCCCGAGGGGCGGGGCGATCCGGTGTTCGGCGTGGCTCTCGGTGCGGAGGGCGCCTTGGCGCGGGGCCGGTTTCCCCTACTGGAGGGGGCGGCGCCACTCCCCGGTGATGTGGCGGCGGTGGAGGACGGGGAGGACGGTCGGGCCGGCTTCTCTCCCGAACGCCGCTGTCTGCAGGATGACTCGGTGGGCGGCCATGTCGCTGTTGTCGTCCTTGAAGTTCTGCCACTTCCCGTCGTTGTGCCGCTTGGAGTGGCGGAGCACGTCCAGGAGTCCGAAGGCTTCCAGTGGCTGGTGCGTCTCGTACGCGTCGCGGCCGAGTCCGTAGAAGCCGTGCCGGACGTCGCTGCGGACGTAGCCCTCCTTGATGGTCGACCCGTCCTCGATAACGCGGGGCGAGGGGTCGAACTTGATCACGTCGAACCACATGAGCAGGGCTGCGATCTCACTGGTCGTCAGTACGTGGACCCAGCCGTTCGTGAAGAACCCGACGGGGATCTCCACGAACGGCTCGTTGTCGGCGGGGACGGTGTACGGGATGTTCGCGGCCCCGGCGTTCTTGCTCTTGCCGTTCTCGCACAGCAGGAGGACGCCTTTGCGAACCTGGCCCTTGACGCCCGTTGCCGACGCGAGGAGGCCCATCTTCTCCAGCGTCTTCATGGCCTCGGCGATCTGCCTGACCTTGTTCGTGCGGACCGAGGCCGCCTGGACCCCGGGGCCGGCGTACCTCGCGGTGGTTGCGACCAGGCCTCGCCAGGAGTCGGTCTGTTCCGCCGTCGGCTCGATCGGGTAGGGGGTGGGCCACTCCTTGCCGGCCGTGGTCTCGCACTGTGCGGCGAAGAGCACCAGAAGGTACAGCTTCAGCGTCAGGCCTCTCGGCGAGATCATCTGCGCGGAGAGGGGGCGCTCGGACCTCGGCAACGGCTTCCGCTCGTCTTCGACCAGCCCGGCGAACTTCTCCAGCCGGACGAAGGAGCGTCTGATTCTCACCACTTCCGGGCCGCCGCGCTCGTGGAGCTCGCGAGCCTTCTCCACCGCGCCCGGGAGGTCACCCTTCGACAGGTCCGCCAGCTGATCCACGCGGACCTCGACCTTGACGTCCCCCACCGCATGCCCCAAGTTTTTTCGACGCTTTATCCCCTACGTATTGATCCGTATATCGCGTCATCCGTGTCTCTATCCATGTCTTGTCACTCTCGACACGTCGCATGCGGATCAATACGTCGATCAGGATACCTGATCGGGTGTCAAGTCGGCTGCACCATGGTGTTCTCGCCCGAGAATGCGCGGCGGGAAACCGCAGGACCAGGGCAGCGAGCCGGCCAGCAGAACTGCCCTGGTGCCTGTGCCACAACGGGAATGAGGTACTCCTACGTGTCCATCGACCGTACAGCAGCAGATCAGGCAGGTCACGAGTCGGACGGCTCCGGACGCGGGCCAGGTTCCGGGAACGCCCTGAACTGGTGCGAGTTCGTCTTCAAGGTCCTCTGCGTGGGGGGCGGGCTCGCCCTCTTCTTCGGCGGCTTCCCCCTGGTGGGCCTCGCCCTTCTCGGGGTGCTGGGAATTCAGGTCACCGTCAACCGGCACTGACCGCAGGGCCGGCGAAGGGAGGGGCCCTCTGCCCGTCCGGCGGGGCCCGCACCACCCAGGTGCGGGCCCCGCCCCGCCTCGGGAGCCTCGGCCCGCGGCGGCGTCGGCCGAGGAGCTCGCCAGGGACGTCGCAGCCTTCGCCGACGGCGGCGGCGGGCTCATCGTCATCGGCGTCGCCACCCGCCTCGAGCACGGCAAAGAGGTCCTGGACCACGTTGTCGAGGTCGACCCGGCCGCGGTGGACCTGGACCAGACCCGCAAGCTGACCCGGCAGTGGATCACGCCGGCACCCCGCGGCCGCCCCCGGCCACGCGCACGCCCGACGCCACAACCGGCTCAAGGGCGATCCGGCCTGCAGCGCCCACCGGGGCGAGCGGCTCGTCCGCCAACAGGTCGAGACGCCCTCCGGCGGCCGCACCCGGTACGTGCTCGACACCGGGCACCGTGCGGTCCGGATCGACAGCAACCTATGACCGACGCCATAGCCGATCGACCCACCGGCCCGCCCGGCCCTCCTCGCCCGGAATCCAACCAAGATCACTGGCTCGGCACCGAGACCGTAACCGGAACCACGCCGGGACTTGCCCGGGGGGCGCGAGCCGGCTATTACCCACGCCTCGGCACCACCGGACAGCTCTCGCTATTAGCCGCGTCGCAGGAGTGCCGCATTCAGCGAGCCGCTTTTCAGTAGGCGTGATTCTGCTACTGTCGAGACACCCCTCCAAGAATTCCGGTGGATTTCAGCTGGTCTACCGGGAGGAGGTGATTCGGTGTCCGGCAGGAACCCCGATGAGGGAACCGAGCCGGACCGGACCAAGCGGCAGTCAGCCGTCCAGATATTCATCCTGATCGCGCGTGCCAGCCAGGCCGCGTACTGGGTGTACAAGCTCTGGCAGCTGAACTAGCAGCAACGATGGGCCCGGCCGATGCCACGGCCGAGCCCATCCCAGGTCCGGAACCGGGGGCCCCACGATCTCGTGCGACAGAGGCGTGGGGCCCGACTCGTTTGTGGACCGAGCGATCTGTCCGGCTTCCCGGAACTGACGATCGGCTGCCAGCATACATCCCCCTTTCTATTTGCGGAACCCAATGAATTTCAGATCCGGATTCCCGAATCGGGAAACTGTCGAGCCTTGGGGTCCTTCAATTCCCGCTAATGTTGGCATTTAATTCCTTCGATTCGCCACTGCCGTGTGACTTCATTTCCTCATCCTGTGTGGTGTTTCGGGGACGCGGCTGTCGGTTTCGGGGGCGCCCCCGTTCGTTTCGGGAGCGTGCTGCCGGGCTTCGGGGCCGGCCGGTCCCACGGGGCAGGTCTCGGTCTCGCGGGCGCAGGTCCCGGTCTGGCCCAGGTCCCACGGGGCAGGTCTCGCGGGGCAGGTCTCGGCG
>NZ_JBIVMF010000043.1:0-29761 GCF_044752945.1 Streptomyces sp. NPDC088554 | reverse complement strand
GCGGGGAGAAGATCTGGCCGTACGCGGGGAAACCCGTGGCCATAAATTGCGCGGTATTTGGCCGCACACGGGGAGCTTACGGAGACCGCCGTCAACTGCCCAAGGTCCGTCTCCAGCACGCCTTCTCCGCAACCGCGGTCAACATCGTGCGGCTCGACGCCTACTGGAGCGGACACCCCCTCGACCGCAACCGAACCAGCCGCCTCACCCGCCTCAGCCACCAACTCACCGGCTGATCAGACGGAATTGCGCACCAGAGTCAACCTCGCGCCGCACTCGTTCTTCACGGTCTCGTGTGTGGTGCCGCCCGTGGTCCAGTTCACCTCGGTCGGACGCAAGGACACCCTGCGCAACATCGAGGAGACCGGCGAGTTCGTGGTGAATCTCGCGCCCGAGCCGCTCTTCGAGGAGATCAACGCGACCGCGACCGACTTCCCGCACGGGGTCAGCGAGTTCGACGCGGTGGGTATCGAGCGCGAGGCGAGCCTGCGGGTCGAACCGCCCCGGGTCGCCGCGTCCCCTGTGGCGCTGGAATGCGTACTGCACAGCACCCTGCGGCTGGGGGACTCGACGGTGGTGTTCGGGCGGGTCGTCCACGCGGCGGTCGACGAGCGGGTGCTGGTCGACGGCCACCCCGAACTGGCGTTGCTGCGCCCGCTGTCACGGTTGGGCGGGAACGAATGGGGAACGGTCGCCGGAGTGCGCGAGATCGCGCGGATCCCGTACGAGCGGTGGCGCCAGGAGCGCGACGGCTGACGGCGCCCCGGGCCGGACGGGCCCTACGCGACCGCGTCGACCTCGGCATGCAGGGCTTTGGCCCACTCCAGCAGGAGTACCTCGTACGCCTCGGCGGGCCACGTCCCGTCCACGGAGTCGACCAGCGCGCGGATGCGCTCATTGGCTGCGGCGGCGCCGGATGCCGGGGTAGTGGAGGTGGAAGAAGAGGACATACGTCAAACCCTAGAGCCGGTGGACAGCGGTACGGGCCGATCAGGGAGCGTCCTTGCTCACACTCACGGTCCGCCATCACGCGTATCCGTACTGTGCGCGAAAAAGGCTGTCAGTGAGCCGATTCGCCCGCGTGCGGGCTCAGGGTGTCCGTACCGATCAGGATGAACAGGGCGATACCGAGCAGGATGCGATAGATCACAAACGGCATGAAGCTTTTGGTGGAGATGAACTTCATAAACCAGTTCATTGCTCCCTATGCGCAGCGGCCTTGGCCTGCACTTTCATCCACTCTTCAAGATCAACTGGGAGAGGACTGGGAGATAGCTCTACCCAGCCTCCGTCCAGCGTCGCCACGAACCGCAGCCACCGATCCTGGAGTGTGTCCATGACGGCCCGCTCCATCTTCGTCGTCACGTTGGCGTACAGGCCCTCGACGCCGGCCAGCTCGTGGCCCATTCGAGTCTCCGTCGCGATGCGGCTGTGCCCGTCTTCGTCGATCCACTCCTTGTGGCCATGCCGCATCAGGTAGAGCCGCTTGCCCGCCCAGTTCTTCACGGCATCCCAGCCGGGCAGCCAACGTGGGGAGCCGCCCTGTCCCTTGCCGACGCCCTTCGCCTTCTGCTTTCGTTCCTTCTGGCCGTCGGCGATCTTCCGCCAGTAGAAGTACGAAAAATTCGCCTTCGCCAGTTCGCCGCCGTTGATCGCTGGAAATGTCCACTCGGAATCATGGCTTGCGTGGAGGAGCTCCAGGAGCTCTGCCAGGAACTGCGGGATGACGAGGGTCCGATAGCTCTCGTATTTCGGTGGTTCCAGCGAGAGCGAGCCGTCCTTCCACTGGTGTTGGTGAAGGACTCGGATCGCGGGCATTGCTGGAACGCTTGCGTAGCGTTCCAGGCCCTCTTTTCTCTGTTCCTCGTCCGGATCGGAGGCGGGCCACGCGGGGTGGGAATACTCGCGGCGCAGCGCATAGAGCTCTGCCGGTCGCATCCCCGTGAACGCCATGGTCAGAACGAACACGTATCCCGGAAGTCCCCAGTAGCAAAGAGCGTTGAGCGCAAGCTGATGTACGTCCTCAATCAGCATCTCGCTCTTCTTCTCGCGGGGCTTCTTCTTGTACTTGCCGCGATGGCGGTTCTTTCGCTGTACGGGGGAAGCACTGCGGAGATCATCATCTACAGCGTCATCCATGATCATTGAGAACACGTTCAGGATCTCCTGCCCGTAGCGATGCCCGATGTTGGGTTGCTCGCAGAGCCAGATCTTCCAGGACCGCCACGCGGTGGGCTTGATGTCACCCACGGGCGTTTCGCCCCACTGGGGGATGATGTACAGACGGATGATGGCGCGCAGGTTCCTCTTGCGTAGATGTCCGACGTCCTGTGTGTCGGGCCACTCCTTGCAGTAGTCCTTCATGAGGATCGCTCCGTCGCTCCGGCTGATGTATCGGCCGTTGCGGACGTCACTCTCACGGTCGAGGCCGAAGTCGAAGGCTGCGCCCTCGTCGTCGAACCCTCCTTTTTGGTCGTAGATCCACCGGCCGTTGGCATCTTTCTTGCCAGTGCTCCAGCGGACCCGCCACTTGCTGCCGCGATTCTCGACATACGGCATGGGTTGCCCCCTTGCGTTCTCGTGAACTCCTGCTACCGAACTGGGTAGTTATGCGTCTTCGCCGACAGGGCAGGCGCGGCACGCGCCGCAATCAATGCCCTGACTCCGTATCATCTCGCGGATGTTCCGGCGGAGTTGCGGTTCTGTGAGAACGCGAGGGGAGAGGACGCATATGTCGTCCCCATCGGTCTGAAACATCTGGCCGATGAATGTCGGCCCCAGATCGAGAGTGATCGCTGAAGGCATAGGTCCCCCTTGATGTTGCGGGACCTCCCCAGGCGCAGTCCCACCATTGCACACAGATGGCGTTGGCGGGAGTGGGGTTATTGAATCGAATTCAACGTTTTTGGTAACGATTCAATCACGCGAATGATCGGTGGGTGGTGGATTATGGCACGTCAGGTGGCCTTCGGTAGGCGCCCGCGCCTTTGCAGTTCCTTCACGACTTGATCGCTCAGTGCGTGCATCTCGCGAACGGTCAGCCCTGGTGTCGTGATCATGACGGATGCCTGCACGGCTTCCCGTACCTCCTCGGGCAGCATTGCTGGCGGCATCTGGGTCAGGGCTGAGTCGTCGATCCGCTCGACCGGAACCGGCTCGTCGCCTTCGGTGATGGCGATGCAGCTGCCCGGGGCCCACTGCAGGGCGCCGTCGATCTTCGCGTAGGTAACCTCCCGCACGACTTCGCCCTCCTCTACCCGCCGCCAGGTGTCCTTGGAGATGCCGGCCGCGGCTGCGGCGGCCAGTCGGGAAGGGTGAAGCTCGAGGCGGCGTGTCCGGACCTTCTTGGCCAGGCGCTCCAGGTTGCGGGGGGTCATATCGCCATTTTGGCAGGGCCGCGCAGGGCCAGGTAGGGCCGACGGCTAGATAGGCCCAAACCTTGACTCAGCCTGGGCCATTTGAGGCTAATTAAGTCCGCAGCGTGGGGCTTAAGCGCTATGTAGAGCTAGCTAGAGCTAGACATGAGGGCTAGGTGTGGCTATGTTCTAGCCATGCAACACCCCCAGCCCACCTATTTCGAGGTGTGCGGGACGGCAATCCGCGAGGACCGCATGAGCGCGGGACTCGACACCTCCGAACTGGCGAGGCGCGCCGGGTTCAGTCGCCGCTACCTCTCTCATCTGGAGAACGGCACGCGTCGACAACTCGCGCCGAGCAAGTACGCCGCGCTGCGCACCGCCCTCGGGTCCACCGACGAGCGCCTCCTTGTACAGAGGACTCAGCTACCGAAGGAGTGACATGCCCGGCGACAAGTACGAGATGTACGGCCGACCGATCGCCCCCGCGGATCCGGCACAGGAGTACATGACTGTTCAGGAGACGGCTCATGAGCTGAAGTGCAGCGTCAGTTGGCTTCGGCGCTTCCTGAAGAGCCACGAGAACCTGCACAGCCGCCATGGTCGACGCATCGTCACCGACCGTGCCGACCGCGCCGCCATCAAGGCCGCGCGGCGAGCGGATCGGCTCAAGAGCCAGCGCCCGAGCCGTCGTACCAGGCCGCGGCTGGCCAAGGTCGCCTGACTCACGTAAGCGGGGCTGCCCGGACCATGCCCGGTCCCGACAGCCCCTCGGCACACCTCATTCACACGGGAAACGAGGAACCGTTGAATCACAATATCTCCCGGCGGATCACGCCGGCCGATCGCCAACAGCCACCCCTGATCGCGTCCGTGGAGGCTCTGTCGCGGTCCGCGCGGCAGGCTGTGACGACGAAGAGTGGCATTCCGATCTTTCCCCAGGGGCTGGGCTGGCTCCGGTGCGCGGTGTCGGACTGGGGCGGCGATTGGACCGTGGCGCGGGTGCAGGACCTGTTCAAGTCCCGGTTCGGCAAGGGACTGTACAAGTCCGACGCGCGCGTCGCTCTGTACGTCCTGCGCGGTCAGGGGGTCCTCGTCCTCAACGACACCGACCCCAACCGCCACGTCTACACCCCGGCTGCCAGCACCCACCAGGAGAAGGACACCCCTGTCCCGGGGGCGGAGTTCACTCCCGATGCTTCGGTGCGCGGTATCCGTACGGCCGTGCTGATCGGCATCGCGACCGCGCTGCGCGAACATCCCACCGCCGTACGGCTCCTCGCCCGCAGCGCCGAGCTGGAGGCTGAGTCAGCCGGGCCGGAGGCAGACCAGTGACCGAGACCGTACTCCTGCTCGTCTTCATCGGCGTTGGCATTCTCGGCCTCGCGCTCCTGGTCCTGCTGTCCCTGCTGATCGCGTTGACGTTTCAGGCGGTGTGGTGGCTGGCGGCTCAGGGTGTTCACGCCGTCCGTGCCTGGTGGCGGGGGCCGGTACGAACCGTGCAGTCTCCGGCGGCGGCGCGCGTGCTCATGGCCTGCGACACCACGGTCTGCGCGTACACCAGCACTCCGCTCGCGCCGGACAGCGAGGGCCGCTGGGTGTGCCTGACCCTCGGCTGCGGCCAGACCGTCACCCCGCCGTGACCAGTGCCGACGACCCCGGGCCGCTCCTGGACTGGCGCGGTCCGGGGCACTGGTCGGACAGGTCCCGCCCCTGCCGGTACTGCGGCGCCCCCACTCACCTGCGCGACGGCAAGCGCCGTCCGGCTCACAAGGTGTGCGCCGAGCAGGCGCTCGCCGAACAGGCCGCAGAGGCGGCCAATGTCTACAGGACAGGACAGATTCGATGACCTCACCGCTGACCGTGCCGACCGTTTCGGCGCTGGTGCGGATGACCGCCCTCGGTCGGCAGGCCGCTGGTGATCCACCGATACGGGCGATGTGGGAGGCGTACATCCGGCGGTCCGGCATGGCCTCCGCCCACCGTCTGGTCGCCTACACCATCGCGACCCACGCCTCGTACGTGACCGGGGAGATCCCCGAGGACGCGCCGGTCGCCGTGGAGGACCTGGCGGTTCAGACCGGCCTCGACCCCGCCCGGGTCCGTGTCGCGCTGGCCGCGCTCGAGATGCGCTGCCTGATCAAGTCGCCGCCCAGGAGTCGTGGTTCGGATGGCCGGGCCCATCCGTCCAGCCGTATCACGCGGCTGGTCCTGCCCACCGCGATCCTCGACCGCCTGCGCGGCGCGTAGCGCCAGGCCCCGGAGCGCCCGCGCGCCCCTGCCCGCTCTCCCCTGACCGCACGGACACAAGGACATTCCGATATGAAGACCGAATTGCTCTGGCCGGACTCGCTGTTCGAGTCGGTGTACGCGTTGTACGAGGCCGCCCGCGACTATCGGCAGGCACATCGTGCCGCGCTTCTCGCCGAGGCCGGTGTCGATTTCACCCGTCGGCAGATCCACCCGGGGAAGATCCTGCTGCACGGCCGCAGCTTCGACGGCTCCCTTCCCCGGGAGCCGCACGACCTGGCCTGTATCTACGGCGACCACGAGGGCGAGATGCGCCGCCGCTACCAGCACGCCGCGCTGCTCTATGCCACCGGTACCGCGTGGGCCATCGCCACTGTCCAGCACGGCGGCAGCCCCGCCCGGGTCGAGTTCGGCATGGGCAGCGACGGACGGCCCGTCCACCATCGTCTCGGCACCACGATCCTGGCCGCCCTCACCGAAGCCCGCTTCGCCGGCGCGCCCGCGCTGACTGCCGCGCACGACACCCTGATACGGCTCGTGGGCGCGTCCGAGGTCACCGAACGCGACACCAGCGACATATTCAACACGGCGCACGAGGCGCGCGGTATCGGTGATGCGGCGTACGCCTACGGCCGGCTCGCTCAGAGCGCGCTCTACTTCGTTCTCGCGGCCCGTGCCCAGGCCGTCACGGCACTCGGGGTGATCTCCGCTCCGTGAGCGTCCGTCTGCCTGCTTCCGCCGAGCCCCGCCGCACCTGCGGCGGGGCCGGTGGTGCGCGCCCCAACAGGCCGGGGCGCCGCAGCCAGCAGACCGTATGGATCGCCGAGAGCATGTTCCGCGGTGACCACTACCCCGACGAGTTCCTCACCGTCTACACCAAGGTCGCCGCGCTGGATGCCCGGCGTACCTGGCCGGGCCACCGCGCCGAGGACGACGGCTGCACTGCCTCCGTGTCCGAGCTGGCCGCGATGTGCGGCCTGTCCAAGTCCGGCGCCGAGCGCGGCCTGAAAGCGGGACACCAGCCCGGCCCCGCCGGCAGCGAGCAGTGGATCGGCACCCGTCGGCGCACCCACAAGGGAGGCACCGGGCGTACCGCCGAGCGCTACGCCCGTCTCGTCCCCGACGACGAACCCGCCCTCCAGGTGCCGGTGGCCGCCGCCGATGCCCTGTCCCCGCGCCGTTTCCGTGCCTACCTCCATCTGCTGCGCGCGACCACGCTGCGCCTGCCGGTGACGGGCGCCGAGCTGGCCGGTGAACTTCACCATCAGAGTGGCGAGAACGCGGGGCAGCCCCTGGGAGAGAAGACCGGACGGCGTCTCCTGGCCGAGCTGGACGCGGCGGGCTGGATCACCCTCGGCCATCGGACCGGACGCCAGGGCCGGCACACGGTCACCGTCAACCCGCACCCCATACTCCGCGCCGTGCTGCCCACCGCCGAGCAGCTCTCCCTGCCCCTCGGCACGGACACCGCTCTCTCCGCCCCGCGTACGGAGAGGACGGACACAACAGACGGATCCGGCCCGGACGATCATGGCGGATCCCTCGCGTCTAAGGAAGACAGCAGTACCTCTACTGACCGTTCCTCGCAGCTCACTTGGGGGATCCGCCGTAGGCGAGGTGCGGGTAAGTGGGTTCCCGCTCCTGTGGAAAACCCGGGGGCGGTCCCCGCCGTGCTCCGTTCCGGTCACCACCAAAAGCGCAGCAACAACGGCGGCGGCCGGGCGTACGACGGGCCGGATCTCACCATGTCGGAGCGGGTCTGGGAAGCCCTCGCCCCGGTCCACCACGCGTTCTGGCGGGCCAGCGTCTGGGAGCAGCGGAAGATCGGCCGGGAGATCGGCCGTCAGCTCACCGCCGGGGCCACCCCGGAGCGGCTGGCCGCCCGGCTCCAGAGCAGGTACGCCTCCACCGAGGAGCCGTACCGCGGCGAGAACGGCATCGGCCGGTGGATCCTCGGCGCCGGGCTCCACCGCAAGGGCTGCGGGCTCGCCTCCTGCGAGGACGGAACCACCTGGCCCACCGCCGAGCGCTGCCCCGTGTGCCTCGACAACGCCACCGCCCAGGCGGAAAAAACCCGGCGCCTGGAGGAAGCAGAGCGGGCGCAGCGGCGGTGGGCAGAGCGGACGGCGGCCTGGGCGCAGCGCCAGGAGCAGCAGCGCGCGGCCGCGACGAAGGCGGAAGCCGAGCCGTGCATCCCACCGCCCGCTCGCGTCACGCCTCGTCCCGCCGACCCGTTCCCGCACCAGAGCCTCACGCCCGACCAGCGGGCGGTGCTGCGCGCCTCAGCGACCACCGAGTCCGTACGGGCCGCGATCACCGCCCACGGGCAGACCCGGGCGCTCTACCTGTACGGCCACGCCCTGGTCCTCCCCCACCTCAACTCCCCTGATCCGTATGGCCTCGAAGGAGAAGCCCGTGCTCAGTAGCCACCACATCACCGCCTGCCGGCGCTGCCGTGCCCCGATCTGCTGGGAATTCACCACGGCCAACGGCCGTCGGCAGCCGGTCGACGCGACGCCCGCCGCAGACGGGAACCTGGCTGTGACCCGAGGGTCCGACGACGTGCTGTACGTACGGTCCCTCAGCCAGGCACGCCCCATCCCCACCCAGCCCAAGGAGCAGCCCTGATGTCCATCACTCCGTTCGGGCGGGGCGCAGCGATCACGGTCACCGTCCACGGGACACCCGGCCCGCAGGGCTCGAAGCGGCACTTGGGCGGCGGGGTGATGATCGAGTCGTCGAAGAAGGTCAGGCCCTGGCGCCAGGACGTGAAGTGGGCGGCCCTTGACGCGACGCGCGCGCGGCCCGCATGGGTACCACTGGATGGCCCCCTCGCCGCCGCGGTGGTCTTCACGTTCGCGCGGCCGCGCGGTCACTACCGGACCGGCCGCAACGCCCATCTGCTGCGCGACGCCGCCCCGGCGCGCCCGGCGGTCTACCCGGATCTCTCGAAGATTCTCCGGTCGACGGAGGACGCCCTGACCGGGGTGGTGTGGGCCGATGACGCCCGCGTCGTCGAATACACCCGGCTCGGCAAGTACTACGCCGACACGGGCGACCCGGATGTCCTCGGCGCGCCGGGCTGCGTGATCCGCGTCTGGCCCCTGCATCCGGCGGTGACCCGGTGAGCGAGCGGATCGACGCCGACCGCCTGGAGGAGATCCGCCAGCTCCGTTTCACCGTTGACGGGCACCATCCGACCCGGATGTTCGCCACCCCCGCCGAGCAGCAGCTCTACCAGCTGGCCGCGACCCTCTACGGCGCTCTGCGCGATGTCCTCGACGACCACCAGCACCTCACCGGCGCACACACCGCCGCCACCAACGAACTGGCCCGATGGACAGGAGTACTCTCCCGATGACCAGCTGTATCCCGCTCGCCGCGCTCACCCAGGAGCAGCTCGACTCCCTGTACGGCCAGGCCAAGGCTGCCGCTGGAGTGCGGCTCGAACGTGACCGGCTCACCATCGCGCTGGCCGACCGGCGCCGCGTCCACAACGAGGCTGAGGCTGACGTCACCGCCGCCGTCCTCCAACTGGTTGCCGCCGAAGCCGCCATCGACCGCGTGCGTACCCTCGCCGAGAACCACCGCGCGAGGCACGCCCTCCTGCACGCCAGCCATGTCCTCGCCGCTCTCGATACTCCCGCCACCAGCATCACCCCGCCCATACACACCGACCTCGTGTCATGGGCGGCGCGTCTGGCCGAGGCCGGAGACGACCCCGGCAGGCTCCTGGCACTCGCCGAACTTTCCCGGCGCCGCCTGACGTCCGCGCTGATCGCCTCCGCTCACCTCCTCGACGTCCCGCTCGCCGACGCGCCCACCCAGACCCCGTGGAGACGCAGCGTCCACCCGGCCCTGCGCGCCCTCACCGACGCCCTGCGCGCCCTCCACTCCCACCCGGACACGACCCCCGCCGGCCAGCACACCACCATCACACCGGCCCCGGCCGGATACGAGCCGCCGGCGCTGCGCCGGGCGATCGACCGGGCCCTCACAACGCCGGTCGCCTGCCCGGACTGCAAACGGACCATCGTCTGCCCGTGCGACACACCCCGCCACGAAGAACGCATCGACACACTCCTGGCCGCGATCACACCCTGGCTCCCGCAGACGGGGGCACGCCGTGGCGACTGACCCCTACGAGGCGGCCCTCCGGTACCGCCTCTACGAGGCTGTATTCGCCACAGGGTGTCTGGGCATGTCCGGATCCGCCCTGTGGTTCGTGGCACACAACCTCTGGGCCGAGTGTGTGTTCTTCGGTCTGGTGGCCCTGGTCATGGCCGAGGGTGCTGCCCGCTCCGGTGCCGACTACCGGCACGCCCACGCCCGCGCCACTGGCACCACCACGGGCCCGTGCTGCTTGGCCTGGACCGCCTGCCGGGGCACCGTCCACGAGGCGCACTGCCGCCACACCATCATCGACCAACTGTGACCCATGCGTAAGGGGCGCGCCGCACAACCGTCTGACCAGGGCTGGCGCGCCCCCTCGGTGATCATCACCCTACGCCCCACCGCCTACTGGAGTGCACGATGAGCACCACCCGTACACCCCGCCCCACAGTCACCCAGGATCTGTGGTCGATCGCCCGCCACTGGGGAGACCTGACCGAGGCCCTGACCGCCCACGGCGGCACCTGGCCGCCCGTCATGAGCACCGCCACCCTCACCCATGAGCCGAACAGCGCCGAGGCCGAAGCCGCCACCTGGCGTGCCGAGGCCCTGCGGCTCCTGGAGAGGAACCCGGAACAGCCTGGATGGACCGCCGCCCCAATGCGCCTCGGTGTCTTCGACGCCATGGTCACCGTGCAGGCCGGGCTGTTCGCCCTGGCCGACCAGACCGCGGCCGCCGTGCAACGGCCCGCGATCAGCCCGGCCCCCGTACGACGCGCCCGGCCTGCTCCCCGCCCCGGCTCCGGGTTCGAGTTCCCGGCACGGCCCGAGACGCCGCGCGCTCGCGCCGTCCAGGCCGCGGACGACGCCCGCCGCGACCTCCTCGCTATGAAGGACGCGGCCGATCCCAGGCGCTGGTCCCAGATCGACGACCGCCGACGGACCGTGCCCCACGCTGCTCTCTGGCTCCTGGCCCGGGTCCAGCACACCCCCGGCCCTGTCCACCGCGGACTCACCCCGCTGGAGACCGACCGCATCGCCTCGGCCACCCGTACAGCCGCCCACCTCGTTGAGCACGCCCTCGACGTCGGCGACGAACACGTACAGATCGCGAGCCCCTGCCCGACGTGCGGCGGACGACTCACCCTGTACGGAGGCGGCGGTGCCGTACCCGTCGTGCGCTGCCGGGAATGCGGCGGCATCTGGTGACTCATCGGGTTGTTGCCCGACGCGGGGCAACAACCTGGGCGACCAATCAGACATGGACTCGAACGCACGTTCCATTGCATGATTGGTGGCGTATGCACCGACTCGCGCGCCACCGTGGCGTACGCGAACGTATGGAGGGAAACACCCCGGATGCCTGAATGGACACTGCGCCACGGTGACGCCCTCACCCTGCTGCCCACCCTGACTACCCTGGTCGACGCCGTCATCATGGACCCGCCCTACAACAGCGGCGGGCGTACCAACGCCGAACGCAAGAGCCAGGGTGCCCGCGACAAGTACGTCAGCGGCGACGCCGGGCACCTGTTGGACGCGTTCGACGGAGACAGCCGGGACCAGCGCGGATACACGCACTGGCTCGGACTGATCATGGCGGAGACGTACCGGCTTACCCGTCCCGGCGGCAGCGCACTAGTCTTCACCGACTGGGCGCAGCTCCCCGCCACCTCGGACGCGATCCAGGCCGGCGGCTGGACCTGGCGCGGCATTATCCCCTGGCGCAAACCCATCAACCGGCCCGTACGTGATGGCTTCCGACGCGAACACGAGTACGTCCTGTGGGGCACCAAGGGCGAACCGCTGCGCCACACGCCGACGATCTACCTGCCCGGACACCTCGAAGGCAGCCAGCCGCGCGGCAAGGAACGCGTCCACATCACGCAGAAGCCGGTCGACGTCATGCGGCAGCTCATACGAATCGCCCCACCTGGCGGCCTGGTCCTCGACCCGTTCGCTGGCAGTGGCACCACCGGCGTCGCCGCCCTCCAAGAAGGCCGGGCATTCATAGGAATCGAGGGCTCACACGGCTGCGCCGCCACTGCGCGGGAGCGGCTGACCGCCGCGGCGTAGGCTCCACGAGGGCGCATAACGCGAAAGGCCTCCACTGCATCAGCGCTGCGGTGGAGGCCTTCGCCGTACGACGGACTACTTCTCGGTGTCCTTCAAGTCGGTCCGTTGTCCTTGCCGCGACTTTCTGCTTGCGAAGTAGGGCCGCGCCGCTCGGTAGTCGACAGCGCTAGAGCGTCCGACCTTCACGACCACAGGGAAGTTTGGGTCATCCCGGGAGAGCTGCGAGATCCGCTGGTGAGTGATTCGTGGCACGACCCCTTCACTCACGAGCCGTCGGGCCAATTCTCTGAACGACACCATGTCTGGCCCTCCTTCGTCGTCGGCCATGGCCACCATTCTCTCTGACTTCATTGCCGTATGGCAAGGAAGTCGCTACCGTCGTACTCGGAAACGGGAAAGCCCCCCGGCCCGGCGTTGGAGCGCCACATGGACCGAGGGGCGGACCCACCCGCAACCACGACGAAGGGATGGATCCGTCATGGATCGTATCCAGCTCGCCAGTCCGCTGGTGGCCCCCACCCCCGGCCCGGACACGGGCGCTCCCGTACGGCGTCTGGTCGCCGCCGGGATCCTCGGCCGTACCGGCGGCCGTACCATCCGGACGGTGCGTACGGAGGCCGGCACCATCGGCACCGTCACGCGCGCCGGACAGGCCCGTACCACCCAGCTCGTCCTGGCCGTGGCCCGGCACCTCGCCACGCACCGCCCCGGCGACGTGATGACGGAAACCGCACGCCTGACGGTCGCCCTCGGCATCGCGAAGACCGCGCCCGCCTGCCGCCCGCTGCTCAGGCTGCTCCCGTTCCCCACCGGCGGTACGCGCGGCGAGTACGCCCTCCGTCTGCGCCGGATCACCTGGGCCACCCCGGCCGGCGGTGCCCGATGAACGACATCACCGAGCCCCTCCACGGCTACGCTGCCGACGAGGTCCGCGACCAGCTGCGCGCGGGTATCCCGGCCGTCGTGCAGACGGTCATTGACACACAGGCGGCCGAGCTCCGGACACTGCGCGCCGAGGCCGTCCAGCACCGCGACCTGCTCGCGGCGATCGCCGAGAGCCTGGACGTGCCGCTGCCCAGCATTGCGACCCGTGACGAACTGGTCTGCCGGGGGCTGCTGTCGAGCCGCGCCTCCCGCGTGGTCAGTGCGGCCCGGCTGATCCTCGCCAAGGGGCACTCCCTGGACGGGACCGCGCAGTGGATCCGCCGGGGCGCCGCCAACACCCCGGTCACCTACACCCCGTGGGTCCAGGCCGAGGAGCGCGAGCCGGAGCCACCCGCCGCCGAACCGGAACCGGTGCCGGACACGTCGCTCAAACCCGGCCAGGTGCAGCTGCTCGCCCGGATCCGGGCGACCGGCGGGCGCTGGTCCGCCGGGATGGTCCACGTGTTCTACCGCGACGGCGAGCACCGCAGTGTGCAGCGTGGCACTGCCCGCCGGGACCTGGAGCGCCTGACCGCCCTGGGCCACCTCACGACCCATGGACCGCAGGACGGCCGCTACTACCTCCTCGCGGACAGGGGTGTCGACCGTGGCTGACCCCAAGCCCAGCATCACCGACGACGAGGCCGCCTGCCGGTACCGGCAGGGCCAAGCCGCCATGCGCGCCGAGGCCGCCCGACGTCGCGCGATCGCTGAGGCCACCGCGGACGCCCGCGCCGCCGCTGCTTCGCTCTCCAGCTGAACCGTTCTCCGCGTCGCCCACCTCTGCGGTGGGCGGCAAGGAGAGCGGTCCAGCCCGGACCGCCCTGGCCACGGGAGCACGCCATGCGCCTCTTCTACGTCCTCGGCATCGTCGCCGGACTCGCCGCGCTGGTCTTCGCGGTCACCCGCTGACCTTCTGCCCGCCCACCTGTACTGCATCACCTGCCCGAGAGGCTGCACGTCGATGACCAGCAAGGACATCGTGTCCGGACAGGCTGTCCGGACCAGCGGACAGCGCCTGCCTGGTGTCCGCTACCGCACCGAAACCCGTACCCGTCTCGTCCCCCACACCGTCAACGGCGAGACCGAGCTGGTGGAAGAGGACTACGACGTCCAGGTGCCGGTCCCGCCCAGAGACTGGGACCTGATCGTCCTGCACGCAGTCACGGCCGCCGCCATGGGCCTGATCGTCGTCGCCGTCGTCTGGTCCGTCGCCTCCATCGGCGACCTCCTGGGCCGCGCCATCACAGCCCCCATCGCCTACCTCGGCGCCACCGCGTTCGTGACCGCGTGGATCGTCTGCATGGCCCTCGAATGGCTCGCCCGCTACAACATCGACCGCGCCCGGGGCCCGCGCACCGCCGGCACCGCCGCCCTGCTCCTCGACATGGCCGCCGTCTGCGTCCACGGAGCGCTGGAGGACTCCCTGTACGTCGGCATCGCCGGGGCGTGTGTCTCCGCACTCGCCAAGGGGATGTGGACCGTCGTCATGAGCCACCAGGCGCGGCCCCTGCCCGAGCTGACGCGCCGGTGGCTGGCCAAACGCGAAGGGGATGCCGCTGCCCGGATGGCCATCGGGGCGCAGCTCCGCGCGCTCGCCCGGGTCGAGGGCCAGGCCGCCGTCTACGCACCCCTGCCAGCGGCGGTGGACACCCGCCCGGACACCACGCCGGACACGGACAGTCTGTCCGGGCGCCATGTCCGGACCGTGCACGCCGCTGTCCGCGCAGCCGCCCACGCCCTGCCGGTGGCGAGTCCGCAGGACATCGTGGACCACCTCGCCGCCGCCGGGATCACCACCACCGAGGAGACTGTCCGTGCTGTCCTCGGCACGCACAAGGACAGCACGGACACGACGGACAGCAGGCCACAGCCTCGCGTCCGCCCCATCGCGCCGCGCGGACAGTCCGTCGCGGACAGCGTCCGGACAGCCCTCGCCTCCGGCATCACGGATCCATCCGCCGTCCTGTCCTATGTCCGTGGACTCCACGGACAGGGCGTGTCCGCCGACACCGTCGCCCGGACACGCCGCCGTGAGGACCCATCCCATGGGCATCGAGTACGACACACCTCTCACTGATTGCCGCCGGGGCGCCGTACGGCTCTGCCGACCCGGCGGCGCCGTGCCCATTTCCCGTACAGACAGTGTGATGCGAGCCCCCTTCGTGTGACCGGTTTGGTGCCCTCCCTGCCCGCTCCAAGGGGAAGAGCGGGCGTCGGGGTCGGCTGGCTACGGGACGACGGGGGTGGCGGTGTAGGCGCGGGCCTGCGCGGTCCACATTGCCGCGTACTCGCCGTCTGCGGCCAGCAGGCTGTTGTGGGTGCCCTCTTCGAGAATGCGGCCGTGGTCAAGGACGATGATGCGGTCGGCGTGCTGGGTGGAGCCGAGGCGGTGGGTAATGAGGATGACGGTCCGGTCGGCGGCGAGTTCGCGGATGCGGTCGTAGGCGGCCTGTTCGGCTCGGGGGTCGAGGGCGCTGGTGGGTTCGTCGCAGATCAGCAGGGGTGCCTTGCGGGCGTAGGCGCGGGCGGCTGCGATGCGCTGCCATTGGCCGCCGGAGAGGTCCCGGCCGCCGGACTGGGAGGGGCGGATCTCTGTGTCGAGGCCGTCGGGGAGCGAGTCGATGACCTCGGCGGCGCCTCCGGCGCGGGCAGCGGCGAGAACGGCCTCGTCGCTCTGGTCGCCCTGGCCCAAGCTGATGTTCTCGCGGACCGTGGCCTGCCAGCGGGCGATGTCCTGGGGCAGCATCGCGAGGCGGGAGTACAGCTCGTCGGGGTCGACGGTGGTGAGGTCGGTGGTGTCCCAGGTGACGGCTCCACTGGTAGGGGCGTAGAGGCCCGCCAGGAGTTTGGCCAGAGTCGACTTGCCGGCGCCGTTGTGGCCGACGATGGCGAGGATCTCCCCGCGGCGGACGGTGAGGGAGATGTCGGTGAGGACGGGGGCGGCAGTACCTTCGTACGTGAAGGTGACGCGGTCGGCACGGATGACGGCGGGGGTCGCGGGAACCGGGGCGGGGGCGGCCGGGAGGGTCGTGCGAGCCTTGGCGTCGGCGAGGAAGCTGGACCAGTCGCCGAGGTAGAGGCCCATGCGGTAGGCGGTGGTCAGGCCGGTGGCCATGCCCGTCAGGAGCGCGCGGCTGGTCTGGACGGCGATGACGGCGGTCGCGGCGTCGGCGGTGGGAATCCGGCCGTGGACGGTGAGCCACAGCAGGGCACCGTAGACAAGGAGGGTGGCGGCGCCGGCGAGGGCGTCACCGGCGAGTTGACGGCGGGCGTTGTCGGCGCCGATGCGGGCGGTGTGGTCCTCCAGACGACGGCTCACAGCCTGGTACTGGCCTAGGAGCCAGGGCCGCATGGTCCCGGCGCGGACATCGAGGGCGGTGCTACGCCCGGCGGCGAGGTACATGAGGATGTGGCGGGTGCGGCGGTCACCAACGGCGTGCCGGTCGGCGCGGTGGGTGGCCTGGGCGGCGCGGGCCGCGGTCCAGGCGCGGGGCAGGACGGCCAGGAGCAGCAGGGGCAGCAGCAGCGGGTCCAGGGTGGTCAGGATGCCGGCGGCGGCGGCGATACCGAGGGCGGCACCGGTGACGGCGACGAGAGATTCCAGGACGGTGTGGGCGTCCTTGGCGGCGCGGTTGGCGGCTTCGCCGTGGTCACACCAGGAAGAGTCGTCGTAGGAGGCGAGGGGCACGCGGGTCGCGGCCTCCAGGTAGGCGAGTTCGGCGTGGCTGTCGACCGCCGGCCCGAGGCGGGCGGTCGTGGCGACGGTCCCGGCGGAGGCCAGGGAGCGGGCGGCGGCGACGGCTGCCAGGGCCAGGAGGGCGAGTTCGGCGCGGTCGAGCCGTTCCAGCGGGGCCCCCGCCGCGAATAGGGCCGCGAGCGCGGTCCGGGTGAGGTGGAGGGCGGCGGCCGTCAGCGCGCCGACGGCGAGTTGCAGGCCGAGCAGGTGCAGAAGTGCGGTGCGGTCGGCCTGCCAGGCCAGGGCCAGGGCGATGCGGGCAAGGCGGGGCAGGGTACGGGCCATCGTGACCAGGCCGTCGGTGTGATCCTCGTGGCGCTCGCTGCCGAGCGTCCACGCGGGGAGCGGTTCGGGCCCCGGCCGCCGGCGGCGGAGACGGTTCCCGAGCCGCTCCGCCAAGGGGAGGCGGGGGTGCGGGGCGGTTGGTGTGCGGGGTTGTGTGTCTGTCACACCTCTCGCAACGCGTCACCCATACGGGTGGATACGCAACTACCCCTAGTCCATCACGCGTTCGAATCTCCAATGGTGAGGACGGCCAGGTAGGGCCAGACCCGGTCGTTCTCGTCCTGCCCGATCACGTGCCCGTCGGCGACGACCCAGGCGTGGGCGCCACGCGGCACGAACCGAGCCCCCAGGACCCACCGGACCGGGCGGCCTGTGAGTGCGGAGGCCAGGTGGACGGCGAGGGACTCCTCCAGGCAGGCGACACGGCCGGGCCACCAGGTCCCGGCGGCGCGGACGGCGGCGAGGACGGCTTCGGCGTCATGGACGCGGGCGGGCCGGCCGGGCAGGCGGGTTACGGCGAAAGCGAAGGTGACGACGTGCCGGATCGGCAGGAGCCGCAGCAGCAACAGGGCGGCGGCCAAGCCGATACAGGCGCCGGCCCGGCTTCGGGCCGCAGGGCGGACGGTGGGGGCGAAGCGGACCATCGGGGGCGAGCCCGGAAGGCTGTAGTGGACGGGGCGTCCGGCGCGGAGGCGGTCGAGGTCGGCGGCCACGCGGGTGAGGTCGGCCCGGACCCGGTCGGGGTCGGCGCCGGTCGCGGCCCATCGGGCAGTGGCCTCCTCGATGGCGGCGGCCCGTTCGAGGATATCCGCCGGCAGGTCAAGGAGGTCGGCGGCGATGGGGTCGAGGACTGTCCATCGGCCGGTCGCGAGATCGAGAACAGCTGCTCCGGCGGGGCCGCGGGAGACATAGACGCGGGGCTCGGTCATCGGCTGGTCTCCCGGGCAGGTGTCGGCTCCCACCAAGCGTCGAAGGAAGCGGGACGGTTGGTCAGCCACACCTCAATGGCGACCAGGGCATGCAGGCTCCCGAGATCGGCCGGGGAACCATGGATCGTCCGGTCCAGGGAAACGAGGGCGGCGGGGCTGTCGATGAGGCCCGTCTCGGCCAGGGTCGATCCGGTGAGGAGAGCACGCAGGGCGGAGGCGTTGGCGCGGAGGCCGTCGTAGACGCCGGTGAACGGAGTCTTGGTACGGCGGGCCAGGACCGGAGCGTGCACGAGGCCGGTGAGGGCGGCGCGAGCCAGGGGTTTGAAGTCGCCCGGACGGCGTCGCTCCCAGGCAGGGACAGCCTGGCAGACGTCGACGATCCGGGTGTCGAGGAACGGCGCGTGCACCGGCAGGCCCCACAGGGCGCGGGCGAGGATGTCGAGATTTGCGTGCTCAATGCCCGTGGCTTCCAGAGCGAGGCGTTCGCGGAGGGCACCGGGGCCAACAGCGGGGTCGGCGGTCTGCACGCGGGAACTGATGAAGTCGGCCAGGGCAGTGCGGCCACCTGGGGTGAGCCAGCGAGCGGCGGACAATGGTCCGCACCAGCGGGCCACGTCGGCGGCGTCGGGAAGCCCCCGCGGGGCGGGCCCGTCGAGGATGGTACGGGCGAGGCGGGCCAGCGCTGCGGGGTATGCGTCGCGTCCGGTGGCTGTGACCGCGCGCAGTACGGAGCGGGCGGCGCTGCGCCGGTCCCGGGCGACTCCGAGGGCGTCGCGGAGGGCTGCGATACGGGCGCCGGAGCGGTAGCGGTCGGCGGGGGACGCGAACGCGTCGAGGACGTTGTCGCCACCCCCGCCGGTGAGGTGCCCGGTGCTGCTGGTGGCAACGGCGGGAGCGAGCTGGGCCTCCAAGATGCCGAGCATGCCGACGCTGAGCGCGGGAGCGTCGGTGACGGGAACGCTCGTTGGCTCCGCGAGCCGGTCGAAGTGCCGACTACCAGCACGGTGGCCGTCGACGAGGTGCTGGGTGATGGCCGGGTAGGCGGCGGCGATCTCCGCCGCGTAGCGGGCATCGTCCTGGTCGGCCATCGCCGCGTCGACGTAGGTGACGGCGGTGAGGTCGGTGTGGGCGGCGGCCAGGCAGGTGATCGAGCTGGAGTCGACGCCGCCGGACAGGTCGCTCGACAGCGGCCGTCCGGTCAGGGCCCGGCGGCCGACCGCGAGGGGCAGTTCGTGGCGCAGGGTCTCGGCGGCGTCGGCGAACGAGCGGCCTACCTGGCGGGGAGGCCGCTGGATCGTAGGCGGGATGTCGGGGGCGAGGGCCAAGGCGCTTCCCGGTGGGACGCGGTGGATGCCCTCGAACCAGCCGTCGACGGCGGGCTCCACGCCCCAGGTGGTGACCTCGGCCAGCAGCCGGACGGGGTCCAGGGCCGCGCCGGTGAGGGCGGCGAGTGCGAGCGCGGACGTCGACCAGGTCACCGTCGATCCGGTGGAGGTCCAGTGCACCGGGACGGTGGCGGCCCGGTCCCCCATGATCCGGACGATGCGGCCGACCTTGACGATCCCCAGGTAGGAGCCGGGCAGTCGGCCGGTGCCGTGCCACTGGCCCCGCGCAGCTGCGTCGGCGGCGTCGCGGGCCTCCTCGGCGGTGGCCAGGCAGGTGCCGACGAGGATCACCTCCGCGGTGCCGTCCCGGGACACCGCGCGCCGTACTTCGTAGGGGTCGTGGTCGACGGTCCAGGCGCGCAGGGTGCCGTCGTTGTGGATCTCGTGGCCGCCGCGCGGACGCGGGCCGGCAGTGTGCGGGGGAGTGCGGGTGACCGTGCCTGCGACGTGCCTCATATCGGGGGCTCCCTGCTGGTGGACGTTCCGGAAAAGGCAACGCGCGCCCGGAACGGGCCAGCCCGTGAGGACCGGCCGTCCCGGGCGCGCGTTCACCCAAGGCGCCGAACGGCGCCGGAGAGCGGTCAGCCCTGGTAGTACATGGTGTGGTCCGGGTTGTTGAAGCCACCGCTGCCGAGGGTGACCTCGACAACCGCGCCGAGGTCGGCGACCTCGGGGGTCGTAAAGCCCTCGGAGGTGGTGGGGGCCTGGGCGGTCTGGATGCTGGTGCTGGTGTTCTCCATGACGATCTCCTTCGTACGTATACGGCTGTCGGATCAGGTCTTCCAAGGCCGGTGTGACGTGCTGACCATCGGCCTCGAATGGAGGTCGAACGTCGCCCCTCCGTCTCGCACCCGGTGCTGTGCTGCCGGGCTGAGACACATCACAGCGCGCATCGCCGCCGCCGGGAAGATGCTTCAAGTTGCTCTGGGTTGCCGCCAGTTGCTCCGGTTGCCTTGCTCCCGAAACGCGTTCCCCGCCGCCCTCCCATCGCGCAGACTTGGGGCTCTGTATCCCAGGAGGTCAAGCGTGAGCGCGATTCTGGAAGACCGGCACCCGCTCAACCAGGTGCTGACCGTGCGCGGGTGGACGAACGAGTACTGTCTTCGCCGAGTCGCCGCCAGGCACAAAGACCTTGGATACGGGGCCATGGCGGTCCGCAAAGAGAAGATCAGCCGCTGGACCCGGCCGGAAAGCCCTCAGACTCCAAACATTCCGACCCAGCTGGCGATGGCCGATGTCCTCGGAATAGACAGCCGGGAAGTCCACGCCAGGCCCTGGCCGCACTGGCTCCTGCTCGCCTTACGAGACGACACCACTATCTGGGAATCACCCTGGACCCCGGCGGGAACCATCCAAGCACTCGAAGACGCCGGAGGACCCATGGAGCAGGACCGACGCCGATTTCTGATCGCCACGACCGCCACGGTCGCAGCGGTCCTTGCCCAGTGGACCACCGCCGAGCCCGCCACCGCATTCTCATCCAGCGGCCGCCAGATCGGCGCCGCCGTCGCCGACCGTTTCGACAGCCGACTCAACGAGCTCCGCCACCTTGATGACGACCTCGGCAGCGACCACGTCTACGACGCCGCTCGCGCCGAGAGCCGTCTCATCACCCGGCTCCTGCGGGACAACACCTACAGCGAGGAGACCGGCCAACGCCTCCACGCCTGCGCGGCGGAAGCCTCCCGACTGGCCGGCTGGTGCGCGTTCGACAATGGCCGGAACGCCGCCGCCGAGAAACACTTCATCACCGCCCTGCGGGCCGCCGCCGGGTCCGGCGACCGTACGGCCGGAGCGACCACACTCGCCTTCTGGGCGAACGTCCGTTACTCCAACAGCCACCCCGACCCCCGCGGAGCACTCGATCTCATCGACGGGGCCCTTGCCCACCGCGCGAACATCACCTCGCCCCGGGTGCTGACAATGCTCCACATCCGCCAGGCCCGCGCCTATTCGATCGCCCAGGAACCCACCGCCGCGTACAGGGCGATCGACGACGCACTCACCGCGTACGACCAGGGCATCCCGCCGGACGAGGACCAGCAGTCGATGTACTGGGTCACCACGGGCGAGGTATTCCAGGCCGCCGCCTCAACCGCGCTCAGCCTCGGCGACCCGCAGCGCGCCCTGACGTATTTCTCGGCGGCCGCGACCCACCACGACCCATACGACCCGGAGAAGGAACCACGCGGCACAGCGATCTACCTTGCCCGGAAGGCCGAGGCGTACCTTGCACTCGGAGACCTGGACGGCGCCGTGGAGACGGCACAGCAGTCCGTCAACCTGCTGGGCGGTGTCAGCTCTGCACGTGGCAGCGAAACCCTGATCGGTCTGCGCTCCGAGCTCACCAGGCACCGCGCCATACCGGTCGTGAAGAACTTCCTCAACGAAACCGCCTGACGATTGGGGGCCCGCACACTCGCTGCTGGTACCCGTCGGCCCCACTGGTCTTCCCCCCACCCGGTGGGGCCGACGTACATCACCATCATGGTCCCCATCTACACCAGCAACCCAGGTCCGAGCGCCCGCCCCACGACCGCGCTTGACTTTCAGTAACCAGTCGTCACATACTCCTCCCAAGTCCGTCGTGCCCGGACACAGAACCTCAGGCCCCCTCCCACCGGGGGCCTTTCGCATACCCCACCAGCAGTACTCCCCTCCCCGGAACGCCCCCTCCTTCGGCCGAGAGGACCCAGCCCCTTACGCCTACGCCTCAGCGACGGCACCCGCGAGATACTCCTCGACGCCACGCTCACAGAGGCCGAGGTCGCCGTGCTGTGCCTCTGGTCCGCCATTGCTGCGCCCGAACCGTCGGCCGCCGGGCCGTGCATGCTGATCGGGTTCGCCGGGGGCGACCAGGCACTCGACGGTGTTGCCCTCGACAGCAGCACCGAGCGTGCCGTCCCCGATCCGTACGACGACCAGGACGACGGCGAGCAGCAGTGCCTGCGAGGCGAGAGGCGGGCGCGATCATGAGCGGCGGATGGGCGGGGAGCAACCGGCGTGCTGAGCTGCCGCCGGACTGGTACACCGTCATCCGCCCGTCCGTCCTGGCCCGTGACGAGTACCGGTGCCGACAGCGGAGCGAGGGGCGCGTGTGCGGGCGCCCGGCGAACCAGGTCGACCACATCGGCGACCGCGCCAACCACCGGTACGAGAACCTCCAGGCCCTGTGCGCGGACTGCCACGCGCTCAAGTCCAGCCAGCAGGGCAACGCCGCGCGTTGGGCGAACCGTGCGCGCCGACCGCCCGAGCGGCACCCCGGCCTGCACTGAATCCGCCGTGCCGTGCTGGGCTGCAACCCGATTTGACTGTGCACCCCCTGGGGGTGACTCCCCTTCCCCGCCCGGCGGGAGGCCCGGGAGGTGCTGCGGCTCGGATTCTGTACGGGTCTGGGGAAAACGGCCGCGTGGTGGCGCGCGGGCGGCTTGCTGGCGGGCGAGCACGGGTGCGGCGGGGTGATTCGATGCCGTGCGGTTGAGGGGCCGCACGGAGCGTCTCACCCCGTCGCCCCACTGATACACACCTGATACCCGCAGGTCAGAGCGCTAAAAGCGTACGCCGCGATATCATGGAGGCATGGCAACACCGACCTGCGAGCACTGCCCGAACCCGCTGCGCATCACTGCGCGGCGGCACGCGAGGTTCTGCTCGCCACGGTGTCGCGCCGCAGCGCATCGCGCGCGCCGCACAGTGCCCGCCGAGCTCACGAGCCGGCCGCGCTGGATCCGGCACACCGCTCGGAAGGTTCCGATCACGGTCGACGGCGGCACGGCGAGCAGCACCGACCCGTCGACGTGGTCGCGCTACGCCGACGCTGCAGCGAGCAGCGCCGGCGCCGGGCTCGGGTTCGTCCTCAACGGCGACGGGCTCGTGTGCCTCGACCTCGACCACTGCATCGCGCCCGACGGCGAGGTCGCCGGGTGGGCGCAGACGATCCTCGACGCCGCCGACGACACGTGGGTCGAGGTGTCCCGGTCCGGCGACGGGCTGCACGTGTGGGGGCGCGGCGCACTGCAGAGCGGCAGGCGCATCACGGTCAACGGCGGCTCGGTCGAGCTGTACGCGACGGGCCGGTACATCGCAGTCACGGGGCGGACGCACGGCGACACGCCGCGGCGCCTCGGCGAGCTGCAGCACGTAATCGACGTACTGCTGTAGCGCCCCGACACGGGTGTGCTGCGGCGCACCCGACACGGGAGGTACAGCCATGGGAGGAACCGGCCCGGCACCGAAGCCGAACGACCGGCGCGCGCGGCGCAACAAGGATGCGATCCCGCAGACCGTACTCAGGTGGGAAGCGGCGACGGCACCCGAGCTGCCCGACTTCCGTATCGAGCGCGACGGGCAGCTCGTCGAGTTCGTGTGGCCCGAGCGCACCCGCGAATGGTGGCAGATGTGGATCAACTCCCCGCAGGCCGAGCACCTCGGCTCGGCTGACTGGCAGTTCCTACTCGACACCGCCCTGATTCACGCGCAGATGTGGCGCGGCAACTTGACCGCGGCCGGCGAGCTGCGGCTGCGCGTCGCTGCGTTCGGCGCTACGCCGGCCGACCGGGCTCGGCTGCGAATGGTGTTCGCCGAGGCGGACGGGCTCGACGGCGGCCGCGGCTCGTCGGGCGCCCCGTCGGCCCGGTCGCACTACGGCGAGCTGCGCATGATGCCGGGCGGCAAGACCGACCCGGGCGCGGACACTGACTAGCTCGGGGGTCCGCTGTGCCATGGCGGGGACCGGAGTACGAGGGAGAGCTGCCTACCCTCGGATGGCAGGTACTCGACTGGATCATCGAGCACCTTGCGCAGCCCGGCCGCGATGAGTACGAGCCGTACCTGCCGACGAAGGAGCAAGCCGAGTTTCTGCTGCGGTTCTACGAGCTGCACCCGGTCACCGGCAAGCGGGTCATCCGGCGCGGCGTGCTGTCGCGCTCGCGCGGGTGGGGCAAGTCCCCGTTCCTCGCGGCGATCGCTCTCGCCGAGGCGTGCGGCGACGTCGTCGCGGCAGGGTGGGACGCCTACGGCGAGCCGGTCGCTCGACCGTGGTCGTCGCTGCGCACGCCGCTCGTGCAGGTGGCTGCAGTCTCCGAGGCGCAGACCGCGAACTCTTGGGCGCCGCTGCTGGAGATGGCGCGCGGCGGGTCGCTCGCCGACACGTACGGCGTCGAGGTGCTCGACACAAAGGTGCTGCTGCCTCGCGGACTGATCGAGCCGATCACGTCGTCGGCGACGTCGGTCAAGGGAAACCCGGCCGTGTTCGCGATCCTCGACCAGACCGAGGAATGGAAGGAAGCCAACGGCGGCCGCCGGCTCGCGAAGACCATGAGGTTCAACGCGGGCAAGCTCGGCGGCAGCCTGATCGAGACGCCGAACGCGTTCACCCCCGGCGAGGGGTCCGTCGCGGAACAGTCGGCTGCGGACTATCAGGCGATCCTCGACGGGCGGTCGCGCGGCCGCGGCATCGTGGTCGATCACCGCGAGGCGCCCGGCGATACGGACATGACCGACGAGCAGTCGCTCGTCGCCGGGCTGCGGTACGCGTACGGCGACAGCAGCGATCACCCCGACGGGTGTGTGCTGCACGACCCGCCGTGCCCGCCCGGTTGGTCGCCGATCGAGCGGCTCGTCGAGGACTTCGCAGACACCTCGAACGACCCGCAGGATCTGCGGAGCGACTACCTGAACCAAGTCACGCACGCGGCGGATGCGTGGCTGTCACAGCCCGAGGTTCGCGCGGCGTCCGATCTCTCGAAGGAAGTCGGCGAGGGCGAGCGCATCACGCTCGGGTTCGACGGCTCGCGGAAGCGGGCGCGCGGCGTCACGGACGCGACCGCGCTGATCGGCTGCCGGCTGTCCGACGGGCACGTGTTCACCATCCGCGTATGGGAGCAGCCCGAGGGGAAAGCCGGCGAGAACTGGCAGGTGCCGGTCGTCGAGGTGCTCGCCGAGGTCGCCGCGACGTTCGACCGGTACAACGTCGTCGGGTTCTACGCCGACCCCGCGAAATGGGAATCGCACGTCGCCGACTGGGAAGCGGCGTACGGTCCGCGGCTGCTCGTGCAGTCGACCCGGAACCACCCGGTCGAATGGTGGATGACCGGCGGCCGCTCGACCCTGATCGTCCGGGCGCTGGAGAAGTTTCACACGGCGCTCGTCGAGCGTGAGCTCACGTACGACGGGTCGTCGGTCCTTACCCGGCATCTGCTCAACGCACGGCGCCGCAAGACCCGTTCGGGAATTCAGATCATGAAGGCCCATCCGGACAGCCCCGACAAGATCGACGCCACGGTCGCGTCCGTCCTCGCGTGGCAGTGCCGCCTCGACGCGATCGCCGCCGGTCTCGCTGTCGAGGCCGAAGAAATGGGCGGGTTCACGTTCTGATCACGAGCCCGGAAGGGGGCGACGGCGTGCTCGACGAAACCCCGGACTCTCCGGATTGGTGGCTGTTGCGGCTCGGCAGGAAGCTGCGGGCGCGGCAGGGGCAGCTCGACGAGTGGTGGCGGTACTACCGCGGGCAGCCGCCGCTGCCCGAGCTGCCCAAGAACGCCGAGAAGGCATTCGTCGACTTCCAACGGAAGAGCCGTACGAACTTCTGCCAACTGATCTCGAACGCATCCGTGCACCGGCTGCTCGCCCTCGGCGTCACCGGACCGGACGGCGAGCCGGACGACCTCGCCTCGCGATGGTGGCAGCAGAACAGACTCGACAGCCGACAGAAGCTCGTATGGCGGGTCGCCATGACGCAGAGCGTCGGGTACATGCTCGTCGGTCCGCACCCGACCCGCACCGAGGACAACGGCCGACCGTCACCGCTGATCACGCCCGAGCACCCGCGCGAGTGCATCGTGTGGACGGACCCCGAGACCGGCGAGCCGTACGTCGGGCTGAAAGCCTGGTACGACGAAGTTGACGGGTACGGGTACGCGGTCGTGTTCTTCGACGACGTGCGCTTTCCGTACCGGACGAAAGAGCGGTGCGGCCGCCGGCTCCCGTGGGGGCCGGATTCCTGGGAGTGGATCGGGGGGCCGGACGGCGAGCCGCACGACCTCGGCATGCTGCCGCTCGTCGAGTTCGCCCGCATGCCCGATCTTGGGGAAGAGCCCGAGCCCGAGTTCGCCGGCGTGCTGGACATTCAAGACCGCGTGAACATGGGGATCTTGAACCGCATGGCCGCATCCCGGTACAGCGGGTTTCGGCAGAAGTGGGTCAAAGGCCACAAGTTCGCGAAGCGGACCGACCCGGCGACCGGGCTCACTGTGGTCGAGCAGCCATTCGTTCCCGGTCCTAACTCGCTGTGGGCGAGCGAGGGCGAGAACGCGCAGTTCGGGCAGCTCGACGCGACCGACTTGAGCGGGTTCCTGAAAGAGCACGAGAGCGACGTGCGCGACATGCTGATCTTGTCTCAGACCCCCGCGTACTACTACGCCGGGCAGCTCGTGAACATCGCGGCCGACACGATCGGGGCGCTCGACATCCTGCACGTGGCGAAGTGCAGGGAGCACATCGCAGCGTTCGGCGAGGGGATCGAGTCGGTCATGTCGCTGTGTGCCGCACAAGCCGGCGTGCCCGAGGACTACACCGAGGCCGAGGTGCGGTGGGCGAACCCGGCACACGCGTCCCTCGCGGTCAAGGCAGACGCAGCGACCAAGCTCAAGAGCATCGGCTATCCGCTCGACGTCGTCGCCGAAGAGATGGGCGAGACGCCGGCGCAGGTGCGGCGCATCACGGCGGGCGCGGCGTCTCAGGCGCTGCTCGCCGCCTCGCTGCTGCCGGCGCCGACCGCGGCGCCGACTGCGGGCAACCTCGCGGACGACGGCGGGGCACTCGATGGGTGAAGCGCTGCAGGCGGCGCTTAGCGACCGGTACGACGCACTGTCGGGCTCGCTGCGCGACCGGCTGATCGGGTTCGTCCTGGACGCGTTCGACAGCCTCGGCAACTACCGGGACGCCGACGCCGCTCTGTTCATCGAGCGCGTGCTGCCCGTCGTGCTCGCGACGCAGCAGCAAATGGGGCAGCTCACTGACGCGTACCTCTCGTCAATGATCGCCGACATGCTCGGCGGCGCGGCCGCCCCGGCGGGCGTGCAGCTCGGCGAGGCGCTGCGCGGCACCCCGCCCGAAGAGGTGTACCGCCGGCCGTTCGTCACTGCGTACACGGCCCTGTCACGGGGCGCGGACTACGCCGACGCGATCGGGCAGGGGCGTACGCGGCTGCTCAGCATCACCGAGACCGATCTGCAGCTCGCCCGCACGCACGCGGCGCAGCAGTCCATGCGGCGGGGCGGCGCCCAGTTCTTCCGCCGGCGTCTCAGCAGCGGGAAGAACTGCGCGCTCTGCACGATCGCCTCGACGCAGCGGTACCGGGTGGAGAACCTCATGCCGATTCACCCGGGCTGCCACTGCAAGCCCGAGCCCCTTCCGGGCAACCGCGATCCGGGACAGATCATCGACGAGCGGCTGCTCGAAGAAGCACACGACGCCATCACGAAGGGTGTCGGTTCCTCCGACCGCGGCGGCCGCGCCCCCGATTACCGCGACGTGATCATTACGCGCGAGCACGGCGAGATCGGCCCGTTGCTGGCCGTACGCCGCGATCACTTCACCGGACCGGACGACATCCCGGCCGCGTGACGTACGGCGCCGACACGGCGCACCCTCGCTCACCCCACCCGACACGGGAGACACAGCCATGCGCGCAACACCTCGCCCCCTGCCCGGCATTCAGTCGGCGGGCTGGACCCACCCTTACCCGAGCCACCCGTTCTCGCCCGTGCTCTACGCGGACGGCGGCGACGGAGACGACAAGGGCGGCAAGACCGGCGACGACAAGGGCGGCAAGGGAGACGGCACCGACGACAAGCCCGACACGGGCAAGGGCGATTCGGACGTCGAGAAGTGGAAGGCGCAGTCACGGAAGCACGAGGAGCGCGCCAAAGCGAACGCCGCCGCGGCGAAGGAACTCGAAGAGCTCAAAGCCGCGAACGCCACGGACACCGAAAAGGCGATCGGCGAGGCAGTGAAGAAGGCGGTCGCCGAGGAACGCTCGCGCGGCGCCGCTGCCCTCGCTCGGCAGGTGTTCCTCGCCGGCGCGTCCGGCCGGATCGAGAGCCCGACCGACGTCGTCGAGGACGTGAACCTTTCGAAGTACATCGACGCGAACGGCGACGTCGATGAGGACGGGCTCGGCAAGTTGATCGACCGGCTCGCGCCGAAGAAGCCCGACACGGGCGACGGCGAGGGCGACAACAACGGCGACCAGGACGGCGGCAGCGACACGCGTCGCCGGACCCGTGGCAGCGGCTACCAGGGCACGCGGCAGCGAGGCGGCAGCGGCAGCGGCGGCAGCTCGCTCGCCGAGGGCGCCGAGCTCTACAAGACGCTGCTTGGCGGCGGCGCCAACAAGACCTGATCTCGGGAGGGATCACACCCATGGAACTCAGCATCAAGACGCAGACATTCGGCACCGACGATCAGTCGTGGCTCGGGTCCGAGCACGGGACGCAGGCGACCGAGACGATCACTCTCGACACCTCGCTGTTCACGCCGGCGACGCACTACCCGGCCGGGTTCTTCAAGTCGGGCATCCCGCTCGGGCAGATCACGGTCGGCGGGAAGTACGGCCCGTACGACAACGCCGCGACCGACGGTCGCGAGAAGCTCGTCGGGTTTCTGTTCTCCGCCGTCGGGGCGCCTCTGGTCAACACACTCGACCCGTCCGGGGCGCTGTTCACACACGGCAAGGTGCGCGAGTCGCGCCTGCCGCTGGGTGCCGTCGACGCCGCCGGTAAGACCGACGTCGCCGGCTCGATCCGGTTCGTCTGAAAGGAAGTGATGAGATGAGCTGGACCCTGGATACCGATTTCATCGAGCCGACGGCGCTCACCGGGCTGATTCGTGCGGCGCTCGCCGATCTGCAGGTGAACCGCTTCACGCTGTCGCGGTGGCTGCCGAACGTGACCGTCGACGACATCGTGTTCGAGTTCACGAAGGGCGGCGGGGGGCTCGCCGAAACGGCGTCGTACCGGTCGTGGGACACCGAGAGCAAGATCGGCCGCCGCGAGGGGATCGGGAAGGTCATGGGCGAACTGCCGCCCATCAGCGAGAAGATCCCGCTCAACGAGTACGACAGGCTCAGGCAGCGCAAGCTCGCGAACTCCGACGCTCTGCCGTTCATCGCTCGCGACGCGAACCGCATCGCGACGAACATCGGCGCCCGGTTCGAGGTCGCCCGCGGCGCCGCGCTTGTCGGCGCAGCTGTGCCGGTCCCCGAGTTGAAGACGACCGTCGACTTCGGGCGGATCGCTTCGCACTCGGTCGTCGCCGCGACGCTGTGGTCGGACCACGCGAACGCGACGCCGCTCACCGATCTCAAGTCGTGGCAGCGTACGTACACCGCGACGAACGGCGAAAAGCCGGCTGTGATCCTCATGCCGGATCTCGTGCTGATGCACATGTCGCAGTGCGAACAGGTGATCCGGCAGATCTACCCACTCGCGCCAGCCGGCTCGGCGCCGATGGCATCGAACGATCAGGTCAATGTCGTACTCAAGTCGATGGGGCTGCCGCTGGTCGAGGTGTACGACGCGCAGGTGAAGATCGACGGCGTCGCGACCCGGTGACGGCGGTCTCCGTAAGCTCCCCGTGTGCGGCCAAATACCGCGCAATTTATGGCCACGGGTTTCCCCGCGTACGGCCAGATCTTCTCCCCGC
>NZ_JBIVMF010000042.1:0-39963 GCF_044752945.1 Streptomyces sp. NPDC088554 | reverse complement strand
CGGAAGCCTGAAGAACTCCCATCATCGCAGGTCACAAGGCACTTCCTCGTTCTCCTGAAAGTTATCCACAGGCATCACGTCGGTGGATCGAGGCTAAGGTGGGCGGCAGAGCCCGCACCCCTTTTCGCCCCGCCGTGCGGGGCGGCACCGCGCCGAGGAGTCAACTGCCGTGTCGCACCCTTCCCCTGTCTTCGGTGGGGAGACACCGTCCCGCCCCCGTGGTTCCCTCCGTACCGCCGTGGTCTGGGAGGTCCTCAAGGAGGCGCTCGACCGCCGGGCGAAGGCGGCGGGGACGGATGTCCTCGATGTGCTCGACACCGGAGGGGGTACGGGCAACTTCGCGGTGCCCGTCGCCCGCCTCGGCCATCGGGTGACCGTGGTCGACCCCAGCCCGAACGCGCTCTTCGCGCTGGAGCGCCGGGCCGCCGAGGCCGGGGTCGCCGAGCGGGTCCGCGGGGTGCAGGGGGATATCCACGGCCTCTTCGACGTGGTCGAGCGCGACGGCTTCGACGCCGTGCTGTGCCACGGTGTCCTGGAGTACGTGGACGATCCGGCCGAGGGCATCCGGAACGCGGTCGAGGCGCTCCGCCCGGCCGGGGCGCTCAGCCTGCTGGCGGCGGGGCTGGGCGGTGCCGTGCTGGCCAGGGCGCTCGCGGGGCACTTCACCGAGGCCAGGCAGGCGCTCACCGACCCGGCCGGGCGCTGGGGCGAGGGCGACCCGGTGCCCCGGAGGTTCACCGCCGACCAGCTCACGGAGCTGGTCGAGGCGGCGGGGCTGCGGGTCGGCGCGGTGCACGGCGTCCGGGTCTTCGCCGATCTGGTCCCCGGCGGTCTGGTGGACACCCAGCCGGGTGCGCTGGACGCGCTGCTGAAGCTGGAGGCCGCCGCCGCCGAGCTGCCCGCCTTCCACTCCGTGGCGGGCCAGCTGCATGTGCTGGGCGAGAAGCGGCACTGACTCCCGGCCGCGCGCAAAACCCCCGGAACGGCCCAGGAGGGTGCCCCGGAGCGGTCCAGGACCCCGATCGCATGGCTGATCAGCGACGCAGCCGCGCATGGAGTGCGCCACAGGCCCCCCGGCATGGCGCCGCGCGCCGTATGATCGGGGTACACCATCCGGCATGACGGATCGATGGTTGGGGAATCAACGCCTCAGCAGCCGAGCCGACATGGCGGCCCGGAATGGCGAATTGGCGTTGAGGGCGGGTTTCACGGGGGCGATTCCCTGCCTATCCTTGAAGGAGCCGCATACCGGTCGCCCCCCGCGACCGACGACTAGGAGGACTCCGTGCCGCTCTCGGAGCACGAGCAGCGAATGCTCGAGCAAATGGAGCGAGCGCTGTACGCCGAAGATCCCAAGTTCGCGACAGCGCTTGAGGGAAGCGGGCTGCGTACGTACACCCGGCGACGGGTCTACCAGGCAGTCGCAGGCTTCCTGGTGGGTATCGCGCTCCTCATGGCCGGAATGGTCGCCCAGCAGATCTGGATCAGTGTGGTGGGGTTCCTCGTCATGCTGGGCTGCGCGGTCCTGGCGGTCACCGGCTGGCGTAAAGCGCCCAAACCGGGCGAACAGCGTTCGGCCGGCGGTGCGTCCGCCGATCGGAGACAGTCCGGACAGCGCCGCTCCATGATGAACCGGATCGAGCAGCGGTGGCAGCGCCGCCGTGACGAACAGGGCCAGTGAGTCCCTGACGGTTCTCAGGCTTGCCGAGCAGTAACCAGCAGTAACGTACGACTGAGGGGCGAGCGCCATGAGCGTTCGCCCCTCAGTCGTACGCCACTGCTCTGCGGGCTTTCCCCGGGGTACGGCGCCGTTCTGTACGGCGCCGCCCGTGATGCTCCGCACCGGTGTGCGGAGCATCACGGGCCTGGTCCGGGGCGGGCCCGGCGGGCGGTCAGCCCCGCAGCCGGGACGGGCGCCAGCGGGTCGTCGTGGCCGACCAGCGGGTGAGGAGCCGCTCACGCCCGGCCGCCCAGCGGGCGGTGAGCGCGGTCCAGCGTTCCGACGCCGCCCAGATCACCCGAACGGACGAGCGGGGCGCGAGAAGTGCCCGGATCCGGGTCCAGCGGGTCGCCGAGGCGCCCAGACCCTCCCGGATCAGCCGGAGGTCGTCCGCGAGCCCCGTCCCCGGCCGCGGATCCGGCGCGTACAGCACCTGCTCCACGGAACGGGCCACCCGGTGGACCGCGTCGGCCGCCTCCTCGTCGAGACCGCCCAGCTGTACGATCCGGGCCGCCGCCTTTCGCGGGGTCCGGGAGTCGTCCGGCGGTATGCCGTGGTCCCAGGCCGTATCGGTGATTTCCCGCCAGGCCGCGAGCGTCCGGTCCACGGCGTCCTCGGGGGCGCGCCCGCCCGATCCCAGCCGCTGGGCCCTGACCCTGATCCGCCACAGCAGCGGCAGCAGGGGGAGCAGCAGGGCGGCCAGGGTGCCCAGGACGATACCGAGCACGGTCCCCAGCGGGGGACCGGAGTCGGTCGGTGCCAGTACGGCGCTGGGGGCGGCCGTGTCGCACTCGTCCAGCCTGCGGGCCTGGGCCGGGCAGCTGTCGGAGTCGGCCGGCGCGGTGGACGGCTCGTCCGACGCGTCGGTGGACGGCCGCCCGGCGTCGCTCGGGCTGTCCGAGGGGGCCTCCGGGCGGGTGTAGTCGGGGGTGGTGCCCCGGCTCGGGGTCGGCTCGAACCGGGTCCACCCGATGCCCTCGAAGTACAGCTCGGGCCAGGCGTGGGCGTCGCGCAGTCCGACGGACATGCTGCCGTCCGGCTGCGGGGTGCCCGGTGTGAAGCCCACCGCCACCCGCGCCGGGATCCCCAGCGTGCGGGCCATCGCGGCCATCGTGAACGAGAAGTGGACGCAGAAGCCCTCCTTGTTCTGGAGGAAGCGGGTGATCGCCGTGACCCCGGTGCCCGAGTCCACCTCGGTGTTGTACGTGAAGCCACCGTCCAGCGCGAACCAGTCCTGGAGCTTGACGGCCTTCTCGTAGTCGTTCGCCGAGCCCTCGGTGACCTGGCGCGCCGTCTGCCGCACCACATCCGGGAGGCTCGACGGGACCTCGGTGTACTCACGGCGCAGCTCGGGCGAGGCCTCCGGGGCGGCGGCCAGCTGCTCGCGGGTCGGGTTCACCTGAAGGCTGTCGGCCTCGTACTGCGCACCGCGTGTCGACTGCCCGCGGTCGCCCACCAGCGTCCGGCCCGTGGGCTCGAAGCGCCAGCGCCCGGAGATCTGCACCTGGGTGGCCGGATAGGGCATCGGCAGGTAGTTCTGCCGGTACCAGCCGGCCGCCGAGACATTGGTGGTGATCTCGGTGGTGCTGATGCCGGAGCGCAGGCCCGGTGGGTTCGGCAGCCGGTCGGGGACGTCCTCGACGCTGCGCTGCGAGAACCGCCAGGACGTCCCGTCGAACTTGTCGAGCGCCATGATCCGCAGATAGAGGTCCTGGGTGTTCTTGGCGTTGGTCTTGTAGCGCAGGGCCTCGCGGTCCTCGGGCTGGTTCAGGTTGTCCTGGAGGGAGACCAGTGGGTTCACGGCGGAGATGGTGCCTCCGCCGCCCACCCCCGTGCCGGCGCCCCGGGCCGCGTTGGCCAGCAGTCCGCCGTCCAGGGCGGGCAGGGCGGCCGGCACGGCCAGCGCGACCCCCAGCGCCACCACACCGATCCGGTGTCCGGTACGGACCGGGGCCCGGCCTTCCGACGCGTCGGGGAGGGCGCTGAACCGGCTTGTGCGCGGTGTACCGCCGAACACCCGGCCCCACTGGGAGAGCCGGTCCCGGCCCTCGGCCAGGAGCAGCAGCAGATAGCCGGTGGCCGCGAGCAGGAACCACACCCAGCCGCCCGATCCGCCCGAGAGCCCCGCGGCCACCGAGTAGAGGGCCAGCAGCGGCAGTCCGGCCGCGGCCGCGCTGCGGAAGGTCACCGCTATGGTGTCCACCGCGAGCCCGATGAGCAGGACCCCGCCGATCAGCATCAGCCGGATGCCGTCGGTCGCGGGCGCCGGGGTCGCGTACCGTCCGACGTCGTCGGCGCCCGAGGCGAACAGGTCGCCGAACTCCCGGAGGGCATCGGGTGTCGGCAGGAAACCGAACAGCGCCTCGTCCCTGGTGAAGACCGAGGTGAGTACCAGTACGGCGGCGACGGTCTGGAACACCACGGTCAGCGCCCTGGCCAGCGGGGCCCGCCGCACCAGCGCGCCCACCAGACTCATGACCGCCACCATGACCGCGGCCTGGAGCAGCCAGAGGGACGATTCCACCAGGGGTACCAGGGCGCCCGCCGCCATCAGCGTGGCGGCGAAGGCGCAGAGCGCCAGCCTCCCGCGTCCGCTCATGACCATCCTCCGGAGAAGCCTGTCGGGCCGCCGGCGACGGCCGATTCCGAGTTCTGCCGGGCGGCCTGGCGCCACAGCTCGGGCAGTTCGGCCCCCGAGGGCACGGCGAGCGCGGTCCATCCCGCCTCGCGCAGCTGCCGCAGCCGCTCCTCGGCGCGGTCACCCGGCCCGGAGCCCTGCGTCCAGCCGGTGCTGTCGAGTACGAAGGCGACACCGGCGCCGGCGCGCTGGCGCATCCGGGCGGCCACGGCTCCCTGTTCCTCGTCGAGGTCGCCGAGGAAGGCGATCAGCAGTCCCTCGGTGGAGCCGCGCAGCACGTCGTAGGCGGGGGACAGGCCCGTACCGTCGGAGTGGTCGACGACCGCGAGGCTGTCCATCATCAGTCCGGCCGCCTCCGCGGAGTCGTGGGTCGCCCCGGCGAAGCCGTCGGACCCCTCGCCCGGCGCCGAACTGCCGGTGTCGGTCAGCAGCCGTACCGCGAAGCCGCGTTCCAGCATGTGCACCAGCGCGGAGGCGGCGCCCGACACCGCCCACTCGAAGGCGGAGTCGGGCCCCGAGCCCAGGTAGGCGGAGCGCCGGGTGTCCAGCAGGACCGTACATCCGGCGCGCTGCGGCTGTTCCTCGCGGCGCACCATCAGCTCGCCGTGGCGGGCGGTGGAGCGCCAGTGGACCCGGCGCAGGTCGTCCCCGTGGCGGTAGCCGCGGGGGATCACGTCGTCGTCACCGGCCAGCGCCAGCGAGCGCTGGAGCCCGTCCCCGTACCCCGACGCCTCACCGGCGAGGCGCACGGGCGGCAGTGGTTCGGTGTGCGGGATGACGGTCAGGGTGTCGTACGCGCTGAACGAGCGGGTCAGCTCGCACATGCCGAAGGGGTCGCTCAGCCGCAGCTGGAGCGGGCCGAGCGGATAGCGCCCGCGCAGATCCGAGCGGACCCGGTAGGACACCTCACGGCGACCGCCCGGCTCCACCCGGTCCAGGACGAAGCGGGGGCGCGGGCCGAGGACGTACGGCACATGGTCCTGGAGCATCAGCAGTCCGGTGGGCAGTCGGGTGACATTGTCCATCCGCAGATGGACCCTGGCCTCGGAGCCCGCGGGCACCCGGGAGGGCGTCAGCCTGCGGCTGCCCGCGACCCGGTAGCGGGTGCGGTAGAGCACCGCCACGCAGATCAGCGGCAGCACGGCCAGCAGCAGCCCCACCCGCAGCAGATCCGACTGGCCCAGCACATAGGCGCAGACCGCCGCGGCGACCCCCGCGGCCAGGAACGACCGGCCGCGTGTCGTCAGTCCGGACAGCGCGGCCCGCGGCCCGCTCTTCTCCTCGCCGTCCGGGGCGGCCGGTGCCATCACAGCCGCCGTACGCCGGACTGCTGGCCGAAGAGCGCCCCGCCGGTGGCCGGACGGACGGCGGGCGCGCGGCCACCGTCCGCCGTGGGCACCGGGACCCGCTGGAGGATCTCCAGCACGACCTGCTCGGCGGTCCGGCGGTTGAGCTGGGCCTGGGCCGTCGGCAGCAGCCGGTGTGCGAGCACCGCCACGGTCAGCGCCTGGACATCGTCCGGCAGGGCGTACTCCCGTCCGGCGAGCGCGGCCGTGGCCTTCGCGGCCCGCACCAGATGGAGCGTCGCGCGCGGGGACGCGCCGAGTCTGAGGTCCGGGTGGTTGCGCGTCGCGCCGACCAGCTCGACCGCGTATCTCCGTACCGACTCGGCGACATGGACCTTGCGCACCGCGTCGATCAGCTTCACGATGTCGTGTGCGTGGGCCACCGGCTGGAGGTCCTCCAGCGGGGAGACCCCGCCGTGCACCCCCAGCATCTGGAGCTCGGCCTCGGCGCTCGGATATCCCATCGACACCCGGGCCATGAAGCGGTCGCGCTGGGCCTCGGGGAGCGGGTAGGTGCCTTCCATCTCCACCGGGTTCTGGGTGGCCACCACCATGAAGGGGTCGGGCAGTTCGTGACTGTGCCCGTCGATGGTGACCTGGCGCTCCTCCATGGACTCCAGCAGCGCCGACTGGGTCTTGGGCGAGGCGCGGTTGATCTCGTCGCCGATCACGATCTGGGCGAAGATCGCGCCCGGTTTGAACTCGAACTCCCGCTTCTGCTGGTCGTAGATCGACACACCGGTGATGTCCGACGGCAGCAGGTCGGGGGTGAACTGAATACGCCGCACCGAACAGTCGATGGAGCGCGCGAGCGCCTTTGCCAGCATGGTCTTGCCCACACCGGGAACATCCTCGATCAGAAGATGTCCCTCGGCGAGCAGCACGGTCAGTGAAAGCCGTACGACCTCAGGCTTGCCCTCGATCACACCCTCCATCGACGCGCGCACACGCTCCGCTGTGGTGGTCAGATCTGTGAGGCTCGCTCGATCGTCATAGGTCGTCACCCGGCCCTCCTCGGCCCTTTCCGACGGGCCGACGCTCATCAGACGGCCCGGCCCTCCCCGAAACACGGGCATCGTCTCCGGAAGGTTCCGTGACGCTGCCGCATACGCATTCTTGTTGCCGTTACCGTCTCGTGTCATCCGCCTGTGGATAAGTGGGTGTGATATGTCGGCTTTGCGGGACGTGTTGGCCAAGAAGCGCCTCGAAGGTGTCCCCATTTCGGGGATTCCGCCGAAGCCCCGCCGAAGACCCCACCGAAGATACGGACGCGGTCGCGCCGATGCTCAGACGGAAGGGCTGATCGAGGGGTCTATTTCCCGCAGCAGGCCGGTCTTCACGTCGAAGACGAACCCGCGGACATCGTCGGTGTGCGGCAGGAAGGGGGAGGTGCGGACGCGCTGCATGGACTGGCGTATGTCCTGCTCGACGTCGCGGAACGCCTCCACGGCCCAGGCCGGCCGCTGTCCCACCTCCATCTCCAGCTCGTGCCGGAAATCCTCGGTGAGGCTCTCCAGGCCGCAGCCGGTGTGATGGATGAGGACGACGCTGCGGGTGCCCAGCGCGCGCTGGCTGATGGTCAGGGAGCGGATGACGTCGTCGGTGACCACGCCGCCCGCGTTGCGGATGGTGTGGCAGTCGCCGAGTGCGAGCCCGAGCGCGCCGTGCAGGTCGAGCCGGGCGTCCATGCAGGCCACCACGGCGACCCGGAGCACGGGCCGCGCGTCCATGCCCGGGTCTTCGAACCCGGCCGCGTAACGGTGGTTGGCGTCCACGAGCTGGTCGGTGACTGTTCCGCCGGTGCGGGCCGAGGCGGCGGGGGTCCCGGTGGATCCTGTGGAGAGGTGCGCGGAGGTCGACATACCCCTGACGTTATCCGTCAGCAGCAGGTGAGGCCCGCTGCGAGAGGGGACAAAGAACGCCATCGTGGCTTGTTGTGAGCTAACCCACAGGGCCGAGCGAGGAGCGGCCGAATGGGTGAAATATGCCCTTTGTGGTCTTGTGGCGAGTGACCCTCGCGACGCGCTGGCCGGTTGATTGACCCGAAGGGCCAGTGGACTAAAGTGACGCGAAGTTCACGGACACACTCCGAACACATCCTGATTCTTCCCCGCGTGTGCGGCGAAACGTGCGGCTCGGCCCCCTCCCGCTCGGCGGTCGGCCGACGCCCTTCCCGGCGCCGGCGGACCACCTCCCCTTCTTGAGCGGGTGGGGACCCGGCAGTACGTACGGCCGCGCCGGACCTGAGAGGGCGCATGAGCGAGCGCAGCGAGCCAGTCCTGGAGAGCCGCGCGACCGCGGAACGCCGTATCCGTACAGCGTCCGAGGACGCGGGAGCGCATCAGGCCAGACATGTTCCGGTGATGCTCCGGCGCTGCCTCGATCTGCTGGCACCCGCCCTCGTGGAGCCCGGCGCCGTCGTCGTCGACTGCACGCTCGGCCTCGGCGGGCACAGTGAGGCACTGCTCGCCGCCTTCCCCTCGGCGCGGCTGGTCGCGCTCGACCGCGACCAGGAGGCGCTGCGGCTCTCCGGCGAGCGGCTCGCCCCGTTCGGCGACCGCGCCACCCTCGTCCACGCCGTCTACGACGAACTGCCCGAGGTCCTCGACCGGCTGGGGATCTCCCGGGTCCAGGGCGTCCTGTTCGACCTCGGCGTCTCCTCCATGCAACTGGACGAGGCGGACCGCGGTTTCGCGTACGCCCAGGACTCCCCGCTCGACATGCGGATGGACCAGACGACGGGGGTCGGCGCCGCGGAGGTCCTCAACACCTATCCGCCCGGTGAACTGGTGCGGATCCTGCGGGCGTACGGCGAGGAGAAGCAGGCCAAGCGGATCGTCTCGGCGATCGTCAAGGAGCGCGCCAAGGAGCCGTTCACCCGCAGCGCCCGCCTGGTCGAGCTGATCCGCGACGCGCTCCCGCAGGCCGCCAAGCGCACCGGGGGCAACCCCGCCAAGCGCACCTTCCAGGCCCTGCGCATCGAGGTCAACGGCGAACTGTCCGTACTGGAACAGTCGATTCCGGCGGCCGTCAAGAGCCTCGCCGTCGGCGGCCGGATCGCCGTCCTCTCGTACCACTCGCTCGAAGACCGGCTGGTCAAGCAGGTCTTCGCGGCCGGTGCCGCCAACACCGCGCCGCCCGGACTGCCCGTGGTCCCCGAGCGCTACCAGCCCCGGCTGAAGCTGCTCACCCGGGGCGCCGAACTCCCCACGGAGGAAGAGGTCGCCGAGAACCGGCGCGCGGCTCCGGCCCGGCTGCGCGGGGCGCAGCGGATCCGGGAGGACGTTCTGTGAAGGGACCGGCCAAGCAGTTGAGGGGGCGGGCCGCGCGGCTCGCCCAGCTGATGCCCGCCGGGAACAGCTCGGCGGCCCGCACCCCCTTCGTCCTGCTGGTCGTCCTGCTCCTCGGCGGCGGTCTGATCACCCTGCTGCTGCTGAACTCCTCCCTCAACGAGGGCTCCTTCCAGCTGAGCGCGCTCAAGAAGCGGACCACGGACCTCACCGACGAGGAGCAGGCGCTGCAACGGGACGTGGACGACTACTCCGCCCCGTACGCCCTGGAGCGGCGCGCCCGTGAGCTGGGCATGGTGCCCGGCGGCAGCCCCGCCTTCCTCGATCCCGACGGTACGGTCAAGGGCGTCCCCGAGGAGAGCGAGGCGCTGCCGTCCGCGCCGCCCTCCCCCCTGACGGAGGCCACGCCCACGGTGGTCGTACCGTCGCCCGCGCCCGCTCCTCCCGGCGCTGCGGACCCTTCGTACCCTTCAGGCCCGGCCGTCTCGCCTTCCGGCTCGGCGACTCCCCCCGGCGACGTACCCGGAACACTCGCCGGGACACCGGCCCCGACGACCTCCGGCAGGTGACGCAGTGCCCCCCCAGGAACCACCGCGCCGCCGGGTACCGAACCCCGCGCGCTCAGGCAGCGGCCGCCGCCCGCGCCCGGCCGGACGGTCCACGCCCGGCCGTCCGCGTACCGGAGCGGCCGGCGCGCGCCGTATCCAGCTCAGCAGCCCCCGGCCCCGGCTGCGGCTGGTCGGGGTCGGGCTGACCCTGGTCATGCTCGCGTTCGTCGTACGGCTGCTCCAGGTGCAGGCCGTCGACGCCAGCACGTACACCGCCAGGGCGGAGAAGAGCCGCTACCTCAGCCACACCATCGCGGCGGAGCGCGGCGAGATCACGGACCGCGCCGGGATCGCCCTCGCCACCAGCGTCGACGCGTACGACATCACCGCCGACCCGACGATGTTCAGCCCCGAGTTCACCAAGCTGCCCGACGCCGCGGAGCAGGCCGCGTCGCTGCTCGCGCCGATCCTCGGTACGGACAGCGAGACGGTCCTCAAGAAGCTCAAGAGCCCGCAGTCCCCCCGCTACACCGTGCTGGCCCGCCGTCAGACCCCGCAGGTCTGGAACCAGATCAAGGACCTCAAGCGGGTTCTCGCCGAGAAGGCGAGCAAGGAGAAGAGCGCGGGCGGATCCGGTATCGGCGTACTGTCCGGCGTGTTCCAGGAGGAGAGCAGCAAGCGGGTGTATCCCAACGGGGATCTCGCCGCCGGGATACTGGGATATGTCAACGCCGCGGGCCGTGGCGCCGGCGGCATCGAGTCCATGCTCGACAAGGAACTGGCCGGCCAGGACGGAAAGGTCACCTACGCCCAGTCCGGCGGCCGCCGCGTCCCCACCGCCACCTCCCAGGAGAAGCCCGCGGTGCCCGGCTCCTCGATCGAGCTGACCATCGACCGCGACATCCAGTGGGCCGCGCAGGAGGCCATCTCCGAGCAGGTCAAGAAGTCCAAGGCGGACCGCGGCTACGTGATAGTCCAGAACTCCAGGACCGGCGAGGTCCTCGCGATGGCCAACTCCCCCGGCTTCGACCCCAACGACCTCACTCGGGCCACCACCGCCAACATGGGCAACGCCGCACTCCAGGACGTGTACGAACCCGGCTCCACCAGCAAGGTCATGTCCATGGCCGCCGTGCTGGAGGAGAAGGCCGCCACCCCCGGCACCCATGTCGTCGTCCCCAACCGGCTGCACCGGGGCGACCGGCTCTTCAAGGACGACATCGACCACCCCACCTGGTACCTGACCCTCAACGGCGTCCTCGCCAAGTCCAGCAACATCGGCACCATCCTCGCCACCGGCCAGCTCGGCAGGACCCAGCCCGAGGCCAACAAGGTCCTGCACTCGTATCTGAGCAAGTTCGGCATCGGCAAACCCACCGGCCTGAACTACCCGGGCGAGACCCGGGGCATCCTCGCCCGGCCGCAGGACTGGTCCACCTCGCAGCAGTACACGATCCCCTTCGGCCAGGGCCTCTCTCTCAACGCCATGCAGGCCGCGTCCGTCTACTCCACCATCGCCAACGGCGGCGTACGGATCGAGCCCACCCTGATCCGTGGCACCACCGGCCCCGACGGCCACTTCATGCCCGCCGCCGTGCCCGAGAGGACCCGGGTGGTCAGCGAGAAGACCGCGAAGACGGTCGCCACCATGCTGGAGTCGGTCGTCGGCAACGAGGAGGGCACGGGCACCAAGGCCCGGATCCCCGGCTACCGCGTCGCGGGCAAGACGGGTACGGCCAACCGGGTCGACCCCGAGCTGGGCGTCTACAAGGGTTACACCGCGTCGTTCGCCGGCTTCGCGCCCGCGGACGACCCGCAGATCACCGTCTACTGCGCCATCCAGAACCCCACCACGGGAAGCTACTTCGGCGGCCAGATCTGCGGGCCCATCTACAAGAAGGTCATGGAGTTCGCTCTCAAGACGCTGCGGGTCGCACCGACCGGCAGTACTCCCGCCCGGCTGCCGGTCACCTTCAAACCCGGCGAGTGACCCCCAGGGAACGCCCCAGTGACAACGATCACCCCCGATTCCGGGAACCACCAGGAACCCTCCGTACCCTCGTCCCCCTCGCTTGGCCCGTCCGCCGCGAAGCCCGGTACGCTCACCGCCGTGCCACAAGCTGATCAGTACAGAACCACCCCCAAGGACACTCCTGTGACCCCTCCGGGAGCGCCCCGTCCGGACCGGGTCCGCCCGGCCTCCCTCGCGGAGCTGGCGGCCCGGCTGGGCGCCGAGGCACCGGGCCGGGGGGAGGTGAGAGGGCCGGGCGAGGCCACCGGCATCACCCACGACTCGCGGGCGGTACGCCCCGGGGACGTGTACGCGGCACTCCCCGGTGCCCGCTTCCACGGCGCGGACTTCGCCGCCCAGGCCGCCGGCCTCGGCGCGGTCGCGGTCCTCACCGACCCGGCGGGCGCCGAGCGCGCCGCCGCCACCGGGCTGCCGCTCCTGGTCGTCCCCGACCCCCGTGCGCGCATGGGCGACCTGGCCGCCGAGATCTACGGGCGCCCCGGCACCGCCCTCCTCCAGATCGGGATCACCGGCACCTCGGGCAAGACCACCACGGCCTACCTCGTCGAGGGCGGACTGCGCGGCGCCGGACACCGTACGGGACTGATCGGCACCGTCGAGATGCGCGTCGGCGACGAGCGCATCAAGTCCGAGCGCACCACCCCCGAGGCCACCGATCTCCAGGCGCTCTTCGCCGTCATGCGCGAGCGCGGCATCGACTCGGTCGCCATGGAGGTCTCCAGCCACGCCCTGATGCTCGGCCGGGTCGACGGCTGCGTCTTCGACGTCGCGGTCTTCAACAACCTCAGCCCGGAGCACATGGAGTTCCACTCCGGCATGGAGGACTACTTCCAGGCCAAGGCGCGGCTGTTCACCCCCGAACGCAGCAGGACCGGCGTGGTCAACCTCGACGACGAGTACGGCCGCAGGCTCGCCCGGGAGGCGGAGATCCCGATCACCACCTTCTCCGCGGAGGGCCACCCGGACGCCGACTGGCGGGCCGAGGACGTCGTGATCGGCACCCACGGCTCCACCTTCACGGCGGTCGGCCCCAAGGGCGAGCGGATCACCGCGGCGGCGCCGCTGCCCGGACCGTTCAACGTCGCCAACACACTGGCCGCGATCACCACCCTGACGGTCGCCGGGATCGACCCGCAGACCGCCGCCGACGGCATCGCCGCCGTCCCCGGCGTACCGGGCAGACTGGAGCGGGTGGACGCCGGACAGCCGTATCTCGCCGTCGTCGACTACGCGCACAAGACGGACGCCGTCGAATCGGTCCTGCGCTCGCTGCGCAAGGTGACCCCCGGCAAGGTCCATATCGTCCTCGGCTGCGGCGGCGACCGCGACGAGACCAAACGCGGGCCGATGGGCGCCGCCGCCGCCCGTCTCGCCGACACCGCGGTACTGACCTCCGACAACCCCCGGAGCGAGGACCCGCTCGCGATCCTCGCCGCGATGCTGGCCGGCGCCGCCGGGGTGCCCGCCCACGAGCGCGGGGACGTCCTGGTCGACGCGGACCGGACCTCGGCCATCGCCGCGGTGGTGGCCCGCGCGGGGGACGACGACACCGTACTGATCGCCGGCAAGGGCCATGAGCAGGGCCAGGACATCGCCGGGGTGGTACGCCCCTTCGACGACCGCCGGGTGCTGCGCGAGGCCATCGAGCGCTCCCGCCGGGGGGCCGCGGGCCCCGAGACCGGACCCGAGCCCCGTCCCGAGCCCCGCTCCGAGAACAACAGTCAGGGATGACCCAGTGATCACCCTCTCTCTCGCCGAGATCGCCGCCATCGTCGGCGGGCAGCCGCACGACATACCGGATCCGGCCGTCCGGGTCACCGGATCCGTCGTCTACGACTCCCGCGCGGTGGAGCCCGGTGGCCTGTTCGCCGCCTTCGCCGGTGAGCGCGTCGACGGACACGACTACGCGCGCGGCGCCGTCGCGGCGGGCGCGGTGGCCGTGCTGGCCACGCGTCCCGTCGGGGTGCCCGCACTCGTCGTGGACGACGTCGTCCAGGCCCTCGGCGCGCTCGCGCGTACCGTCGTCGAGCGCCTCGGCACCACCACCGTCGCGCTGACCGGATCGGCCGGCAAGACCAGTACCAAGGACCTGATCGCCCAGCTCCTGCGCCGCGCGGGCCCCACCGTCTGGCCGGAAGGCAACCTCAACAACGAGATCGGGCTGCCGATCACCGCGCTGCGGGCCGTCGAGGACACCCGCTATCTCGTCCTCGAAATGGGCGCGCGCTACATCGGGGACATCCGCTACCTCACCGGACTCGTCCCGCCCCGGATCGGCCTCGTACTGAACGTCGGCACCGCGCACATCGGCGAGTTCGGCGGCCGTGAGCAGATCGCGCTGGCCAAGGGCGAACTCGTCGAGTCCCTGCCCTCCGCCGAAGAGGGCGGTGTGGCGGTGCTCAACGCCGACGATCCGCTCGTCCGCGCCATGACTTCGCGCACAAAGGCCCGTGTTGTGCTCTTCGGCGAGTCGGGCGAAGCAGACGTACGGGCAGAGAACGTGCGTCTCACAGCGACAGGACAGCCCGCGTTCAGCCTTCGAACACCCTCCGGGTGCAGTGACGTGACGCTGCGGCTGTACGGTGAGCACCACGTGTCGAACGCGCTCGCCGCGGCCGCCGTCGCCCATGAGTTGGGTATGTCCGTCGACGAGATCGCCGTGGCGCTCTCCGAGGCGGGAACCCTCTCCCGCTGGCGTATGGAGGTCACCGAGCGCTCGGACGGCGTGACGATCGTCAACGACGCCTACAACGCGAACCCCGAATCCATGAGAGCGGCGCTCCGCGCGCTGGTTGCCATGGGCGGTGCCTCACGGGCCGCGGGGGGGCGTACCTGGGCGGTGCTCGGCCCGATGGCCGAGCTGGGGGACGAATCGCTCGCCGAGCACGACGCGGTCGGACGGCTCGCCGTCCGGCTCAACGTCAGCAAGCTCGTCGCAGTCGGGGGCAGGGAAGCGTCCTGGCTGCAATTGGGCGCTTACAACGAGGGTTCGTGGGGTGAGGAGTCGGTGCACGTGTCCGACACGCAGGCGGCGGTCGACCTGTTGCGCGGTGAGCTGCGTCCGGGGGACGTCGTGCTGGTGAAGGCGTCGAGGTCGGTCGGTCTCGAACGCGTCGCCCAGGCGCTGCTGGAGAACGCCACCGAGGGCGAGGTCGCCGGCCCATGAGGCAGATCCTCTTCGCGGGAGCCATCGGGCTCTTCCTGACCCTGATCGGTACTCCGCTGCTGATCAAGTTCCTGGCCCGCAAGGGATACGGGCAGTTCATCCGGGACGACGGACCCCGTACGCACGGCAGCAAGAAGGGCACGCCCACCATGGGCGGTGTCGCCTTCATCCTGGCCACGCTCATCGCGTACGCCCTGGCGAAGGTGATCACCAGTGAGACCCCGAAGATCTCGGGTCTGCTGGCGCTGTTCATGATGGCCGGTATGGGGCTCGTCGGGTTCCTCGACGACTACATCAAGATCGTCAAGCAGCGTTCGCTGGGGCTGCGGGCCAAGGCCAAGATGGCGGGTCAGCTGATCGTCGGCATCACCTTCGCGGTGCTGTCGCTCCAGTTCGCCAACTCGCGCGGCATCACCCCGGCTTCCACCAAGCTGTCGTTCGTCACGGACTTCGGCTGGTCGATCGGCCCGGTGCTGTTCGTGGTCTGGGCGCTGTTCATGATTCTCGCCATGTCCAACGGCGTGAACCTGACGGACGGTCTGGACGGGCTCGCCACCGGCGCGTCGGTGATGGTCTTCGGCGCGTACACCTTCATCGGGCTCTGGCAGTTCCAGGAGTCCTGTGCCAACGCGCTGACGCTGACCAACCCCAACGCCTGTTTCGAGGTACGGGACCCACTGGACCTGGCGGTCGTCGCCTCCGCCCTGATGGGCTCGTGCTTCGGCTTCCTGTGGTGGAACACCTCGCCCGCGAAGATCTTCATGGGGGACACCGGGTCGCTCGCGCTCGGCGGCGCCATCGCCGCGCTCGCGATCCTCTCCCGTACCGAATTCCTGATGGCCGTCCTCGGCGGTCTCTTCGTGATGATCACCATGTCCGTGGTCATCCAGGTCGGGTCCTTCAAGATGACCGGCAAGCGGGTCTTCCGGATGGCACCCCTCCAGCACCACTTCGAACTCAAGGGGTGGTCCGAAGTCCTGGTGGTGGTCCGCTTCTGGATCATCCAGGGCATGTGCGTGATCGTGGGTCTGGGCATCTTCTACGCGGGCTGGGCGGCAGAGAAGTGAACTGGAACGGCAAGCGGGTCACCGTCGCGGGTCTCGGGGTCTCCGGGATCCCGGCGGCCCGGGTCCTGCACGGGCTCGGGGCGCGGGTCACCGTCGTCAACGACGGGGACGACGAGCGGGCCCGCTCGCAGGCCGCCGAGCTGGAGGCGCTGGGCGTCACCGTCCGGCTCGGCGACGGGGCGACCCTGCCCGACACCACCGAACTGGTCGTCACGGCGCCCGGCTGGCGGCCGGACAAGCCGCTCTTCGCCGCCGCCGCGGCGGCCGGCGTGGAGATCTGGGGCGATGTCGAGCTGGCCTGGCGGCTGCGCGGGCCCGGAGCGGCCCCCTGGCTGGCCGTCACCGGCACCAACGGCAAGACCACGACCGTCAGGATGCTCGCCTCCATCCTGGAGGCGGCGGGGCTGCGCACGGCCGCAGTCGGCAACATCGGCGTCTCGCTGCTGGAGGCGGTCACGGGCGAGGAGACGTACGACGTGCTCGCCGTCGAGCTGTCCAGCTACCAGCTGCACTGGGCACCCAGCCTGCGCGCCCACTCGGCGGCCGTGCTGAACCTCGCGCCGGACCATCTGGACTGGCACGGCTCCATGGAGGCGTACGCCGCCGACAAGGGCCGGATCTACGAGGGCAACACCGTCGCCTGCGTCTACAACGTGGCCGACCGGGCCACCGAGGAACTGGTGCGCGACGCCGACGTGGAGGAGGGCTGCCGGGCGATCGGCTTCACCCTCGCCACCCCCGGACCGTCCCAACTCGGCGTCGTCGACGGCATCCTGGTCGACCGCGCCTTCGTCGCGAACCGGCGCGAACACGCCCAGGAGCTGGCGCAGGTCTCCGACATCGACCCGCCCGCCCCGCACAACATCGCCAACGCGCTCGCCGCGGCGGCCCTCGCCCGAGCCTTCGGCGTCGAGCCCGCGGCCGTACGCGACGGGCTGCGCGCCTTCAAGCCCGACCCGCACCGGATCGAATGGGTCGCGGAGGTCGCGGACGTCACCTACATCGACGACTCCAAGGCCACCAACACCCATGCCACCGAGGCGTCCCTCGCCGCCTACGACCCGATCGTCTGGATCGCGGGCGGCCTCGCCAAGGGCGCGTCCTTCGACGAACTGGTCGCCTCGGCCGCGAAGCGGCTGCGCGGCGTGGTCCTGATCGGCGCCGACCGCGCCCTCATCCGGGAAGCCCTCGCGCGACACGCCCCCGAAGTCCCGGTCGTGGACCTCGACCGGACCGACACTGGGGCGATGGCGGCGGCGGTCGGCGAGGCGGCACGGCTCGCGCGGCCGGGGGACACGGTACTGCTGGCCCCCGCGTGTGCCTCGATGGACATGTTCGTCAACTACAACAAGCGGGGCGAGGCGTTCGCGGACGCGGTGCGCGACCTCGCCGCCGGGCACGCCTGACCGGTCCGGCCGCGGCCCCGGCCGCGGATCCCCGCCCACCGGCGGCCGCGCCGGGCACGACTGGAGGGGACAGCGACGATGCCGGCCGACGACACCGCGGACCGAGAGCAGCGGCCCGACGCGGTACGCCGCTGGGGCTTCGCGGGCGTGCTCCCGGGCGCGCCCGCCCTCTCGGGACCCCACGGCTCCGACAGCCTGTACGAGACCGGCGCGTGCCCCTCGGGGCCGCGCAGGTCCGGTCTCGCGCTGCGCGGCAGGGCCCCGGGAGCGGCCGTACGCAGGCCACCGGCGGCCGGCGGGCGCGGTGGCGGGGGAACGGCCCGGCCGCCCCGCGGCGGCGCGCCCAGACGTCTGTACGAGCGGGCCCGCCGCGCCTGGGACCGCCCGCTCACCGCGTACTACGTGATCCTCGGCAGCGGTCTGCTGATCACCGTGCTCGGTCTGGTGATGGTCTACTCCGCGTCGATGATCTACGCGCTCGAACTCTCGCTGCCCGGAACGTACTTCTTCCGCAAACAGCTCCTCGCCGTGGTCATCGGCGGGATCCTGCTGTTCCTCGCCACCCGGATGCCGGTCAAGCTGCACCGCGCGCTCTCCTACCCGCTGCTGGTCGGCGCGGTCTTCCTGATGGTGCTCGTCCAGATCCCCGGCATAGGGATGGACGTCAAGGGCAACCAGAACTGGATCTATCTGGGCGGCCCGTTCCAGCTCCAGCCCAGCGAGTTCGGCAAACTGGCGCTGGTCCTGTGGGGCGCCGATCTGCTCGCCCGCAAACAGGAAAGACGGCTGCTGACACAGTGGAAACACCTGCTGGTGCCGTTCGTTCCGGTCGCCTTCATGCTGCTCGGGCTGATCATGATCGGCGGCGACATGGGTACGGCGATGATCCTCACCGCCGTCCTCTTCGGGCTGCTCTGGCTGGCGGGGGCGCCCACGCGGCTCTTCGCCGGGGTGCTCGGTGTCGCCGCGCTGATCGGCTTCATGCTCATCCAGACCAGCGCCAACCGGCTGTCGCGGTTCTCCTGCGTCGGCGCGGTCGAGGTCGGTCCCGACGGAGAGTGCTGGCAGGCCGTACACGGAATCTACGCCCTCGCCTCCGGGGGATGGTTCGGTTCCGGCCTCGGCGCGAGTGTGGAAAAGTGGGGCCAACTGCCCGAACCGCACACCGACTTCATTTTCGCCGTCACCGGGGAGGAACTGGGACTGGCGGGGACGCTGTCGGTGCTCGCGCTGTTCGCGGCTCTAGGCTATGCGGGTATTCGCGTGGCCGGACGCACGGAGGATCCCTTCGTGAGGTACGCCGCGGGAGGCGTGACCACCTGGATCATGGTGCAGACCGTGATCAACGTGGGTGCGGTGCTCGGCCTGCTGCCGATCGCCGGAGTCCCGCTCCCGCTGTTCTCCTACGGAGGATCGGCGTTGCTGCCGACCATGTTCGCCGTCGGGCTGCTGATCGCGTTCGCGCGGGAGGATCCCGCCGCGAAAGCGGCCCTGGCCATGCGGCAGCCTGTCTTCCGCAGGAAGCGGGCCGGGGTGAGATGGAAGACGATGAGACGGCGCGTCAAGAAGCGTCCGTCCGGAGAGCGGTGAATTTCGGTGCATGTCGTACTCGCCGGTGGGGGGACCGCCGGCCACATCGAGCCCGCGCTCGCCCTCGCGGACGCCCTGCGCAGGCAGGACCCCACCGTGGGGATCACGGCCCTCGGCACGGAACGCGGCCTGGAGACCAGGCTCGTACCCGAGCGGGGGTACGAGCTGGGGCTGATCCCCGCCGTACCGCTGCCGCGCAAGCCCACGCCCGAGCTGATCACCGTCCCCGGACGGCTGCGCGGCACCATCAAGGCGGCCGAGCAGATCCTGGAGCGCACCAAGGCGGACTGCGTCGTGGGCTTCGGCGGCTATGTCGCGCTGCCCGGCTACCTGGCGGCCAAACGGCTCGGGGTGCCGATCATCGTCCATGAGGCCAACGCCAGGCCCGGTCTGGCCAACAAGATCGGTTCGCGGTACGCGGCGGCCGTGGCCGTCTCCACCCCGGACAGCAAGCTGCGGGGCGCCCGTTACATCGGCATCCCGCTGCGCCGTACCATCGCCACGCTCGACCGGGCCAGGGTCAGGCCCGAGGCGCGCGCCGCCTTCGGGCTCGACCCCAACCTGCCGACGCTGCTGGTCTCCGGCGGCTCGCAGGGCGCGCGTCGGCTCAACGAGGTGGTCCAGCAGATCGCCCCGGTGCTCCAGCGCTCCGGAATCCAGATCCTGCACGCGGTCGGTCCGAAGAACGAATTGCCGCGCGTGGACAACATGCCCGGAATGCCACCCTATGTGCCGGTAGCGTATGTGGACCGGATGGATCTCGCGTACGCGGCGGCCGACATGATGCTCTGCCGTGCGGGCGCGATGACCGTCGCCGAACTCACCGCCGTCGGGCTGCCCGCCGCCTATGTCCCGCTGCCGATCGGCAACGGCGAACAGCGGCTCAACGCCCAGCCGGTGGTCAAGGCGGGCGGCGGACTGCTGGTCGACGACGCGGAGCTGACGCCCGAGTGGATCCAGGGCCATGTGCTCCCGGTGCTCGCCGATCCGCACCGGCTGTACGAGATGTCCCGCGCGGCCGCCGAGTTCGGCCGCAGGGACGCCGACGATCTGCTGGTCGGCATGGTGTACGAGGCGATTGCCGCACGCCGTCAGGCGTAGGCGGGAAGGCGAGGGGAAGCCATGGCCGGACCGACGACCGCGGAGCGTGGCGCGCGACCGGGGCCGGTCTCCGGCCAGGAGGGCCAGGAGCCGGAGGGGCGCCGGTTCCGGCTTCCCCGGCCGGGGCTGCTGATCGCCCTGGCCGGAGCCATCCTGCTGCTCGCGGGCGGCCTCTGGGTGCTGTACGGCTCCCAGTGGCTGCGCGCGGAGAAGGTGAGCGTCTCGGGCACCGAGGTCCTCGGCCGGGCCCGGGTGGCGGCCGTGGCGGCCGTACCGCTCGGCTCGCCGCTGGCCTCCGTCGACACGGACGCGATCGGGGCGAGACTCCGTCAGGAGCTGCCCCGTATCGACTCGGTGGAGGTCGACCGGTCATGGCCGAACGCGATCAGTCTGAAAGTGATCGAACGACACCCCACACTTTTGATCGAAAAAGACGGAAAATTTATCGAAATGGATGCCGGGGGTGTGCGGTTCGCCACGGTGGCCCGCGCGCCCAAGGGTGTCCCGCTGCTCAGGATGACGCTCGAAGAATCGGCTGGAACTCGACGGTTCGGAGCCGATCGTCTGACGCGCGAAGCGGTACGGGTACGCGGCGAGCTGCCGCCGGCGGCAGCCGCGCAGACCCGGGCCGTACGGGTCCGTTCCTACGACTCCATCACCCTGGAACTGACGCGGGGCCGTACGGTGATGTGGGGGAGCGGGGAGAACGGCGCGGCCAAGGCCCGTGCGCTCTCCGCGCTCATGAAAGCGGCCCCCGGGGCGGGGCACTTCGACGTGAGCGCGCCCACCGCACCCGCAGTGGCCGGGAGTTGACGGTCATATGTGCTGGCCAGCACCCTGGTTGGTCAGCGCTGTGGGTGATCACATAGGGTGAAAAGAAAAACGGGAGGTTCGGCGTGTTCGTTGAACGTGCGCCACTTGTCGACTTAGTGTCCTGTTCGGAAGAGTCCAAGAAGCGGACACACTGGTAACCCTGAACTTCACCGTGAGGGTTTGGGTCGGCGTTTCGGACCGTCCCATCGGCATCAGTCGGCGCGGCGCCACATCGGCGCGGCGACGACACGTAACTCGAGGCGAGAGGCCTTCGACGTGGCAGCACCGCAGAACTACCTCGCAGTCATCAAGGTCATCGGTGTCGGCGGCGGTGGTGTCAATGCCATCAACCGAATGATCGAGGTCGGTCTCAAGGGCGTCGAGTTCATCGCGATCAACACCGACGCGCAAGCGCTGTTGATGAGCGACGCCGACGTCAAGCTCGACGTCGGCCGGGAACTCACGCGCGGCCTCGGGGCCGGAGCCAACCCGGCAGTCGGCCGCAAGGCGGCAGAGGACCACCGTGAGGAGATCGAGGAGGTCCTCAAGGGGGCCGACATGGTCTTCGTCACCGCAGGCGAGGGCGGCGGCACCGGCACCGGCGGCGCGCCCGTCGTCGCCAACATCGCGCGCTCGCTCGGCGCCCTGACGATCGGTGTGGTCACCCGCCCGTTCACCTTCGAGGGCCGCCGCAGGGCGAACCAGGCGGAGGACGGCATCGCCGAACTCCGCGAAGAGGTCGACACCCTCATCGTCATCCCCAACGACCGGCTGCTGTCCATCTCGGACCGCCAGGTCAGCGTGCTCGACGCGTTCAAGTCGGCGGACCAGGTCCTGCTGTCGGGTGTCCAGGGCATCACCGACCTCATCACCACCCCCGGTCTGATCAACCTCGACTTCGCCGACGTCAAGTCCGTGATGTCCGAGGCTGGTTCGGCGCTCATGGGGATCGGCTCGGCCCGCGGCGACGACCGCGCGGTGGCCGCCGCCGAGATGGCGATCTCCTCGCCGCTCCTCGAAGCGTCCATCGACGGCGCCCGTGGTGTCCTGCTCTCCATCTCCGGCGGTTCCGACCTCGGTCTTTTCGAGATCAACGAGGCGGCGCAGCTGGTGAGCGAGGCGGCCCACCCGGAGGCCAACATCATCTTCGGCGCCGTGATCGACGACGCCCTGGGCGACGAGGTCCGGGTCACCGTCATCGCGGCCGGCTTCGACGGCGGACAGCCGCCTACCCGCCGGGAGACCGTGCTCGGCGCCGCGTCCAAGCGTGACGAGCCGCAGCCCCCCTCCCGGTCCGCCGACACTGGCCGTTCCACCGGCGGGCTGGGCACCGTACCCCCGCGCGACGACAGCCAGGACCGTCGGGCCGAGCCCGCCCCCGCGGTCAGCGAGAAGCCGTACTCGGTGACTCAGGCGCAGGTTCCCCCGGCCCGTCCGTACCAGGACAGCCAGGCCGAGGAGCTGGACGTTCCGGACTTCTTGAAGTGATAGGACAGCGCGCGACACTGAGCGGCGCCCACTTCGCCTTCACCGACCGGTGGGGCGGGGTGAGCGCCGCTCCGTATGACCGGCTCAATCTCGGTGGCGCGGTCGGCGACGACCCCGACGCCGTACGGACCAACCGCGAACTCGCGGCGAAGTCGCTGGAGATCGACCCGGCGCGGGTCGTCTGGATGAACCAGGTGCACGGCCGCGAGGTGGCCGTCGCCGAGGAACCGTGGACCACCGGGGACATCCCCGCCGTCGACGGGACCGTCACCGTACGGCGCGGGCTCGCGCTCGCCGTACTCACCGCGGACTGTGTTCCGCTGCTGCTGGCCGATCCGGCCGCCGGGGTCGTCGCCGCCGCCCACGCCGGACGTCCCGGACTGGTCGCGGGGATCGTCCCGGCCGTTGTCGCATCGATGGCCGCGCTCGGCGCGGAGCCCGCCGGGATCACCGCCCTCACCGGACCCGCTGTCTGCGGCCGTTGCTACGAAGTGCCCGAGGCGATGCGGGACGAGGTCGCCGCCGTCGTACCGGAGGCGCGGGCCGAGACCAGCTGGTCGACACCGGCCGTCGACATCGTCGCCGGGGTGCACGCACAGCTCGCCGCGGCCGGGGTCGTGGACCGCAGGCGCTCGGCGGTCTGCACGCGGGAGTCGCCCGACCACTACTCGTACCGCCGCGACCGCACGACCGGGCGGCTCGCCGGCTATGTCTGGCTGGACCGATGAACATGAAGGACCGGAAGGCCGAACTCGCCGGGAACCTCGCGGTGGTGGAGGACCGAATCGCCTCCGCCTGTGCCGCCGCCGGACGTGAGCGGGAGGAGGTGACCCTGATCGTGGTCACCAAGACCTATCCCGCGAGCGATGTCCGGCTGCTCCATGAACTGGGCGTCGGGGAAGTGGCGGAGAACCGCGACCAGGACGCCGCCCCGAAGGCCGCGGCTTGTGAAGATTTGTCGCTGAAGTGGCATTTTGTGGGTCAATTGCAGACGAACAAGGTCCGTTCTGTAGCCAGTTACGCCGATGTCGTGCAGTCTGTCGACCGGATCAAGCTCGTTTCCGCTCTCTCCGTCGCGGCGGAGAGAGCGGGGCGCGAGCCGGTGTGTCTCCTTCAGGTCGCGCTGGACGCGGAGTCCGGCGAGCGTGGGGCGAGAGGTGGCGTGGCGCCGGACGGCGTCGGGGAGTTGGCCGCCGCGGTGGCCGACGCGCCGGGGCTCCGGCTCGGCGGTCTGATGACCGTGGCCCCGCTCACCGGTGAGTACGCGGGGCGGCGGCGGGCGGCGTTCGAGCGGCTGCGGGAAATCTCATCCCGCCTCCGCATGGACCATCCGGCTGCGAGCATGGTCTCGGCGGGGATGAGTACGGACCTTGAGGATGCCGTGCGGGCCGGGGCGACACATGTACGCGTCGGTACGGCGGTACTCGGAGTCCGACCCCGGCTCGGGTAACGTCGCGAAGCAAGTCGGACCACAGTAGAAAATATGGTCATTTCCGCCGAAGGCGGGTAGACCCAGTGGATCGCGGGCACTTGGTGACGAGGCCGATCCACCACAGAGCGGAGGACCCAGAGCATGGCCGGCGCGATGCGCAAGATGGCGGTCTACCTCGGCCTCGTGGAGGACGATGGGTACGACGGCCGGGGCTTCGACCCCGACGATGATTTCGAACCCGAGCCGGAGCCGGAGCGTGAACATCGCCGACACCAGCCCGTGCACCAGCCGGAACGGGAAGAGCCGGTGCGTGTGGTCCAACCCCCCGCGCAGCGCGAGCGGGAGCGGGAACGCGAGCCGGTTCCGCTAGCGGCAGAAAGCGGACGTCCGGCGCGAATCGCCCCCGTGGCGTCCATCACACCTGAACGTCCGAGCCTGGAGAAGAACGCGCCGGTGATCATGCCCAAGGTCGTGTCCGAGCGGGAGCCCTACCGCATCACCACATTGCACCCGAGGACCTACAACGAGGCCCGTACTATCGGGGAACACTTCCGCGAGGGCACTCCGGTGATCATGAATCTGACCGAGATGGACGACACGGACGCGAAGCGACTTGTCGACTTTGCCGCGGGACTCGTCTTCGGTCTCCATGGCAGCATTGAGCGCGTGACGCAGAAGGTGTTCCTGCTGTCTCCTGCTAACGTCGACGTCACGGCGGAGGACAAGGCCCGCATCGCAGAGGGCGGGTTCTTCAACCAGAGCTGAGAGCAGCACCGGTAACAACCCGGTCGCGCACCGGGAACGTCCCGGCGTACGACCGGAACCAGAGTGAACCAGGGGAGAGGGAAGCAGCGGGATGGGCATCGCACTACAGGTGGTCTACATCGCGCTGATGTGCTTCCTTATCGTGCTGATTTTCCGGTTGGTCATGGACTACGTCTTTCAGTTCGCCCGCTCATGGCAGCCCGGCAAGGTGATGGTGGTCGTTCTGGAGGCCACTTACACTGTCACCGATCCACCGCTCAAGCTTCTGCGGCGGTTCATTCCGCCGCTGCGTCTCGGGGGCGTGGCACTCGACCTGTCCTTCTTCGTTCTGATGATCATCGTTTGGATCCTGATCTCGCTCGTGAGCAGTCTTGCGAGGGGAATGTGAGCGATACGGTCTTGCCGACTGCCGACGACTACGTAGAGGTGAAGTAGAGATGCCGTTGACCCCCGAGGACGTGCGGAACAAGCAGTTCACGACCGTCCGACTACGAGAAGGCTACGACGAGGACGAGGTCGACGCCTTTCTCGACGAGGTCGAGGCCGAACTGACCCGCCTGCTCCGCGAGAACGAGGATCTGCGCGCGAAGCTGGCCGCCGCGACGCGTGCCGCCGCGCAGAACCAGCAGCAGCAACAGCAGCAACAGGGCATGCGCAAGCCGCCCGAACAGCAGGATCGACCCGGCGCGCCGGTGCCCGCCGCCATATCCGGACCGCCGCAGCAGCAGCAGCCTCCGCAGATGGGCCCGCCCCAGCTGCCCGGTGGGGCTCCGCAGTTGCCCGCGGGACCGAGTGCGCACGGCCAGGGACCCGGCCAGCAGGGTCACGACCCGCGTGGTCAGCACCCCATGCAGGGTGGTCCGATGCAGGGCGGCCCGATGCAGGGTGGCCCGATGCAGCAGCAGGGCAACCCCATGCAAGGCGGCCCGATGCAGGGCAACCCCATGCAGGGCGGTCCCATGCAGGGTGGCCCGATGCAGCAGCAGGGCAACCCCATGCAGGGCGGCCCGATGCAGGGCAACCCCATGCAGGGCGGTCCCATGGGCGGCCCGATGGGCGGCGGCATGGGTGGGCCCATGGGCGGTATGGGCAACCCCAACCAGCAGATGCAGCAGCAGGGTCCCGGCGGCGACAGTGCCGCGCGCGTGCTCTCGCTCGCGCAGCAGACCGCTGACCAGGCGATCGCCGAGGCGCGTTCCGAGGCCAACAAGATCGTCGGCGAGGCCCGTAGCCGTGCCGAGGGTCTGGAACGCGACGCGCGCGCCAAGGCGGACGCGTTGGAGCGGGACGCGCAGGAGAAGCACCGTGTCGCGATGGGCTCGCTGGAGTCCGCTCGCGCGACGCTGGAGCGCAAGGTCGAGGATCTGCGTGGCTTCGAGCGCGAGTACCGCACGCGGCTGAAGTCCTATCTGGAGAGCCAGCTGCGTCAGCTGGAGACCCAGGCGGACGACTCGCTGGCGCCGCCGCGTACGCCTGCGGCCGCTTCTCTGCCGCCGTCGCCCTCCATGGCTCCGGCCGGTGCGGGCGCGATGGGCATGGGCGGCAACCCCTCGATGGGCGGCCCTTCGATGGGCGGACCGTCCATGGGAGCGCCGTCGGGTCCGTCGTACGGCGGCCAGCAGCAGATGTCGCCGGCGATGACTCAGCCGATGGCGCCGGTGCGGCCGCAGGCGCCGCAGCCGATGCAGCAGGCGCCGTCGCCGATGCGGGGCTTTCTGATCGACGAGGACGACAACTGACGGGGTCGCGCGTGCGTTGCGCGTAGCCGTCGGCAGGCTGGAGGGCCGGGCCCGGGACTTATGTCCTGGGCCCGGCCCTTTTTGTTGGTGCGGGGTGCGGGGTGCGGGGTGCGGGGTGCGGGGTGCGGGGTGCGGGGCGTGTGGGGTGCGGTGGGGTCGTGCGGGGTGTGGTGGGGGTGCCGCTGCGCGGGGCGTTCCCCTACCCGCCCCTTCCCGAACCGGGGCTCCGCCCCGGGCCCCGGTCCTCAAACGCCGGACGGGCTGGGGCGCGGGCTTGGGGGAGTGGGGTTGGGGTGGGGGGTGTGCTTGGGCGTTGGGTGAGGTGGGGGCGGGATGCAATGCGGGCTGGGGGTGGGTGTGCTCATGTGCTGGGTGGTAGGAGTGTTGGAGGGTTGGAGGGGATGAAAATGCGGGCCGGGAGTGGCCGGCCCGCATGGGGGTGGGGGGGTGGGGGGTCTGTCAGAGGGTTTTGCGGAGGTGGAAGGTCAGGGACAGGGGTTCGTCCGTGAAGGCCGGGCCGTATGTGGCGTCCGGGGCGGCCTGGGTGAAGTCTGTGGCCAGGACCTCGTCGGAGATGAGCGGGGTGTGGGCGGTCAGGGCCTCGGCGGTGGCGTCGGAGGTGGAGGTCCAGCGGACGGCGATCCGGTCCGCCACGTCCAGGCCGCTGTTCTTGCGGGCCTCCTGGATGAGGCGGATCGCGTCACGGGCCAGGCCCGCCAGGCGGAGTTCGGGGGTGATCTCCAGGTCCAGGGCGACCGTCGCGCCCGAGTCGGAGGCCACCGACCAGCCCTCACGGGGGGTTTCGGTGATGATCACCTCGTCCGGGGCGAGGGAGACGGTGTCCCCGTCGACGGTGACGGACGCCGTGCCGTCGCGCAGGGCGGCGGAGAGGGCGGCCGCGTCCGCTTCGGCGACGGCCTTGGCGACCGCCTGGACGCCCTTGCCGAAGCGCTTGCCCAGGGCGCGGAAGTTCGCCTTGGCGGTGGTGTCGACGAGGGAGCCGCCCACCTCGGAGAGCGTCGCCAGGGAGGAGACGTTCAGCTCCTCGGTGATCTGGGCGCGCAGTTCGGGGGAGAGGGCCTCGAAGCCCGTCGCGGCGATCAGCGCGCGGGAGAGCGGCTGACGGGTCTTCACGCCGGACTCGGCACGGGTCGCGCGGCCCAGCTCCACCAGCCGTCGTACCAGCGCCATCTGCTGGGAGAGGACCGGGTCGATGACGGAGAGGTCGGCCTCGGGCCAGTCGGCGAGGTGCACCGACTCGGGGGCGTCCTCGGTGACCGGTACGACCATGTCCTGCCAGACCCGCTCCGTGATGAAGGGGGTCAGCGGGGCCATCAGCCGGGTGACGGTCTCGACCACGTCGTGCAGGGTGCGCAGCGCGGCCTTGTCGCCCTGCCAGAAGCGGCGGCGCGAGCGGCGTACGTACCAGTTGGAGAGGTCGTCGACGAAGGCGGAGAGCAGCTTGCCGGTGCGCTGGGTGTCGTACGTCTCCATGGCCTGGGTGGTCTGGTCGACCAGCGCGTGCAACTCGCTCAGCAGCCAGCGGTCCAGGATCGGCCGGTCGGCGGGGGCCGGGTCGGCCTCGCTGGGGGCCCAGTCCGACGTACGGGCGTACAGCGCCTGGAAGGCGACCGTGTTCCAGTAGGTGAGCAGGGTCTTGCGCACGACTTCCTGGATCGTGCCGTGGCCGACGCGGCGCGCGGCCCAGGGGGAGCCGCCCGCGGCCATGAACCAGCGGACCGCGTCGGCGCCGTGCTGGTCCATCAGCGGGATGGGCTTGAGGATGTTGCCCAGGTTCTTGGACATCTTCCGGCCGTCCTCGGCGAGGATGTGGCCCAGGCAGACGACGTTCTCGTACGACGACTTGTCGAAGACCAGCGTGCCGACCGCCATCAGCGTGTAGAACCAGCCGCGGGTCTGGTCGATGGCCTCCGAGATGAACTGCGCCGGGTAGCGCTTCTCGAAGAGCTCCTTGTTCTTGTACGGGTAGCCCCACTGCGCGAACGGCATCGAACCCGAGTCGTACCAGGCGTCGATGACCTCGGGGACGCGGGTCGCCTCCAGGTCGCAGCCCTCGGTGGTGCAGGCGAAGGTCACCGCGTCGATGTACGGGCGGTGCGGGTCCAGGCCGCTCTGGTCCGTGCCGGTCAGTCCGGTCAGCTCGGCGCGCGAGCCCACGCAGGTGAGGTGGTTGTCCTCGCAGCGCCAGATGGGCAGCGGGGTGCCCCAGTAGCGGTTGCGGGAGAGCGCCCAGTCGACGTTGTTGTTCAGCCAGTCGCCGTAGCGGCCGTGCTTGACGGAGTCCGGGAACCAGTTGGTCTTCTCGTTCTCCTCCAGCAGCCGGTCCTTGATGGCGGTCGTACGGATGTACCAGGACGGCTGCGCGTAGTAGAGGAGCGCGGTGTGGCAGCGCCAGCAGTGCGGGTAGCTGTGCTCGTACGGCACATGACGGAAGAGCCGGCCGCGCGTCCTCAGGTCCTCGGTGAGCGCCTCGTCGGCCTTCTTGAAGAAGACGCCGCCGACCAGCGGGACGTCCTCCTCGAAGGTGCCGTTGGGGCGGATCGGGTTCACGACCGGGAGGCCGTACGAGCGGCAGACGCGGAGGTCGTCCTCGCCGAAGGCGGGGGACTGGTGGACCAGGCCCGTACCGTCCTCCGTCGTGACGTACTCGGCGTTGACGACGTAGTGCGCCTCGCTCGGGAAGTCGATCAGGGCGAAGGGGCGGTCGTACGTCCAGCGCTCCATCTCGGCGCCGGTGAAGGACGCGCCGGTGAGCGCCCAGCCTTCGCCGAGGGCCTTCTCCACCAGGGGTTCGGCCACTACGAGCCGCTCGTCGCCGTCCGTCGCGACCACGTACCGCACCTCGGGGTGGGCGGCCACGGCGGTGTTCGAGACCAGGGTCCAGGGGGTGGTCGTCCAGACCAGCAGCGCGGCCTCGCCCGCGAGGGGGCCGGAGGTCAGCGGGAAGCGGACGAAGACCGAGGGGTCGACGATCGTCTCGTACCCCTGCGCCAGCTCGTGGTCGGACAGGCCGGTCTCGTCGCGCGGGCACCAGGGGGCGACGCGGTGGTCCTGGACGAGCAGGCCCTTGTCGAAGATCTCCTTCAGCGACCACCAGACGGAGTCGACGTACTCCGGGTCCATGGTGCGGTAGGCGTCGTCCAGGTCGACCCAGTACCCCATGCGGTTGGTCAGCTCGGTGAAGGCGTCGGTGTGGCGGGTGACGGACTCGCGGCACTTGGCGTTGAACTCGGCGATGCCGTACGCCTCGATGTCCTTCTTGCCGGTGAAGCCCAGCTCCTTCTCCACGGCCAGCTCCACGGGCAGGCCGTGGCAGTCCCAGCCGGCCTTGCGGGCGACGTGGTAGCCGCGCATGGTGCGGAAGCGGGGGAAGACGTCCTTGAAGACGCGTGCCTCGATGTGGTGCGCGCCCGGCATGCCGTTGGCGGTGGGCGGGCCCTCGTAGAAGACCCACTCGGGGCGGCCCTCGGACTGTTCGAGGCTCTTGTCGAAGACCTTGTTGTCCCGCCAGAAATCGAGCACGGCGTGCTCCAGCGCGGGCAGGTCGACCTGGGCGGGTACCTGGCGGTACTGCGGCGGGTTCACTGATGTCATGGGGCGCTTCCTCCGGCGGAACTGTGGCATCTCCGTCGGAGGGACGAGAGCAGTGCTCCCGCGGTACCACCCTCCTTGGCCCCGGACGGTGCCGTCCGCGACCCCCTCATTGGGGCAGCGCTGCCGGTTCTACTCGCTCCGGGCCGCGTGCGCGGGGTCCGGGGCTTTCTTCCGGCGGCTCAGGGGTGATGCTTCGCGTCGCGCTGTCGCCCCCGGGCTCTCACCGTCCCCGGGTCGCTCATGGCCGCGTACGACGCTACTCGTCCCCATCCACGCCTTTCGCTGCGGCCAGTGTACGGCGCGGTACGGGGCGGGGCCGACCGGATTTCGGACGGGGAGCGCCGTACGGCCGAGCGTATGACCCGAATGGTTAGACCGGCGCGAACGGCCCGCGCGGGCGTCGGGCGGTGCTTCCGGTGGTCGTCCGGCGGCGGATTACCGGGCGGGGAGCTGGGCACAACGGATGGGAGGCCCGTCTTGTGACGCTACGGGGAGGGCCGGACCGGCGGCGTGCCCCGTTGCCGCGGGGCTGGGGTCGATTTATCGTCCCAGCACGATTCGCGTGCAAGATCACGATATGTGAAGGGGCCGCGGCCATGGTGGCGAAGAAGAGCGCCGCGAAGAAGACCGCGGCGAAGCGCGCCGCGGAGCAGGCCGGCGCGGAGAAGGCCGCCGAGGCACCCGTGAAGCGAGCGGCGGCGAGGAAGGCCACCGCCGGGAAGAGCGCCGCCGGAAAGAGCACCGCCGGGAAGACCGCGGCGGGCAGGAGAACCGCCGGGAAGACCGCGGCCACACAGACAGGAGCCGAAACGGTGGGAGCGAAGAAGACGGTAAGGGGCCGGAACACGGCGGCCGGCGGAGGTGGCGCCGCGACAGCGGTCTCCACGGCGCCGACCCCGCCCGAGGAGCTGGCGGTACGGCCGGGGGAGGAGCCGTGGACGCCGGAGGAGGTCGCGGAGGCCCGGTCCGAGCTGGCGGGCGAGATCGCCAGGCTGAGCGCCGAGATCACCGCGTCCGAGGCGGCGCTGGCCGGGTTGATGCGGGACTCCGGGGACGGAGCGGGGGACGACGACGCGGACACCGGTACGAAGAACATCACGCGGGAGCACGAGATGTCGCTCGCCGCCAACGCCCGGGAGATGCTGGAGCAGACCGAGCGGGCGCTCCTGCGGCTCGACGCGGGCACCTACGGCCTTTGCGAGATCTGCGGCAAGGCGATCGGAAAGGCCAGGATGCAGGCGTTTCCGCGGGCCACCCTCTGCGTGGAGGACAAGCAGAAGCAGGAACGCCGAGGCTGATCCCACGGGGGTGTGACGTACGCTCGTCCTCAGTCGGCACCTAGGTTGAGGGACTCACGTGGCAGAGGCGGAGAGCGTCATCGGTACGCCGGATGTGGACGACGGCAGCGAGGCCGAGGCCGAGCGGCCCAGGGGAAAGCGCAGGATCGTCGCGCTCTTCTCCGTCGCCCTCGTGGCGTATCTGCTGGACCTCGGTACCAAGATGCTCGTGGTGGCCAAGCTGGAGCACCACGAGCCGATCCAGGTGATCGGTGATCTGCTGCGGTTCGAGGCGATCAGGAACGCGGGCGCCGCGTTCGGTATCGGCGAGGCGTTCACGGTCATCTTCACCTGTATCGCGGCGGCCGTGATCGTGGTGATCGCCCGGCTGGCGCGCAAGCTCTACAGCCTGCCCTGGGCCATCGCGCTGGGGCTGCTGCTCGGCGGCGCGCTCGGCAATCTCACCGACCGGATCTTCCGCTCGCCGGGGGTCTTCCGGGGCGCCGTGGTGGACTTCATCGCGCCCGCGCACTTCGCGGTCTTCAACCTCGCGGACTCCGCGATCGTCTGCGGCGGGATTCTGATCGTGCTGCTGTCCTTCCGGGGTCTGGACCCCGACGGGACCGTCCACAAGGACTGAGACCGGCGGGGGCCGGGACCGGCGGGCGGGCCGGGAACCCCGTCGCCCCGGGACCGCGGACCGGCGGACCTGCCGGGCAAGGCATACTCGACAGGTGAGTCTTCCCGAGATCAGAACGCTGCCCGTGCCCGACGGCCTGGAGGGCGAGCGCGTCGACGCCGCCATCGCCCGTATGTTCGGGTTCTCCCGTACGAAGGCGGCGGACCTCGCCGCCTCCGGGAAGGTCCTGGTCGACGGCTCCGTCGTCGGGAAGTCCGAGCGGGTGAGCGGCGGGGCCTGGCTCGAAGTGGAGATGCCGCCGGCCGCCGCGCCCGTACAGATCGTGGCGGAGCCCGTCGAGGGCATGGAGATCGTGCACGATGACGACGACATCGTCGTGATCGTCAAGCCGGTCGGCGTGGCCGCGCACCCCAGCCCCGGCTGGACCGGTACGACCGTGATCGGCGGGCTCGCCGCCGCCGGGTACCGCATCTCGACCTCCGGGGCGGCCGAGCGGCAGGGCATCGTGCACCGCCTGGACGTCGGCACCTCGGGGCTGATGGTCGTGGCCAAGTCGGAGCGGGCGTACACCCTGCTCAAGGCGCAGTTCAAGGAGCGCGTCGTCGACAAGCGCTACCACGCGCTGGTGCAGGGCCACCCGGACCCGATGAGCGGCACGATCGACGCGCCCATCGGCCGCCACCCCAACCACGACTACAAGTGGGCGGTCACCGCCGAGGGCAAGGCGTCGGTCACGCACTACGACCTGATCGAGGCGTTCCGCTCGGCGTCGCTGCTGGACATCAAGCTGGAGACGGGCCGTACGCACCAGATCCGTGTGCACATGTCCGCGCACCGGCATCCCTGCGTGGGCGATCTCACCTACGGCGCCGACCCGACGCTGTCCAAGCGGCTCGGGCTGACCCGGCAGTGGCTGCACGCGGTGCGGCTCGGCTTCGAGCACCCCTCCGACGGGCAGTGGGTGGAGTTCGCCAGCACCTACCCCGACGACCTCCAGGGCGCGCTGGACAAGGTCAGGGCGGAGAGCAACGCGTGAGCCCGGCCGCCGACGGCTCCGACGAGTTCGACTACCTGGTGCGGGTCGCGGCCGGTCCCGAGGACATCGAGGCGTGCTTCGCGGTCCGCCGACAGGTCTTCGTCGTCGAGCAGGGCGTCTCCCCCGATCTGGAGTACGACGGCCGCGACGCGCAGGCCCTCCAGGTGCTGGCCGTCCAGGACGACGGGACGCCGCTGGGCACCGGACGGCTGCTGTACGGGCCCGGCGCGGCGGACCGGACCGGCGGCGATCCGGGGGTGGGCGCGCTGGGGCGGCTGGCGGTCGTGAAGGCGGCCAGAGGGCTCGGGGTGGGCGCCGCGCTGGTGCGTACGATCGAGGAGGCGGCCTGGGAGCGCGGGCTGACGGCGGTCGATCTGCACGCGCAGACCCACGCGCTGGGCTTCTACGAACGGCTCGGGTACACGGCGTACGGTCCCGAGTTCCCGGACGCGGGGATCCCGCACCGGGCGATGCGGGCGGAGCTCGCCGTCGCCGCGCCGGAGGTCGGCTATCGGCCCCCTTGGCCGGAAGATCACCCCGCATGACACGCTGAGGCCCCTGATCACCGATCACCGGAGGGGCTCGCCGTGGACCAGATGGCGCTGCTGATCGTGCTGTTGCTCGGGGCGGTGCTGACCGTACCGCTCGGGGACCGGCTGGGGCTGCCCTCGCCGGTGCTGATGACGATCGTGGGCGCCGTACTGGCCCTGCTGCCGTTCGTACCGAACGTGCAGGTGGAGCCGGAGTTCATCCTGCCGCTGCTGCTGCCGCCCCTGCTGTACGCGGCGGTGCAGCGGACCTCCTGGCGGCAGTTCACCGCCAATCTGCGGCCCATCCTGCTGCTGGCGGTCGCGCTGGTCTTCGTGACCACGGCGGCCGTGGCGGCGGTGGCCAACGCGATCGTGCCCGGACTGCCGATCGCCGCGGCCATCGCGCTGGGCGCGCTGGTCGCGCCGCCCGACCCGGTGGCCGCGACCGCCGTCGCGGGCTCCCTCGGACTGCCCCGGCGGCTGGTCTCGATCCTGGAGGGCGAGGGGCTCTTCAACGACGTGACCGCGATCGTGCTCTACCACGTGGCCATCGCGGCGGCCGTCAGCGGGACGTTCTCCTGGCCGAGCGCGGTCGGCTCGCTCGTCCTGTCCGCGGTGGTGGCCCTGGTGGTGGGGCTCGCGCTCGGCTGGCTCACCAACAAGCTGATGTCGCTGCTCGGCGACGCCACGCTCCAGATCGGCCTGTCGCTCCTGGTGCCGTTCGTCAGCTACGTACTGGCGGAGGAGCTGCACGGCTCGGGCGTGCTCGCCGTGCTGACCACCGCGCTCTTCCTCGCCACCCACACCGCCGACGCCGACGACGTCATGGGGCGGCTGGCCGGGAACTCCTTCTGGCAGGTCGTCGACACGCTGGTGACCGGCGTCGCCTTCGGGCTGATCGGGCTGGAGCTGCACAACGCCTTCGGCGCGGCCGAGGGCCGGGTGCCCGAGATGCTGGGCTGGGGCGCGGCGGTGGTCGGGGCCGTCGTGTTCGTACGGCTGCTGTGGCTGCTGCCCGCCACCTGGCTCGCCAAGCGGATGCACAAGCTGCGCGACTACGACGAGGAGATCCCCACCAGCTGGCGCGAGACCGTCGTCATGTGGTGGGCCGGGATGCGCGGGGTGGCGTCGGTCGCGCTGGCACTGGCGATCCCGCTGAAGACCGACGGCGGGGAGCCGTTCCCGGGCCGCGAGGAGATCATCTTCATCGCCTTCGCGGTCATCATGGCCACCCTGGTCGTCCAGGGGCTGACCCTGCCCTGGCTGGTGCGGAAGCTCGGCGTACGGGCGGACACCGACGCCGAACACGAGCTGGAGCACACGCTCGCGCTCCGGGCGGCCAAGGCGGCCAGGAAGCGGTTCAAGGAGATCGAGGGCGTCGAGGAGCTGCCCGAGGAGGTCATCGAGCGGCTGCTGCGCGTCGCGGTCGACATCGGGCTGCGGATCAGCCCGGACCTGGCCGACGACGAGCGGCGCGAATGGGTCGCCAAGCGTGTGGACCGGGTCAGGACCATGCAGCGGATCCAGCGCGAGATGATGTCGGCCGCCCGCCACGAGGTCCTCTCCGCCCGCAACGAGCCGGGCGCGGACCCCGAGGTCGTCGACCGAGTCCTGCGCCGGCTGGATCTGCGCAGCATGCACTGAGCCGCGGTCAGGGACGGTCGGCCTCGGCGGGGCTGCGGGGCTGCGGGGGGCGTACGGTGCCGGGCTCGGCCGCGATCCTCGGGAGCGCGTACGGGTGGTGCTCCACCAGCCAGGCGATCAGCTGTTCGCGTACCGCGCAGCGGACCGTCCAGATGTCGTCGGCGTCCTTGGCCGTGACCACCGCGCGCACCTCGATCGTGGTGGGGGTCGTGTCCGTGACCGCCAGGCTCCAGCCGCGGTTGTCCCAGGCCGGGCAGGCCAGCAGGATCTCGTGCAGCCGCTCGCGCATCGGGGCCATCGGCGCCGAGTGGTCGAGCTGGAGGAAGACCGTGCCGGTCATCTGGACCCCGCCGCGCGACCAGTTCTCGAAGGGCTTGCTGGTGAAGTACGACACGGGCATCGTGATGCGCCGCTCGTCCCAGGTGCGTACGGCGAGGAAGGTGAGCGTGATCTCCTCGACCACGCCCCACTCGCCGTCCACCACCACGGTGTCGCCGATCCGCACCATGTCGCCGAACGCGATCTGGAACCCGGCGAAGAGATTGCCGAGGGTGGACTGCGCGGCGACGCCCGCGACGATGCCGATGATGCCCGCCGACGCCAGCATCGAGGTGCCGACCGCCCGCATGTCCGGGAAGGTCAGCAGGCCCGCCGCCACCGCGACCACCACGACGACCGCGGTCACGATCCGCATCATCATCGTGACCTGGGTACGGACCCGGCGGAGCCGGGCCGCGTCACGGGTCAGCGACGCGTAGCGGGCGTACGACGACTCCACCGTCGCCGACACGATCCGCACGACCAGCCAGGCGCCCGACGCGATCAGCACCAGCGACAGCGCCCGGCCGATCCCGGTGTGGTACTCCTCGACGACCGTCCAGCGGATCTGCCGGTACGAGCCGCGCAGCAGCGCCGTGAGCAGGACCACTTGCAGCGGCGGTCCGCAGCGGCGCAGCAGCCCCCACACCGGGGTGTCGGGGCGGCGGGCGTCCGCGCGACGCAGCAGCAGGTCCACGACCCGGCCGAGCGCCAGCGTGAACAGGACCGAACCCCCGAGCACGATCAGCGGGCGCAGTACGTTCTCCATGGCTCCTCGATGCTGTGGTGGGTTCCGGTGCAGGTGGGGACCGTACCGGCTGGCAGGATGGCCGGATGGACATCATCCTCTTCCACTCGGTCTACGGTCTGCGCCCGGCGGTCCGGGAGGCGGCGAGCCGGCTGCGAACGGCCGGACACGTCGTACACGTACCCGATCTCTTCGACGGACGGACCGTCTCCAGTGTGGAGGAGGGCAGGGCGCTGAAGGACGAGATCGGCAAGGACGAGCTGCTGCGCCGGGCGGTGCTGGCCGCGGCGCCCTACTCGGAGCGCGGGCTGGTGTACGTGGGGCTCTCGCTCGGCGGGTCCATCGCGCAGAACCTGGCGCTGGGCGACGCGAAGGCGCGCGGGCTGCTGCTTCTGCACGGTACGTCGGACATCGCGGCGAACGCGTCCGTGGACGAGCTGCCCGTACAGCTGCACGTGGCGGACCCCGACCCGTTCGAGACGCACGACTGGCTGTCGTCCTGGTACTTGCAGATGCGCGCGGCCGGCGCCGATGTGGAGATCTACCGCTATCCGGGCGCCGGGCACCTCTACACCGACCCGGAACTGCCGGACTACGACGAGGCGGCGGCCGAGGAGACCTGGCGGACGGGGCTCGCCTTCATCGACACGCTGTAGGGCGATCGCCACGCCTCGGGGCGTGGCAGGGGCGCCGGACCGGGGTGGGTCCGGCGCCCCGGGGGGATCAGCCCTTGAGGGCCGCGGTGATCGCCGTGTTGAACTGCTCGACGGTCATCGGCGGGTTGTCGCTGCCCTCGGTGGTGACCTTCTTGCCGTCCATCTTCAGCGTCGGGGTGCCCTGGACGCCGCTCTTGTCGAAGGCGGCGGACATCTTCATCGCCCAGGCGTCGTACGTACCGTCCTTGACGTTCTTCTGGAACGCCGCGTTGTCCTTCAGCTCCTTCACCGAGTTGGCGACCTCGATGAGGTAGCTGTCCTTGGCGAACTTGTCCTCGGTCTCCTCGGGGTGGTACTTCGCCGAGTAGAGCGCGGTCTTGTAGTCGAGGAACGCCTCGGGGCTCACATCGAGGGCGGCGCCCAGCGCCGACAGGGCGTTCTTGGAGCCCTCGCCGTTGTCGGAGTTGTCGATGAAGGTCGCGCCGATGTACTTGATCTTGAACTTGCCGGCGTCGACGTCGTTGTGGACGGTCTCGCCGACCGCCTGCTCGAAGTGGGCGCAGATCGGGCAGCGGGAGTCCTCGTACAGTTCGAGCGTCTTCTTGGCGCTCGCCTTGCCGATGATGACGGTGGTGCCGTCGGTGCCGGTGGTGTTCTTGGGGGCGACGACGGTCTTCGTGTCCTTCATCGCCTCCCAGTGCGAGGGCTTGTTGCCCTGGACGACGGCGTAGCCGACGCCGCCGGCTATCGCGAGGACCGCGAGGGCGGAGACGCCGACGACGACCTGGCGGCGGACCCGGTCCTTCTTCGCCTGCCGCTCGCGCTCCACGCGGAGGCGCTCGCGGGCGGCGGCCTTGTTGGACTGGTTGTTCCGTGCGCTCATGGGGGTTCACTCCGTGTGATGACGTGGCTGTACGGGGGGTGGGGCGGCGGGAGGCTCAGACAGCGCCGAGCGCGGGGCGCGGCGGCCCCCGCCGTCCTACGGAGTGCACCAGGAAGCGGGTGGGGGAGCGGCGCGGCCCGCTCGTCGGACGGGCCCCGCGCCGGACGGCCGCGCGGACCGTGCCCACCGCCGCGACCGCGACCAGCAGCGGCCGGAACGCGCGGGTGGCGGCGGCCCGTACCAGCCGGGCCAGCGCCGCCTCGCCGTGCCGCAGCCAGAGCGCCGCGAGCAGCCCGACCGAGACATGGGCGGCGAGCAGCATCCACGGCAGGGCCGGGTCGGTGGAGCGCAGCAGGGTGGCGGCGGCGGAATCGGCCGGGACCACCCCGGGCAGCGGAGCGCCGACCGGGCCGCCGCACAGGACGCCGAGTCCGACCGCGCGCAGCGACCCCGTGACGGGGCCGCCCGCCGGGCCGTAACAGACCTGCTGGCCGCTGGTGAGGACGGTGTCCGCCGCCAGCTCCAGCGGGACCAGCAGCGCGGCGATCCGCCAGAAGCTCCGCTCCCGGCCCGCCGCCGCGTAGGCGAGCAGGAACACCGCCACGGCGAGCGCGGCGACGACGGAGAGCGGGAGCGGGACCCGGGAGAGCACGACGTGCGAGCCCGCGGACAGCGTCACGACCAGTGCCGTGAACAGGGCTGCCCGCGCGGCTCTCAGGCGCGTCCCGGATATGTCCATTGCCGCCGAGTGTGCCATGACCCCCTGTAAACGGTCCCTAAAAATCCTCTGAGAGCCGTACGGAGCGGCTCGCGGGGGGATCTTCCGGGGACCCTCTCAGGACCTCCCGGGGGACGGGTCAGCCCAGTCGGCCGTTGCGGAAGAGGTCCACGAAGATCTGGTGGTCCGCCCTGGCCCGCGCCCCGTACGTGTGCGCGAAGTCCACCAGCAGCTCGGCGAAGCCGTCCTCGTCGGCCGCGATGGCCGCGTCGATCGCGCGCTCCGTGGAGAACGGCACCAGGGAGTGCCCGCTCTCGTCGTCCGCCGCCGCGTGCATCGTGGCGGTGGCCCTGCCGAGGTCGGCGACGACCGCCGCGATCTCCTCCGGGTCGTCCAGATCCGACCAGTCCAGGTCCACCGCGTACGGCGAGACCTCCGCCACCAGCTGCCCGGCGCCGTCCAGCTCGGTCCAGCCCAGCCACGGGTCGGCGTGCGCCTGGAGCGCCCGCTGCGAGATCACCGTGCGGTGGCCCTCGTGCTGGAAGTACTCCCGGACGGCCCGGTCGGTGATGTGCCGGGAGACCGCGGGGACCTGCGCCTGCTTCATGTAGATCACGACGTCGTTCTCCAGGGCGTCGCTGTTGCCCTCCAGCAGGATGTTGTACGAGGGCAGCCCGGCGGAGCCGATACCGATCCCGCGCCGGCCGACGACGTCCTTCACCCGGTAGGAGTCGGGGCGGCTGAGGCTGGACTCGGGGAGCGTCTCCAGATAGCCGTCGAACGCGGCGAGGATCTTGTACCGGGTGGCCGCGTCCAGCTCGATGGAGCCGCCGCCGGGGGTGAAGCGCCGCTCGTACTCCCGGATCTCGGTCATCGAGTCCAGCAGCCCGAACCGGGTCAGCGAGCGCGCCGAGCGCAGCGCGCCCAGCAGCGGTCCCTGCGCGGTGTCCAGGGTGAAGGGCGGCACCTCGTCGGTCTTCGCGCCGGTGGCCAGCGCGTGGATCCGCTCGCGGTAGGCGCCCGCGTAGATCTCGACCAGCTCGGTGATCTGCGCGTCGCCGAGGGCCTTGGTGTAGCCGAGGAGGGCCAGCGAGGCGGCGAAGCGCTGGAGGTCCCAGGTGAAGGGACCGATGTACGCCTCGTCGAAGTCGTTGACGTTGAAGATCAGCCGGCCGTTGGAGTCCATGTACGTACCGAAGTTCTCCGCGTGCAGATCTCCGTGGATCCAGACCCGGCCGGTGCGCTCGTCGAGGAACGGGCCGCTCGCCCCGGAGCCGGAGCGCCACTCCTCCAGATCGCGGTAGAACAGGCACGCGGTGCCCCGGTAGAACGCGAAGGCGGACGCCGCCATCTTCCGGAACTTCACCCGGAAGGCTGCGGGATCCGCCGCCAGCAGCTCGCCGAACGCCGTGTCGAAAACGGCGAGGATCTCCTCGCCACGCTGCTCGTCAGCTGCTTCAACGGGTCGCGGGACCGACATCGCTGGGTGCCTCCTGGTGCTTGGCGTACGGGGTGGATACGAGTGAGTGATACGGGACGGATACGCGAGACTACGGGGCGGATCCGCCGGGCCCGACCGCGTGGGTGGAGCCGGGGCACCCCTCACCGGGGCAACGCTCGGCGCTCCCCGCGAGTGCCCGTCGGGGCCCTGGGGGACCGGGGATGACGGCGGTCTCCGTAAGCTCCCCGTGTGCGGCCAAATACCGCGCAATTTATGGCCACGGGTTTCCCCGCGTACGGCCAGATCTTCTCCCCGC
>NZ_JBIVMF010000041.1:0-41152 GCF_044752945.1 Streptomyces sp. NPDC088554 | reverse complement strand
ATCCGCCGCTACATCATCTGGCGAAACCGCCACGCCGACGACCGGCGCCTACGCGCGGTCATCGACAGGGCCAACGTTGCCTGATACGGCACTAGCCAAGGGCGACCAGCTCCGTGTCGCCCGCACCCGGATCTGGCAGGCCGCCGAGCACATCCACGGCGCTTACCACTCGGCGCCCCGGCCGGACTCCGGCGAGGTGCCCGAACCCGAGGCGTGCCAGGCCGGCCTGCCCGAAGGGGCTCCGGAGCTGACCATCTGCCAGCGCCACCAGCGCACCGCGCACCTGGTGCGCCGCCGCACCACTCCGGCCGACCTGCACGCCCCGTTCACCGGCCTCATCTGCCACTGACCCGCCACCCTGTCTGGAGAATCGTTCATGCCCCGCACTCGCGCCAGCCCCTCTCCCCTGTTCGTGCCGCACAAGGCATCGCGTGCCGAGCAGCGGGCCGCCCGAGCCGGTTTCGCCGAGGCCCGCCGCCAGGCCCATCTCGCCGGAACACCGCTCAAGCACCGCGCCGAGCGGACCTTCGACCCGGAGCTGCGGGCGACCTATCTGCCGTCGGGTCGTCCCGGTCCGGCCTCGGCCCGCGGCGGCAAGCTCAACCTGCCCGCCCACCGGATGACCACCGCCACCGCTTCCAGGGCCTACCCGTTCGTGGCCGAGGGCGGCCTGGGGGCGGAGGGGATCTTCACCGGCCGCGACGTCCACGCCGAGGCCGCGTTCTGCTTCGATCCGTTCTCGCTGTACAGCAGCGGCCGGATCGAGGGCTTCACGAACCCGAACGTGGTCCTGGCCGGAATCATCGGCATGGGCAAGTCGGCGCTGGCCAAGTCCATCGCCACCCGGTCGATCGCCCACGGCTACCGGATCTACATCCCCCTGCGACCCGAAGGAAGAATGGACCGGCGTAGCGCAAGCGCTTGGCGGCTACAGCATCGCGCTCGGGCCGGGACTTCCGGGTCGGCTGAACCCTCTGGACGCCCCAGCCCGGCCGGCTTCGGTGAGCGAGGGCGACTGGTCGACCGAGGTCCGAAAGCGCCGCCTCCTTCTCCTGGCCAGCCTGGCACGCACCGTGCTGAAGCGCGATCTGCTGCCGATGGAACACACCGCCCTGGACCTCGCACTCGACCTGGTCGTCGCCGAGGCCACTGCCCGGGGCACGGTGCCCCTGCTCGGCGAGATCGCCCACGTGCTCGGCTCGCCCGAACGCCTCGACCGCGCCCTCGGCCACCAGGCCGGGCACCTGGGGTCCGCCGCCCAGGACCTCGCGCACGCCCTGCGACGCCTGGTACATGGTGACCTCAGCGGCATGTTCGACGCCCCCTCTACGGTGGCCTTCGACCCGACCACGCCGATGCTGTCCATCGACCTCTCCCAGCTCGGCGGCTCCGGCGACGACACCGCGCTGGTCCTCGCCATGACCTGCGCGAGCGCATGGATGGAGTCCGCCCTCGCCGACCCCAACGGCGGCCGACGCTGGGTGATCTACGACGAAGCATGGCGACTGATGAGGCACGTCGGCCTGCTCGAACGCATGCAGAGCCAGTGGAAGCTCTCCCGAGGGCTCGGCATCGCCAACCTGATGGTCATCCACCGCCTCAGCGACCTGCTCAGCGCAGGCGACGCCGGCTCACGCGGCCGGGTGCTCGCCGAGGGCCTCCTCGCCGACTGCTCCACCCGCATCATCTACCGCCAGGAACCCGACCAACTCGCCACCGCCGCATCGCTGCTCGGCCTGACCGGCGTCGAAACCCAGGCAGTCTCAGCCCTGACCAAGGGACGGGGCCTGTGGAAAGTCGCCAGCCGCTCCTTCATCACCCAGCACATCCTGCACCCGGCCGAGCGCGAGCTGTTCGACACCGACGCCCGGATGTCGACAAAGCAGCACGCCTGAAGCTCCCTATCCTGCCGCCCTGCTCTCCCGCGTTTTCCGTCAGCGGCCGGTGGATTGTTCCCATTCGGTGAGGATTGCAGCGGGGATGCGTCCTCGGTCGGGTAGGTGGTGGCCGTTGGCGCGGGCCCAGGCCCGTACGGCTTTGGGGTCGATGGGTCCTGCGGTGGGACGGGGTTCGGGGCGGCGGTTGCCGGGGGCCGCTGTGGTGGGGGCGAAGGCGGCGCCGTTGGCGAGGAGGTCGTCCGGGAACAGGGGGACCTTGGTCCGGCCGCTGAGGACGGAGGTGAGGAAGTGGGTGAGTGTGCCTTCGAAGTGGTACCAGCCGGGGCCGCGTGCTTCGTTGACGGCGATGTGCCAGCTGTCGGGTTCGGTACGGGGATCGGTGACCCAGAAGAGGTATTCGCCGTTGTCGGTCACGCCGATAGCGAAGAGCGAGCCCGGTTCGTACGGAACGGGGTAGGTGCCGTGGTCCCGAGCGTGCTGGAGCTGTTCCCGGATGGTGGCGGGCATGGGGCCGGTGATGCTGACCCACTCGGTCGGCGCGTGCGGGTGGTAGAGGCGGATGAACCCGCAGAAGGCACCGGGACCGTAGAGGGCGGCCAGCTGTTTGTAGTCGCGGGGCAGCCGCATACCGAGAGTGTCTTCCACCGCCTCCCAGTCCACGGGGGAAGTGTCCGGCGGAGGCGGACAGAGGTGGATGAGGTCGTGGATACCGGTCACAGAAGTCCTTGGCGGTGTAGCTGCTGCTGGGCGTGGGCGGGGTTGGTCAGGGGCACGTCCACGTCCAGGTTCCGGTTGCTGCTGGCTTCGAGCTGAATATACTTCGGCACGGAGTCCTTCAGGTCGTCGGTGTATTCGAGATAGACGTTGTAGGTGACGATCTCACCGTCCGCGACCGCGTCATAGATACGCTTTTCCCAGTCGCGCATATCAGGACTGTTTGTCGGGGTCTGGGTGATGGTGAACAAGTTATCCAGTGTGTCGCCGGACCCGCCCAGCATGCGGGCCAGCATGTGGCCGCGTGCCTGGTTGTAGTCGCCACCGAGGAAGCCGGGCGGCTCCAGCGAGTTCCTGGCCTGCGTGCCCTCGTTGAGCATGTCCCGTGTGATGACCGCGTTCATTTCGTACGGGCGGCCGTGTTCGTCCCGGGTGAAGGTGACCCGTCCTCCCCATCGGGGGTCGGCGTCGCAGCCTGCCAGTCCCAGGGGGTCGGCGAGGGTGAACGGGTTGGGGACGTAGGTGTAGTGGTTGACGGCGGGGGCGAGGCCGAGCGGGTCGGCGCTGATGTACTGCCCCAGGTCGGGGTCGTAGTAGCGGTTGACGTTGTAGTGGAGCCCGGTTTCCGGGTCGAAATACTGGCCCGGATAGCGCAACGGGGTGTACGCGGTGCAGTCACGGCTCCACTGGGTAGCGCCCCACACGGTGGAACGGGCCCGCCACGCCAGCGCCCCGTCGCTGCCGACGAGTTCGCTGGGACTGCCGGACAGATCGGTGACGATCGCGAAGAACCGCCGGTCGATCTCCTCCTGGGCACTGCCGGTCTTGACCTCACGCTGCGAGAGCGGGCGCAGTCCCGCGTAGTCCCACACGAGTGTTGTGCCCGCGGTGTACTGCTCTGCGAGTTGTGCCCCGTCCCAGCAGTAGGAGGTGGTTTCGGTGACGTGGCTGTCGGTGTCCAGGCGCTGTTTGGCGATCCGGCGGCCGAGCGCGTCGTAGAGGTAGCGCCATCGTGTTCCGTCGGAGGAATGGACGAGGGTGAGGCGGTCTTCGGCGTCCCAGGTGAAGCGCCATGAGAGGGTTTTCCCGCTGAGGGTGGTGGTCTGCCGCGAAGTGATACGGCCCTGGGCGTCGTAGTGGTACCGGCTTCGTCCGGCCCGGGTGACACGGGTGCCGTCGTAGTCGCGTGGGCCGGTGGTGTCCTGGCCGGGCGCCTGGGCGGGAAGGACGGTGTGGGTCTGGCCGCCTTCGGTGTTGTAGGCGTACTGCTCGCTCCACCCGCGTGCGTGGACGGCGGTGATCCGGGAGCCCGCGTCGACGGTGTAGGTGCGGCGGCCGGTGCGGCTGTCGTCGACGCTGACGGGTGAGCCGTCGGCCTGGTAGCCGAAAGTCCGTACCAGGACATCCGCATCCGGTGTGCTGAGGGACTGGTGGACAAGTCGGCCCACCCTGTCCCAGTCCTGACGGTACGTAAGTGTGTCATCAAGGGTCCGTACGGTTTCACGCCCCAACGCATCACGGTCGAAACGAAACGTGTGCCCGTCGGCCGTGTAGGTGGCCAGCCCCTCCCAGCTGTAGGTGAGATCGCTGCGGGCACCCGACGGGGTACGCCGGTGGGTCCGGCGGCCGAGAGCGTCGTAGGCGAAGCTCAGGGTGCGTCCGTTGACGGTCTCGGCCACGACCCGTCCCGCTGTGTCACGCTGGAGGTCGATGCGGGCGTGAGCGTTGATGATCTGTGTGACGTGGCCGGACTCTCCACGGGTGAAGATGCTCGCGGAGCCGTCGTCGTGGCACAGCCGGGTGACGCGGCCGAGGACATCGCGTTCGAACGTCAGTGTCTGGCCAGCGGCGTTGGTGCGGCGTATCAGCTGTCCCAGTGCGTCGTGTTCGTAGGACACGGTACGGCCGTCGAAGTCGGTCTCGGATATGAGGCGTCCGGCCGCGTCGTAGGTGTAGTGCCATTGCCTGCCCTGGGCATTGGTAACCCCGGTCAAGCGCAGTTCCGTGTCGTGGGTGAAGCGGTATCCGTTTCCCTCCGCGGTGCGGGTGGAGGCGGGCAGGTCGAAGTGGGTGGCCGTGGAGGAACTCGTCCGGCCCATACGATCGGTGTGGCCGACGAGATTGCCCTCGCCGTCCCAGGCCCATTCCTCCCGGGTGCCGTCGGGCAGCTCACGCCATGCGGGCTTTCCCTCGACCGTCCACCCCTGGCGGAGTGTGCCGCCCAGAGCGTCGGTGGCGGCGATGACACGGCCGAAGGCATCCCGGACGCAGACGGTGCTCGCACCGTCGGGCGCGGTAATCCGCACAGGCAGGCCGGCCGCGTCGTTCTCGATCCGTGTGACACCGCCCACCGGACTGTGCACACTGGTCACGTGGCCTCGGTCGTTGAACTCGTACTCCGTGCGGGCGCCCGTGGGCTCGATGACAGCGGTGCGGTTGCCCTGCGGGTCGTACACGTAGGACCTGCGGATACCACCGCGTTCGTTGACTTCGACGGGCTGGCGCATCTCGTTGTACGCGGCACTGGTACACACACCATCGGGAGCGACGAGACCGACGAGATTTCCGTGGGCGTCACGCGCGAAGCGGGTGGTACGTCCCCGGGCGTCGGTCTGTGCCAGCAACTGGTCCTGGGCGTCGAACTCGAAGTGGGTCGTATGTCCCAGCGGATCGGTTTCGGCGACGACCTGGAAGGCGTGGTCGATGTGGAAGACCGTGGTCGCGCCCGTGGAATCGGTGTAGCGGGTGATGCCGTGGCCGGTCTCGCCGTGCACGTCGTAGGCGAACGAGGAGGACAGGAAACCGTCCGGGCCAACCGTACGGATGACACGGCCGGCGCTGTCGTACACGTACCGGTAGGTGGAGTTGTTCCGGTCGGTCCAGGAAGTGATCCGACCTTCCCCGTCATAGGTGAACAGCATTGCGGTGCTAGTGGAGTTGAAGACTGCTTCCAACTGACCGTCACCTCCGTAGCCGAAGGACCTCACCTCGACGGGGCCCTCCGGGGTCTGTAGCGCCAGCGCGGTGACACAGCCTCGTTCCGGGTCGCGCGAGACCAGAACACGGTAGCCGCCCCCGTGGACCACCGAGGCCGGCAAGCCGTCCTCACCACGGCCGATCCGGATGGTGTTGCCGTTACGGTCCTCGACCTCACACAGCCAGTACAGACCACCCGCCCGGTAAGGACTGCCGGTAAAACACCGCGTCAGACCCGCACGGAGGTCCCGTACCGCGTACGTGACGTCACCCAGAACACTGGACTCCACATAGGTGAGCGGCAGCCGGTCTCCTTCAAGAGGCCAGACCTCCTCACCCTCTGCGGGTAGCGAGGGGTAGACCAGCACCGAGCCGTCCGCACGCGCCCATGCCGCGCCGCCACCGAGCATCTCCAGCCGCTCGTCGAGCGTGGACGCCCAACTCGCCCCGAAGCAGCGCCCGTAGCGGTATCCGGAGATATGCGTACGCCGCAGGACCAGCGGCAGGAGCCCGGGCAGCGCCAGGTCCGTCTGAGCCAGGACCATCTCCCCGCTCGCGACATCGACAGGATCGGTCCGGCAGTGGCGCTTGCGAAGAGAGACCGCCAGCGCGCGGCCCCGGTCCAGTGCCTCCCGCATCGACGCGGGAAGGCGTCGCCGCCCGCTGTCCGCACCGCCACGGCGTCCGCCGTCCTCGCCGCCGTCTTTGCCATCACCGGATGCGATCTTCCTGATCCCATCGCGGACACCCTGGTCCGCCCCCTTGTGCGTGGCCGAACTCCTGCTGATGGCCTTGGGCAGAGTGCTACCGAGGTGCTCGCCGAGGTCATCGAGCCCCTTGCCGAGCTTCTGCGTCACCTTCTCGATGGACGCGTCCAGAACAGCCGTCAGCGAATCCTTGCCCTTGGCCCGCCCATGGTGGCCCTTCGCCTTACCGAGTTTGCTCCCTGCCTTGTCCCGCAGGGAGATCTGCACACCAGCCAGCTTCGTCCCCGCCCGGCCATGCGCATCATGGTCGATCTCCGGACCGCCGCCGGGCCCGCGCCCTCCCAGAGCACCCGCGGAAGCAAGCTGCAATCCGTCCTTGCCCGCCTGTACGGTCTGGGCGGTGCTGTAGCCGTCCTGCACGCCTGTGACATTCAGAGCGGTCTGGATCGCCAGGTCCGCTGCTATGTTCTCCAGCGCGGCGACCGCGGGCTGCGTCAGCGTCGCGACGATCTCCGAGACCGCTGCCTCCGCCATCTCCTTGAGGATCCGCTTGAACGCGATCCGGGTGGCGACGATCTTCCCCCCGGCCAGCAACGTCGAAAGACCAGCCGTTACCGGGGCGAACGCCAGCGTAATCCCCACCGTCGCGCACAGATCCACCAGCTCACCCACCGCAGCGATCTTCCGCGCCACAACAATGTCCGCCACCCGGTCCAGCGCACCGGCGACAATCCGCGCCGCCGCCGCCAGATCCTTGCACTTGTCCTGGACCCTCACCCAGTGGTGGTCCAGAGCAGTCAGCGACTCACTCTGCCCGCTCGAAAGCAACCGCTGAATGTGCTGATGAGCCGCGTACCCGTCATCATCCGCATCGTCCGCGAACTCCCGCAGCGCGTCGGCCATGTCGCGATAGGCGTCCTCATCGACATTCGGCCACCCCACACCAACAACGTCGAGCATGGTGTCGACACCCTCAGGAATGGTGTATCCCATGACACAACGCCCCCCGCACTACACATAATTAAGTAAATAAGATCAACCAGCATGACACGGAGACCCCGCGCCACCCCAGGGCCTCTCCGGTTCACTCAATATCCCTCTGGCAAGTCGGCGGGCTCTGGCCTGGTCCCCGGTCACCTGACCGACCGGATCGGCATCGACCGGCCTACGCCTACCGGACATGCCGGGGATAGCCCCGGCCCGATCCGCGACGTTCAACGCCGCGCTTCGCCCGCCTCACCGCCCTCTCGACAGCGTCGATCCCCACTGCCACGTGCCACTCGCGATGACGCCTTTAGCACCGAATTCCGGTGAGGCCAAATCACCGTACCGCCGCATCCTCGACGAAGGTCACCCTGCGAGCTCCCGCCCTGCCGCGTTTCTCACGACCGGGCACCAACACCGGAGAAGCCCCCACATGCACCCCGATCAGGCCACCATCACCTTCCAATGCGAAGACACATATGTCACCGCACACACCAGCACACCCTTCCGAGAAGACACCGTCACCTCCGAGCGGGAGCAGCAGTACCATCATCTCGTCGCGCCGCTTCGGCTGCGGGGTCTGGTGTGCACTGTCGAGTACGGGCTGAGTGACCGTATCGTCCGTGCCGAACTCCCCGACGGCAGCGCCCTGATCATCTCCCCGCCCCAGGAACCTGCCACCGACCACCCGCCCGGGTACCCGGAGAGCTGGCTGGTGACGCGCGGGCATCCCGACGACTCCACGTTCCACGAGGTGGTCTACAACTCGGAGCCCGACGGCCCCCACGCCCCGTACGGTGGCAGCATCCCCCACCTGCTCGCGGGCATCGGCACCCGTCTCGATCAGCTCGGTCTACCGCCCAGCCCGGGGCCCCAGCAACTCGCGCGGGAGGACGCTATCCACCGCCTGCCCGCAGCCATGACCGACCCGGCCGACCAGCGGCGAGCGGTCACCCGGGCCCTCGGCATGCTGCATACCGAAGCCATCTTCGGCATCTCGTCCGACCCCGACCTGCTCAACCCCGACCCGCCGTGCCCCGGCACCCGCGGAACGAGTCTCGGTGATCTGTCTCGATCCATCCAGACAGCGGGGCACACCAGTGAGGTCGTCGCCGCGCTCAGCGAACTGACCGCTCCCGGCGACGGCATTCTCCAGCAGGTCGTCGATTCCCTCACCGCAACAGCCGACTGGTGGAAAGAACTAGGCGAACCCACCGACCGGCACCACGCTGACCGGCTGCGTCACATTACCGAACAGCTCGACTCCTACGCGGTGGAAATCCGCTCGCTGCGCGACGGCCTCGCCGACCGGCACACTTCCCATCCACAACACACCTGGTCAGACCAGTCCGTCTCACTGGAGCCTGTCGTACCGCGCGTTACCGCCGCGCTATCGACCTCACCAGGTGTACGACGCACCACACCGACAACAGCGACGCTGAATCCGGCCGTACGTCCCGGACCGCCGCCGCCCGCCCGCCCCTCGTCCGCACCCGGTCTCTGACCGCTTCCCGTTTCGGAGTGCGCCATGCCCCGCACCAGCAAAACCATCCCGGCCCTCGACCACCCCTCTCCCCGAGCACGCACCGGACGGATCAGTCATGCTCACCCCCGATCACGACTCGCTTCCGGACATCGCAGTCGGCCGCCACCCGACTATGGCATCGTCGCCGCGAACCCGAAGCAACTCGCCGCCAGCACATGGACGTTGAACAAACTCAACTTCCACCCCGTCCCCAGCCGCCCGACGCTGTACGCACTGGCCGACCAACAGCGCGACGGACCGCACCGCGCCACCCGGGCCGTCGTGCTGCTGCGCAAGGTCGGCTACCAGGTCGATGTGGATGCCGCATTCGACCCCTCGCTGGCCTCCGGTGCGGCTCCCGCCCCTAACCGGCCCCCGCGCATAGATCCCGACGTCGCGTTCGCCGAACATCCGCAGCTCGGCATCGTCGCGGCCACCAGCGGCCATTCCTCCGCGCTCGGCGGCCGACTCATCCTGGAGGAACACGGCTGGCGGCTGAACCCGGACCTGGATATCTACACGCTGCCCATCACCGCCGACCGCAGCAAGGCCCTGGAGAAGATCGCCAGCGCCACGGTGTCGATGCACCGATCCGATCTCCAGGTGGCGGTGCAGCCCCGTCTCGCCCAGGACGTAGCAGCGCGCCGCCCTCCTGCACCCGCGACGGCCGCGCGCCACGAGCGCAATCAGGGCATCACCACCCACAAGTTCCCCATGAGCGCCGCCGCCCTCGCCGCCAGCCCAGCCCGCGCCGGCCTCCCGGGCAAGGCACCGGTCCCCGCTCCCGCCGCCTCCGCTCCTGCGGCCCGGCCGGTCGACCCGCGCATCGCGTTCTCCCGCAATCGCTGACCCAACTCCCTTAAGGAGCAGTTCCCATGGCCGTGAAGACCATCTGGCAGATCACCCACTCCTGCGGCCACCAGGCCGAACGCGACCTGTCCGAACGGGCAGCCGACCGTCGCGCGGGCTTCGCCGAATGGCTCGCCAAGCAGGAGTGCACCGACTGCTGGCGGGCCGCCAAAGAGGGCGACGAGCAGGACAAGGCCGCCTGGCTGGAGGCCAAGCGGGCCGAAGAGCAGGCCGAATCCGAAGCCTGGTCTCAGCAGTACCGGATGCCTCCTCTGGAGGGGACCGAGCGAGCGGTCGCCTGGAGTGTGCGCTGTCGCCACCAGGTCCTGACCGCCGCCTACACCGCCCTGGTCCTCGAAGGCGAGACCAGCGAGACGGAGTGGGAGGAGATCGAGAAGGCCGCTCGCACCATCACCCGTGCCGGGTGGTGGATCGACCAGCGCTCCTCCGAACCCGACGACCTCGCCGAGCTGCTCCAAGCCGCCACCGAAGCCGACCGGCCGACCGAGAACCCCCACTTCTGACCCCCCGGTGCCCGGCCTCAGCGGGGCACCGACTCCCCTGTCAAGGACCTGGATACCCCATGCCCGAGTACCCCCTGCGCTGCGATGTGCGGCGCATCGAGAACACCACAGACCTCCTCGGCCACCTCCACCGCAGCGAGCCAGACTTCGCCCCCTACCTGCTCACCGCCTGGTCCCCGGAGCTGACCGCCCAAGAACCGTCGTCCTGCCGCACCTGGCACTGCTGCTCGATGAACCAGTCGCGCTACGGAAGCCGCGGACCGGTCAGACCGCGTCACGGCGGCTCACCTGGCACTGTGCCATCCGCAACACCACCGGCGTGGAACTCGACGACGACTGGTTCGAGCTGACGCGCAAGGTCCTCGACGCCACGGGCATAGAGCCGGAAGCCGACCCGGCGGCCTGCCGGTGGGCGGCCATGCGCAACCAGGCCAACGGGCCCGACATCGTCGCAACCGTCATCCGCCAGGACGGCCGCTGGGCCCGCCTGCACAACGACGCCTACTTCGCCCGCGCCGCCTGTGCGAACTTCACCTACGACCACGGCCTCGACGCCCCGGGGTGAGCGGCGGCTTCTACCAGTGATCTCCGGCCGCGCCACATCGCGGATCCTGCGGATCCTCTCTCCCTGACAGCCCGAAGACAGGGCTCCTGTCCGCCACTCCCCTTCGAGGTAGACGCCGTGATCGCCCACCTGCAGCGCGCCAGCAACACCGCCGGCCTGCTCTCATACCTGTACGGGCCGGGCGAACGCGGTAACCACACCAGTCCCCGGCTGATCGCGGGCGACGGCCACGGAGCCCCGATCGACCTGCTCGCCGAGTCTGTCTCGCTGCCATACTTGACCCGTGCCCTCGACGCTCCCGTCGAACGCCTCGGGGCCCGCGCACCCGAACGGCCGGTATGGATCTGCTCGGTCCGCTCCGACCCTCGCCGACCGGACCTCACCGACGCCCAGTGGGCCACGGTCGCCCACCGCCTCGTGGCTGTCACCGGCATCGCCCCAGAAGGCGATCCGGACGCCTGCCGGTGGATCGCCCTGCGCAACCAGTCCCGGCAGGTGCATGTCGTGGCCACCCTCGCTCGTGAGGACGGCAGCCTCCACAACGCCTATCGCGATGCCTTCCGTCTCCAGACCGAGTGCCACCGCCTCGCCGCCGAGCTGGGCCATCTGCCCATCGCTTCACACCCGACAACCCGCGCCCAGGAGGCCCACGTGCCTGCCCCCTCCATCACCATCACCGCCGAGCCCAGCGGCAGCGTTTCGGCGAAGGGCTCCAGCAACGACCTTTCCGCCACGCTCCTCAAGCACGCCGGCTTCCAGCAGATCGAGGACTGGTACGGCCGACGCCATCGCCTGCCCACCACGACCCCGGCCGTTGATCGCTCGGCCATCGCCACCTATGCAGCCGAAATGCTTCGTGCCGCTCGCTACGGAGTCGACCTCGACCCCTCCCCTCGACTCCGGCCGCACGGCCACCTCGGCAAACCCGCTCGGGCCCTACACCGCCGGAGCGGAACTCCTTCGACTCACCGACCAGATCAGGTCTGCCGAGAACGGTGAGGGCCTTCGGCGGGCGGTCGACCACCTCCTTCATCCCGAACACGGCGCACTGGAGCGTGTCCGGGAAGCGCTGGAAGCGGCAGGCGAGCAGATCACAGACCTCGACGACGAGGCGTACCAGCTCGCCGACCGGTTCGGCTTTGCTGCGGAGTTCGTCAGCTCAGCGCAGTCGGAACTCGGTTACTCAGAGGATGGGTTGAGCCGTCTCGGCCGCGCGCAGCAGCCCCAGGTCGAGACACGGACGCACTCTCCGAGGCTCCCCGACCCCCGAAGCGCCGCTCTCGCCACATCGCCCGCAGCGGCTAAGGCCAAGGTCTCCTCGACCTTCGGTGCTGGGGCATCGGACGCCAGCGCGGCCGTACTTCCGTCGCAGGCCCCTGGCCCTCGGACGCGGTGACCCAGATGGTCTCTTCAATCCCCCGGCCACCGGCGTCCTCTCCGTCCGAAGTCTGGCCGTCGTCCCCTGGTCCGCAGCACCCGTGGCTCTATCAGACGACCCGCACCACAACCCCACATTCGAGACCTGGACGCGGCTGGCCGCCGCCCACGGCATGCTCCGGGACGTCCAGGAGCAGTTGGCGGTCGCCGAGGACGGAATCGCCGCGTGCTCTGCCGAACTCACCGATCCCAGGCGCCACGAGATGGTCAACGTGCTGCGGACCAGGGAGCTGCTCAGCGATGTCCTCGGTGCTGGTCCGGTCGCTTCGGCCCCGCCGGCCGCCGATGGCACTGCGGAAACGAATCGGCCGTGTGCTGCCCGTATCTCCTCGCCGAAGGCTGCCGCCCAGCGCGCGACGTCCCGGCCAGTTCCGCAGACGCGGCGCCGAACACTTCGCCGCCCCGAGCCCCTCGCGCTCGATAGGCCCGACCACCGACTCCCTTCCTGAACAGGAGCTTCCTCGATGACCAGCAGAAGAGCGCCGCGTGCCCCGCCCCCATTACTCGCCTGCGCTCAATTCCAGGACTCACCATGCCCGCACCGCGTACCAGCGCGCCTTCGACCACCACCGGGTCGGACGCGCTCCTCTACCTCCTCTTCGGCATACTCGGCATCGCGCTCGCCTTCGGTTCGCTGGCCTGGCTGAGCGGCAGTCTCACCAACTCCCTCTTTGGGGAGGGGGCTTGGCCTTCGTTCAGGGCCGCTGACGCACTGCTCCATCCCGAGGTGCTGTGGCCGAACCTGAGCCCCACCGCCCTGTTGGTCGGCGCGCGGATCATCCCCGGCCTGCTGTCCGTCTGCCTCACCGTCCTCGGCCTGGTGCTGTGGCTGCGGCTGCTCGGCGGCCCGAAGAACGGCCTCGCCCGGAAGGCCGACCTCGCTCCGCTGCTGGACAAGGAGATCACCGCCAAGGCCAGGAGCCTGCGGCCGTCCTTGAGCGGCCAGGAGTGTAAAAGAGGTCGCCCCTGCTGACCGCGGCATCCTTCTCGGCGCCCTTTCTCCGGGGCGGGCCAATGTCCGCGCGTCCTGGGAGGACGTGATCGTCGCGATCATGGCTCCGCGAAGCGGTAAGACCTCCGGACTCGCGATCCCTGCGATTCTCGCGGCGCCCGGCCCTGTGCTGCTCACCAGTAACAAGGCGGCGAACGATGCCTTCACCGCGACGGTGGACGCTAGGGGCGAGGTCGGTGCGATCTGGACGCTCGACCCGCAGCAGATCGCCCACCATCCGCGCGAGATGTGGTGGGACATCCTGGCCGACGCCCGCGACCTGGCCGGGGCGAAGCGCCTGGCTGGGCACTTCGTCGCCGCCAGCGTGGACGAGTCGAACGGCTCCGACTTCTGGTCGACCGCCGCGAGCAACACGCTCGGCGCGCTGTTCCTCGCTGCCGCCAGTCACCGGCGCCCGATCACCGACGTCCTGGCCTGGCTCGCGTCCCCCGCCGACCGGACCCCGGTCGACCTGCTCACGGATGCCGGCCACGACGCGGTCGCGGCCCAGCTCCAGGGGACCGTCTCCGGTGCGACGGAAACGCGCGACGGAATCTTCGAGACGGCGCGGCAGTACGCGAGCTGCCTGCTCGACCCGGACGTCGCAGCGTGGGTAACCCCCGCCAAGGATCTCCCCGAGTTCAAGCCCTTCGCGTTCGCCACGTCCCGCGACACCCTGTACCTGTTGAGCAAGGACGGCGGCGGCAGCGCGAGCGCGATCATTGCCGCAGCGGCTGACGCCGTAATGCGCGCGGCCGTGGTTGTCGCCGAGCGCTCCGGCGGACGGCTGGACCCGCCCGCGCTGTGCGTCCTCGACGAGGCCGCGAACGTGTGCAAGATCAGCGATCTCCCCGACTTGTACAGCCACTTGGGCAGCCGGGGTGTCATCCCGATGACGATCCTGCAGTCCTACCGGCAGGGCCAGCGGTGCTGGGGCGAGGCCGGCATGGACGCGCTTTGGTCTGCGGCCACCGTCAAGATCATCGGTTCGGGCATCGACGACGCGGACTTCGCCGACCGGCTCAGCAGGCAGGTCGGCGACCACGACGTGCAGACCACCTCGGTGTCGACCAGCGACGGCGGCAAGTCCACCTCGGTGAGCATGCGCACCGAGCGGATCCTGCCGCCCGATGCGATCCGCGCCCTGCCCAAGGGCAAGGCACTGCTCCTGGCCACAGGCATCCGGGTCGCCATGCTCGATCTCCGGCCCTGGTACATGGAGCCGTCCGCCAAGGTGGTCGGCCCGGCCTCGGCCCATGCGACGAAGGCGATCACCGAGCGGGCCCTCGCGAAGACCCACGGCCGTGACGACTTCGGCCGGTCGGCATGAGCGCGCACACGCCACGTCCCGGGCCGCTCGTACGCCCGCCGGTCGTTCGAAGCGGCGGCCAGTGGTGGTTGGTCAGCGGGGCCGGGTCGATACTCGCCTCCGATCCCACGTTCACCAGCACGCTGGACCGCTTCGCCCGGGCGATGGCCTCTGCCGACCAGGCAGTCGCCGACCTCCGCGCCCGGGAGAGTGAACCTCCCGCTTCTGACGCAGGGGGGCAGCGATGAACCCGCTGCTGGGTGCCGAGCAGGCGGTACTCGGCTCCGTGCTGCTCGACCCGGGCCAGCTCTCGCACCTCGACTGGCTCGCGCCGGATCACTTTTACCGGCCCGTCCACCAGGCGCTGTTCGCCGCGCTGCGCAAACTCCGAGACGACGGCCACCCCGCGTTGGCCGAAGAGTCCGTACCGCTGTCATGGGTGACCGATGCGGTCGACAAGGCCAGCACTCACGTACGAGGGCTGACCGCGGTGTACACCCACACTCTGATCTCCGCCTGCCCCCGTCCCGCGCACGCTCCGGTGTACGGCCGCATGGTGCTGGAGGGCGCGATCCATCGCAGCATCACGGAACACGCATTCCGCCTCCACCAGGCGGCTCGCGCCGACGCCCTGCGGGGCGAAGTCGAGGGAGCCCTGCATTACGCGGACGTTCTGACCGGAGTGCTCAGCGATATCGCACAGCGGTGGGGTACCGAACCGCGCCCGGTCGCGCCCGCCGCTCCGCCGGCCACCGTCCCGGTCGGGCCACCGCCGGTTCGGGCCGACCAGGTCGCCGAGGACGAGCGGTTCCTTCTAGCCGTCCTCGCTAAGCAACCGAAAGCCATGGACGAGGTAGTCGGCTGGCTGCGGCCCGGCGACTTCGCCGACCCCGCCCACGGGCAGCTCTACCGCTGCCTCGGCGCGCCGCACCACCGGGGTGAACCCATCGACCGGATCACCCTGCTCTGGGAGGCCCAGCGGCGTGGGCTTCTGGCCGACGGAACGCTGACCAGCGACCAGCTCACCGCCATCTGCGACGGTGTGGGTCCAGGCAGCGCCGAATGGCTCGGCAAGCTGGTGATGCGCTCGTCGGTCACCCGCACGGCGGCGACCTCTGCGCGTGCCGTCCGGGCCTTGGCAGAGAACGAGGCTCTGGCCCCCGGGCGGCTCATCAATCACGCCTTGCACACGCTCGGTCCACTCGATGAAGTGCGGGCCCGCTGGCAGGCGGCGAACGGCCGTCCCGCACCGACGCCGTCGGCCCCAGCTCCTTCGCCGACCGGGCCACCCCCTGCGCAGGTGCACGCGGCACTCGCCCGCAGCACACCGCGCCCAGTCTCGCCATCCTCAGCCCGGCCTGGCTCTGCCCCCAGCCCGGCCGCCGTGCGACCGCCCTCTCGCGGACACGGCTGAACCCTCCCCCCTTCCGTCGCTCGTCCTCTCCCTTGGGATTCACCGTGAACAACACCCCCGTCTCCGACGCCTTGGCCCTGCGTGCCACGGCTTCAGCTTTCGACGCCCAGCGCGGCAAGCTCCCGATCCCCGGAGACCCCCACCGCTCGCCGGACAGCGCCGCTGTCGCCCGGCAGATCTCCGAACTCGGCACGCTGATAAGCAATTTGGGTGACGAGGTCCTCTTCCGGGTCGTCGACCAAGACCAGGAGGCCCACACTGCGCGGGTCATCACCAGCTTCGCCGCCGCCGTAGGACCTGCCAGCGAGGCGGCATCCGCTCTCGGGGCAGTGGCCCACCAGCTCTCGTTCCTGAACCAGACCGAGCATCTCCGCGACCAGCCCGATGCCATGGACGCTCGGGAGGCTGCGACTCGGTGACGGATGACGCGCTCAGCATGGCGAACACGGCCCTACGCGAAGCCGCCGACTCCCTTCACGCCGTGTCGGCGACGGTTTCGCCTCCGTCCGCGCAGCTGCAGGCAGCCCGTAGCCGGTCCACGACCGCGGCTCCCGCATCCGCTTCACCTCCACCTACCGTCCCGGGGGCAGCAGCTCCTGCGGACCGGATCGCTCGGGGTCGGTGACATGCAGACCACCGTCGCGGGCCCTCCGCTGATCGGCTCGCTCTGCTCGGGGTACGGCGGGCTGGACCTGGGCGTCCAGTCGGCGCTCGGGGGCACGCTGGCCTGGCACGCTGAGGTCGATCCGAACGCCTCGCGCATCCTGGCCCGCCACTGGCCCGGCGTTCCGAACCTGGGCGACATCACGACCGTCGACTGGTCCAGCGTTCCCCGGGTGTGCGTCCTGACGGCGGGCTTCCCCTGTCAAAGACGTCTCGGTCTCCGGCCGCAGGGCCGGACTCAACGCCCAGACCCGCTCCGGGCTGTGGCTGCACGTCGCCCGTGCGGTCGAAGCCCTCCGACCTTGCCTGGTTGTGATCGAGAATGTGCGCGGCCTCCTCACCTCACCCGCCGGTTCCCCTGGCGACGTGGAATTCTGCCCGTGGTGTCTGGGAGACACTCCAGGTCAGCCTCCTCTGCGGGCACTCGGTGCCGTACTCGGATCCCTGGCCGACCTCCGGTACGACACGAAGTGGCTCGTGCTTCGCGCCTCCGACATCGGGGCCCCGCACCGCCGCGAGCGCACGTTCGTCGCCTGGCCCGCCGAACCCGCTGTTCAAGACGCCGACCAGCAACATCGGCAAGAACGGCGGATCACAGCACCCCTCCAAGAGGAAGAGCGGAGGACACGGCCCGAACCTGGCCGACGAGGTGGAGTGGCTCCTGCCCACTCCGAAGGCATCGGATGGGATCAAGGGCTCACCCAACCAGCGGCACGGCAACGGGGACATGACCCTGCCGAGCGCGGCGGCGTCCCTGCTGCCCACACCGCGGGCCAACGACACCGGCACCCCGGGACGCCGACCGGACAAGGGGCGGCGCCCACCCCTGTCAGCAGCGGTTCTGCCGCTCTGGACGGAACCAGCTCCGGAAACCAGGGAGCCGACCAGCGATGGGGGGCGTACGCAGCCGCCATCACCCGATGGGAGATGCTCACTCGCCCCGCGCCGCCGCCCACCGATGCGGCCGGACTCCTTCGTGCCGACTTCGTGGAGTGGATGCAGGGCCTGGGGCCCGGCTGGGTCACCGCCACTCCGGGGCTCGGACGCTCAGCTCAACTCACCGCACTCGGCAACGGCGCTGTCCCACAACAGGCCACACGGGCACTGCAGTTGTTGGCCCCGCCCTTCCCGCGCTGCCCTCGCTGCGCGACGGCGTAGCGCTCCACTACCGGGCTTTTCCGGCCGGGCCAAATCGCGGTTCCTCCGGATCCTCTCCCTCATGTCGCCGTCCCACAGATGGAGCACGCCCCCATGTCCGACACCAGCACGACCGCCCCCGCCCCGGAGCCGTTCCGCGTCCCCGACGGGGACCTCGACGACCTCGCCAGCACCCTCGCCAAGACCATGGCCGAGGTCAGGCAGCACGGCGTCATCCTCGACCGCCTGGGCTCCGAGCCCGCTCCCGCCTCCACCGCACGCCCGTCGGCTGACGGCGTAACAGCGGCCCAGGCTGCCGGCTCCGCGCAGGAGGATGGCCCCGCTTCGGTGTTCATCCTCGCCTTGGGCGGCGAGGCGTACGCCATCGAGATCGCGGCCCTCAGCGACTGGGTGAACTACCTCTTCCTCCCGGTGTACGGCCGAGAGATCAGCACGACCCGCCCATGGTGTTCGCAGTGGCACGAACACCCCGAGGCCGTCGCCCGGCTGCACGCCCTCTGGCTCGCGTGGCAGCAGCTCACCGACGCCGAAGCCGGCCTCTCTGGTCCTTCGACGTGGCACCGCGACCACCTGGACCAGGCGCTGGTCCATCTCCGCGCGCCCGACGGGCCTTTCGCCGCATGTACGACGAGCCCGACCCGGCCCAACCATCGCGTGCTGGCCACGCCCGCACCCGAGCAGTTGGGACTAGCGGCATGAGCAACGACTTCGACTTCCGCCTCGACGGATTCGAGCCCGCCGACGCGGACTCCGCATACGCGGAGCAAGGGATCTGGCCAAGCGCCCTGACGATCCTCGCCGAACACCACGAACCCCCGAACGGATCGCCCAGCTACGTCGTCGCCCACGACAGCTCGGCCACCTGGGCCGTACCCGACGATCCGCAGATCCTGGCGATCAAGGTCACCCGAGACCACGCCGAAAAGACGTTCACCTTCAAGTCGGCCTATCACGCCACCCTGCCCTTCGCCCAGAACTGGCTGACCGAACACGGGTGCCCACCCGAGCAAATCGCCCAGATCGACAAGGGCTTCATGAAACCCGCCGACGACCTCACCACCCACGTCGAGCACCAGATCCGCACGTCGGGCAAGCGGTACGAAGTCCTCGCCACCCGCACCTCGGACTACGACCCGTGCGAAGCATGGACACTGACCCGCGACTCCAACGCCGCCCAGTCCCCGATACGCCTCTTCCTCGACGAGGGACATCCCGACGGCCGCACCTACACGATGCGCGAGGGCGCCTTCGCCGACGAGGACGCCGCCCGGCACTGGCTGGACGACCGCAGCCGCCCTCTGCCGCAGCCGCCGGAAAACCGGGGCGAGGCAGCCGACCTGCGGACGCGCGCCGCCCTCACCCGCTCCGCCGGTACCTCGACGATCACGACGGCCCCTGACGCCCGCAGCGCGCCGTCAGCGGGAACAGCCCAGCGACCAGCGACCGGGAGGTCGGTGTGAGCCGCGCCCGTTTCGCCTTCTCCGCACACCCGGACGCCATCGCGGACCTGCGGGAACTCCCCGACAAGATGCGTGACTTGGCTCTGCTGGAGCTGCAGAACCTGGTTCACGGCAGCGACGACTGCCTGCCGCTGAAGGGCCGCCTCACGGGCTTCCACAAGGTCTACGTCGATCCGTCCGTCTCCTACCGGATGGTCATCCAGTTCCGCCCGGCTCCACCGGCCTCGCACCACAAGCGCGAGATCTATCTCGTCGCCGCCGGCAGCCGGAAGGACTACGCGGTCTACCGCACAGCGCACCTGCGCACCAGCCCCCACCAGGAACCCGGGACCGCATCTGCCTCCGAGGCGCGCGTGCAGGCCGCTCGATCCCGCTCTCCCCGCACGGTCGACCAGCCGACCGCGGTCCCGGCAGCTCCTCCCGCAGCAGCCCCACCCACTGCTACCGCTCGTCGAAAGGCTCCTCAGCGATGACCGCCGACCGTACCCACCTAGCCCGAACCGAACTGGCTGACCTCCTCACCGAAGTTGCGCACAGTGTCTCCGGTATCCTCACGGCCGAATACCCGACAGCCGCCAGCCGTTCCTACCTGCACCCCGTGCTTGGCGCACTGTCCGCCGGGCCTCAGGTCGTCTGCGAGCTGAGCGACCGGCTCGAAGGCTTCGTGGCCGACGATCCTCTCCCCACGACTCCGGCGGGTCTCTTCACCCTGGCCTCCTACGCCTCGGCGCTGGGGTGGCTCACCGAGTCCCTCGCCGAACTGACCGCCTCAGTCGACCGGATCTGCACGCGCGTCGGCATCCCCACCGAACCGCCGGACCCGGCCTCCGCCGTCCCCGCCGACATGGAGCGGGACAGCGAGTTCGACTTTGCCTTCAACGCACTGGAGTTGGCGGCGATCCGTACTGCAGCCGAGGCCGCCGGTCTCACGCCGGTCGACTACGTCGAGGTGCTCTCCGAGTCCCTGCTCGCAGCCTCCCGGATCACCGACGCCTGCATGGAGATCTCCAGCGGTCTTCTCGAAGATGCCGCGTACGTCCTCGGCGAGGCGACCGACCACGTCTGGATCGGCGACGGCCCCGAGAGCCTGCCCACCCTGGTCCGCTCACTCCTGGCCCGGATGGAGGCGACCGGATGAATCCCCACGATCCTGCGCAGCGGCCCGGCGCCCACCTTGTCTCCGAGGCTCTGTCCGTCGACGATCCCTGGCTTCTGAGCGATCCCGACCAAAGTGGTTCGCTCAGTGTTCTCGGCAGGATGGTGGCTGTCGGTGCCGGCCATGTCGATGACCTGCACAACGAGCTGTCCCGCCGTGCGCGGTCCGCAATCGAGATCCTTGAGCCCGTCGGGCAGGGTGCGGTCGTCAACATGCGCGGGTCGCACGGGGTCCTGGCAACCATCGGGCCCCAGATCGAAGTGCTGAGCGCCCGACGGGGCGCGGCATACGAGCATCTCACCCTCGCGGTGTCCGCCTACCGCGGTCTTCTGCCCGGCCCTGACCCTGAGCGGTCCTCCAAGGTGCTGGACAAGGATCTGAATCTGGGCGAAGTGGAACCGGGCCGGAGCGACGACGTGACGATCGCGGGCGATCGCCGCCTCCAAGCCCTCGAAGCCGTCGAGGGCGGCAGGCTGCGATTCCACCAGAGCGGGCTCTCCGGCGATATCTATCTTTCCGACGGGCAGGGCCGGCGCCCCACCCCGGAGGTCTGGCCCGAGACCGTCCAGCAGCTGGTCGCCGACGGGCTACTGGACCAGGACACCAGCGAGGGGCTGTACCGGCCTGGGCAACTCCTCTCCCTCACGGCGCAGGGCAAGGCGGCCCTTCGAGACGCGCGTACGGCCACGCCGCGCGTATCCGCCGCCCTCAGCCGCAGCGACACCACGGCAATCCCCGGCGCCGTCGCCGATCCGTCTGCCGCACCCGCAACAGGCACGGCCGCCAAGTCTTCCCGTTCCCGCTGATTCCCCTCAGATAAGGACGCCCACCATGTCCACTACGATCTACACCCGCCGTCTGGTCGAGCACCGGTACGGACGCCCGCTGGAGGATCTGCGGCGCGGCCACACCTCCGGTCGCTCCGACGATCCTGTCCTGCCCATCCTGCTGCGCCGACTCGACGGCCTCGTCCGGATCGGCGCCGATGCCCGGTCCGCCCGCGACCGCCTCGTCGCGGCCCGGCAGGGGCGCCGCTCCGGCGGACATGCCCTCGACGATCTCGTGCTGCTGTACGCGACCGAAGTCGTCGACCTCGAACGCCAGGAACAGAGCGAGGCGGAAGCGGTCTGGGACCTGCTGGATGTCCGCCTCCTCCTGGACCGCGCTTCTACTCAGCGTCCATCGGCTCATCGAACCGTCCCTGCTCCTGACAAGGACCTGCTGGCCATAGCCCGCGAGGTCGCCGCCGGCCTGCATCGCCTCAACCGCGAGGCCCTGCGCCAGGGCCTGCGCGACCGCGGCGTCCACGTCAGCAACCGCCGCCTCGGCGCGGTGCTCCAGAGGCTTCGAGCCGAGAGCACCTCCCGCTGACAGCTCAGGGCGCACCTCAAGTCCACAAACCCCCTCTTCACTTGAGGAGTTCACCCCATGCCCGCCTCCCCTCAGTCTTCCGCCGCCTCAATCGGGTCGGTCGGTGCCCAGCGTGTCGAGGACGCGCTTTCCCTGATAGCACCGAAGTGGACCACCTGGTCGGTGCAGACCCTGGCGCAGCAGGGCAGCCCTATGCGTGTGCGTGACGTCGCGACCAGGCTCCCCTTCGTCAGCGAGCAGCTTGTCAGCAAGCGGCTGGCCCAGATGCACGCTGACGGACTGGTAACCCGAGTCGGCGACCGCCACAGGGCTCCGTATCAGCTCAGCGCCTTCGGCGAATCGCTGTCTCGGGTGCACCACGCCCTTTCCGACTGGTCCCAGGCCAACCTCTCGCTCGGCGGCCGAGTAGCCAGTGCCGAACACGTTGAGGACGCCGTGCGGCGTCTGCACCTACGGGATTCGACCGCCGTGATCCAGGTCCTCGACGCGGGCGGCCCCATGCGGTTCGTCCACATCGCCGAGGAGGCCAGCCTGGACAACCCCTGGACCCGGCAGCGGCTCAACCGGCTTCAGGTCGACGGCTTGGTCGCCCGTACCGGGCCCCGCCACGGCGACCCGTACGTCCTGACCGACGCCGGGCGGGCACTCGGCCCTGTCTACGCGGCCGTCGAGCACTGGAGTGACCCCATCGCCACACGGAATCGCTCGGTACAGCCAGCCCCTGTCGCGGCGGCCATCCGGACCCACACCGGTATCCCGCTGGGGTCGGAGAACATCCGTGCTGCGGCGGCCCTGCGCCGGAGCGCCGCCGCGCCGAGCGCTCTGTTCAGCCACGCGCCGCAGCCGCAACCGCGGGTGCCCGCAGCCGTCCCCACCCAGTCGACCCCCTCCCGGGGCCGGTGATCCGGGTGGCGCTGAGAGCCAGCCACGTCTCCCCGTTGCCACGGCGCCCGCGTGCAGTCGAGCAGCCCGTTGCGCTGCGCACGCGGGCGCGTTCCCCTCCCTCGCCCCCGGAGCCTCGACCATGAACACCCGGCAGCCCTCCACCCAGAATCCCTACCAAGAGGTACTGGTCAGCCCCATGTACCTGGCCGGTTCCAACGGGACCGGAGACGCAGGCTTCGCCCCCGTCGCTCACTGGCCCCACCACTACCTCGACGAGGGCCCCTGCCAACTTCTTGTCACCTCGCCTGATCAGAGGATCCGTATCGGCTGGTTCGGCGACTTCGAGCTCTGGAAGATCACCGCATCCGAGGAAGCCGTCTCCGCACCCCGCTGGACAGCCACCTTCAACCACGTCACCCCGGCCGAGATCGTCGCCGGACTCACCACCGCTCTCGCCCACGACTACGTCGAAGCCGACGCCTACGAGGGCAACGGGCGCTTCCTGGCGAGCCCGTCGTTGTACTGGGCCGACGCCGTCCGGCCCCTGACCGATGCCGGCTGGACCCGCGACGGCGGAGCCGAGCTGGGCACCGTCGAGATCATCGCCCCGGACGGACAGGCAGGCGTCCTCATCGACAACCGTCGCTCCCGCCGGGACGACGAAGCAGTGGAGCTCTGGGCGGGTCCGCCGGGCTGGGGCACTCGCGCGGAGGCGGTCTTCTCCGCCCGTACTCCCTCCCACCTGATCGCCGCAACGGCAGCGGCCATGGCCGATCCGGCCCCGGTGGCACGGGAGCGGCACCAGATCCACCGCGAGGTGGAGCATTTGGTCTCGCTCGCCTCCGTCGGCCCGATCGCCCCCCAGGTTCCTCGGGCTCCCACTCCCCTTGACGTACGCCGCACTGCCGTCACGCAGGCCGTCCACCGCGCCGCACGTTCCCCTCGGACAGCCGCCGACCTGCGAATCATGGCCGCCCGCAGCCGTACAAAAGTCTCGGCGCAGAACCGGTCGAGCAATCCTGCGCCCGCTCTCGGGGCCAGGCCGCCGGCCACCCCGGCGGCCTCTCGCCACAGCCGCTAACTGTCGGCTCCGGTCCCCGTTGGGACAGCACCTCTGCCCGAAGCACCACTCCGAATGCCGGGAGTTCCACCATGCCCGACACCACCGCACTCGACCAGGCCACGGCCATGATCGAGAAGGCCTGGGGCCGCCCGATCGAAGCTCTGGAATCCCTGGCGGTCCGCCGCGCGACCGACGACCCGCTCCTGCGCTCGGCCATGCACATCCGCTCGGCCTTGGTCGTCACCGACAACGCCGTGGCTGTGCACCAGGACCGTCTGCACGCCCTCACCCGGTCCGGCCGGGTGCCGGCCTTCTACGACCTGGAACGGATCACCGGCTCAGCGGCGGACCTTCGCGTCGCTCAAGCCGAGAGCCGGACGTCCCTTCAGGCCATCAGCCACGTGATCGAAGCACGTGAAGCCGCCACACCTGCGGACCGCGCCCCGGCAGCCCGGCTGGCCCAGGCCGCTGTCGCCCGCTCCGGACACGCTCCACGTGCCCTGGGCCAGTCACCCGATCAGCCCGCCTCTCCGGCCGTTTCCGGCCCGTCGGTGGCCGGACTGGGCCCGCAACCGCTGATCGGTCAGCTGAGGTCCCCGTCGCGGTGGGCATCCCCGATGCGGGAGCCCACCGTGCGAGCCAGGTCCTCCCACGTCAACTCGACGCGACGCCCATCCGCGATCCGGTCCTCCACCACGGCCTCCTCGTCTCGCCGTCCGTCGGACTGGACACCGACCCCCCACTGGCCGTCAGCGACCATCGCGATGTCGCCCACCGTCCACGGCCGCCCGGCGGCGCGGATCTTGCGCTCCAGCCCGGCCCCATCCCAGTGTCTGCTGCTCGGCTCCGCCATCCCCGCTCCTCCTTCGGTCCCGTGCGGCCCGTTACCGCAGCCCAGTTACGACAACCGCGCCCACCGATCCATTCCCGGGGGCAATGACCCCACGCGCCGACGGCCACCAGTTCGCCCACGGCAGACGCCGCTCCCCGGGAAAGGACTACGCACCTCGGGACACCCCATGTCAACGTACGGGTGTTGGGAAAAACCGCAGGTCAACGAAGGGATGGTCCAACCATGAACACCTCCCCCACCCTCCTGCCCGCCGTCATCCGCCCCGCCGTGGAAGACCGTCGCTGGCTCTCCTCCGACCACTGCGCGGGCCCGGTCCTCGATCTCCTCGACGCCCTCGGCTGGGCAATCGCCGACACCCCGGAGGCAAACGTCCACGCGACGAGCCCGGACGGCCGCGTCTACGTCGGCTGGCTCCCCGAAGACACCGCCGCCTGGAAGCGCGACATCGTCTGGCAGGTCCGAGTACAGCCCACCGGAGGCGACCAGTGGGTCCAGGAGTTCGGCCTCTACACCCCCTCCGAGGCCGTTGCCGGATTCCTCGCTGCCCTCGTCGCCCACCGCTGACGGCACCCTCCGTCCCACCCGTTCCGAACAGCACAGACCAGCAGGAGGTTCCGGCTGTGCGCATGCTCCTGGCCACCCGTCCCGGCTACCGCCGCAAGTGCGCTTACGCCCGACGCTGCACCTGCTTCTACCTACCCGGCCAATACGGCCGCCGGGCAAAGACGCTCCGCCGGCGTGCTGCCCGTCATGCCGAGCAACGCCGTTGGCAGCGCGAACTCACTGAATGACCGCTCACACCGAGTCCCCGTTGCGCCCCTACCCACGAGGAATCCACCAGGCCCTTCCGCACCCCGCTCACCAACCACCACGCCGACGGCACCGACTGCCCGGCGGACCACAAGCACACGAGTTCCGGCAAGCCGCTCCACCCCGGTTGCCCCGGCCGCGCGTACACGCAAGCCATCTGCTCGTGCGGTGGCTGGAACATGAAGCAGTCCGGCAAGGGCTACATCAACGAGAGCCACAAGCGGCACCTCGCCAGCCACACCCAAGGACCGAAGGTCCTTCGCGACCTGCTCCGCCTCGACGCGTCATGACGCTCGCTCATCAACCCCGCCGTGCCGTTCCGCACCGCTCTCGGAGGATCCCGTGCCCCACCACCTGACCGTCGGCCATCTGCTCCGCCAACTCCAGGACCTTGACCCCAGCCTGCCGATCCGCCTCGCCATCAACCCGGACTTCCCCTTCACCCACTATCTCGGGGCGGATGTCATCGTCCGGGACGGCACAGCGTTCATCGCCGACGACGGCCAGGAGGACTACCTCCCAGCGGCGATCAGCAACGCCCTCGCCTGGACCTGACCGGTCCCACCGACACACCCCGGAGGCCCCTATCTCGTCGCGATCCCGCCCTTCACAGGTCCTTCCCCTGCACAGCCTGGCCGTACGCTCCGTGCCGAGCGCCATGCGCGGTGCGCTGGTCCAGCGCGTCTCCGCCCTGCCCGACGGACCGCTCGACGTCACCTGGCTCCCCCTCGAAACCCCGAGACTCCCCCTTGGCCGCATTCGCCTTCACTGGGAGTCGGCCTCCCTCGCAGGCTGGGACGTCACCGCCCACCTGGGCCTGGCCACCACCGAGGTGCACCTCGCCTCGTGGCCCGCTGCCCCGGACGACTGGCCGCGCCTGGTCCGCCCGACCCTCCACGAAGTACATGGCCTCTGCGCCGCCCTCGCGGTCGCGACCGCCGCCCTCGACCTCTCGAACCGTCTCGCCCAGGTCTGACCGAACCGCAGAAGGCCGCCCCGCGCCGATCAGGCAGGGGCGGCCTTGCCGTACGCCCCGCCGCGTGTTGCGTACGCTCATCATCGACGAACGAGGAGGCACGACGGCCGACGACCAGCGACTCTGGGGGGTACCCCGAGGTCGCCGCCCACCTGGGCATCAGCGTCGGGGCTGCCCGTAACCGCAAAAGCCGGGGCAGCCTGCCTCCGCCCGACGACACCACCGTGCCGGACCGACCACGCTGGAGACCCGCCACGCTCCAGAACTGGAACCCGGTCGGCCGAGGATTCCGTAGCGACCTGCACAGCCCCTCCTCACACGGGATCACGTCATCCGGCTGACCCGCGATCGCGCCCGCCCGTAGGCTGCGGCCATGACGTCCGATTCGCCGATGCCCTCCCCACCCTTCCCCTTCGCCTGACAACGCTGCGCTCTGGGTGGTCGTCGGCAACGCCCTCGCATCCATCCGCAACAGCGAAGCCTCGGTAGAGGACGCGATCCTCCACGCCGCCGTCCACGGCTGGTACGAGGGGCACATCGAGGGCGAGGACGAGTGCCCCGGCTGCCACTTCCGAGGTGCGCTGCCGAAGAACGGCAACCGCAACTGACCACAGCCGAACCGCCGAGGAGCGCCACCGATTCGCCGGTGGCGCTCCTCGGCGTTTGATCCCTCGTCGGGCCCAGACCTACCCCCTCCTCAGCATCAACCCCACCCACCTTGCAAAGGCATGCGCGCTGCTCGCCCGTCTTGAACAGCCCAAAGTGGTCTCCATCCCGCCTCGCCGCCGCCATGCGGGCCTGCACCGTTCCAGACGGGAACGGCACAGGCCCGAGGTGATGGCGAATCGCCTTCTCAAATGATTCGGCTGGGTTGCCGTGCTCAGACGGTGCTGCCGGTCAGCGCCACAGTTTCGGGATTCCCGGGGTAGCCGACGACCTGCTCGGTGGCGTCCCACTTGCCGTCGGCATGGCGCAGGGTGTGCTTGATCTTTCCGTCGGAGGTAACGACCGCTGCCTGGAACTCGCCGTTTACCGCTGTGGCGTCGACGCCGACGATGGTGTCGCGGCCGAGTTCGTCGCCGAGGTCGCCGAAACTGCTCCAGGCGCCGTCCGCTGTACGGATTGCGTGCTTCTTGTTGCCATCGACGGCGGTGAGCACGATCTGGAGGTTGCCTGCGACGCTGGCGAAGGACATGCCGTTGACCTTGGCAGTGAGTTCCGTCTTCAGACCGCTGACGGAGCCCCAGTGGTCGCCCCATGTTCCGTCGGATTCACGGATGCCGTGGTAGGCCTTGCCGTCGGCGGCGACGCCGACCTGCGTCTGACCGCCAGATGTGTGTGCGACGGTGACCTGGGTAGGGTTGCCCAGCACGCCCAGCTTGGCGCTGACGTCACCCCACTTCGTCCAGACCTCGCTGGGGTCCTGGATGGCGTGGTAGACGCGCCCGCCGGCCAGCCCGACCAGGGCGAGGCCGGTGCCGGTGGAGGTGACCGCCACCCGGGTGAGGCCGGGCTTGTCGCCGAGTTCGGCGGTCAGGTCGCGGAAGGCTTCCCAGCCGCCGGTGGAGCGTCGGTTGGCCTGGTAGAGGTGCCCGTTGCCGCCGACGGCGAAGACGTAGTTCTTGCCCTTGATGGCGGCATCGGCGGCGAACTCGATGTCCTGGATGGGACCGGCGGCGTTCTGCACGTTGCCGAAGCCGGTCCAGTCGCCGTTGCTGTTGCGCATGGCGTGGTACAGGCCTGTGGTGGTCTTGGTGAGCATCTGGAGGTTCCAGACGTTCAGGGTGGAGGCAGTGTTCTCCGTGATCCAGGGCCGGATGTCGTCCACCCGGCTGGCGGTTGCGCCGGTGCGGGTCTCGTCTGACCCGAGGCAGCCTCCCTGCCACGACGTACTGGCGACCGCGGCGAGTTCGGGGCGGCCGTTCGTCTCCCGGAAGACGGGCGCGCCGGTGTCACCCTTGCAGATGGGGGTGCCGTCGATGCCCACGGTGATGGCCTCGACCGCTCCCACCATGAAGGTTCCTGTGTGGAGGCTGTCGGGAACCCAGGTGTCCTTGGTCCGGCCATACCCGGCGCCCTTCAGGGCTTCGCCTGCGGCGGGCGCTGCCGTCGCGGGATGCAGAAAAGTGAGGCCGTAGACCGGGGCAGCGAGTTTGGCCAGCACCAAGTCACGGTCGGTCCGGGGGATAAGCTGTGTGATCTCCCGGACCTGACCTGTGGTTGTGGTGAGATCGGTGCGGCCGATGGTCGCGGTGGACTTCAGCTTGGGCGCTCCTGTCACGAGCGACGTGGCTTGAGCCGGGTCGTCGACGAAGCAACTGGCAGCAGTGATCATCCACTGGTTGTTGATGAGCGTGCCAGAACAGGCACGTACTCCGCCGATATCAATCTTTGCGGTGAAGGTGCTTGCGCCGCTAGTGGCGGCTTCTCCATCCAAAGCTTGCGCTGGGAGACCGGTGAGCGTGCCAGCGAAGATGGCTACGGTGAGCAACGCGGCAGCCCGCGCCGAACGTGAACGCATGCCAGGCATGTGAGTCCTACCTTTCTTTATGTGGGTCCGAGCTAGTCATTCGTAAGATCGGCGGGCCCAAGGACCCTGGCTATGGCTGGCATGGTGCGGCTGCGGATGGCTCAAGGAACTTGGCCGCCCAGGACCCCGCGACGACTCGACCGCTAATTGGGAGACGCGACGCGATCGCTTCGTAGGACAACGTCGGCGAGGTCGTCTGCTGGGTTTGCGTACGACGAGATGACAGAGGTGGCTGTGCCCCAGATCTGGCCTGAGTGGACATCGGCAAGGAGCATCAGCCGGACGCGCCCCCGTCAAACACGGCTTCGCCCACCTCAAGAACTGGCGCACACTCACCAAACTCCGCACCGATCTCGCCCGCGCCACCCAGCTGCTGCGCGCACTGCTCGTCCTGACGAACCACGAAGTCCACGGCTGACAGCCGACGGATGGCCTTCAGCGCAGACTACCCCCACGACCAGCAAGAGCACCCCGGCTGAACCTCACGGAAGAGACGCTGACCAGCGGCTTTCAAGATGGCGCGCCCTCACTGAATCAGCTCAATGTGAAGATGATCTAGCGACGTTGGGCAGACATGGAGTTGCAGGTCGTAGCCTCGGGCAAGGTCGATCATGGTGAAGTTCGCCGGAGGAGTACCAGGGAGGAGCGGCGTGGGGTTGACCTGGTCCTCTTCAGGGGCCCAGCTCTCGGTAGCATCGTCCCATTCGGTGGTGGCGATCGTCAGCAGCGGGATGGCCTCGGTGCTGCATACGGAGCAGATTCGGGGCATGGGATCGGTGAGGCCCCAACGGGTCCAGCCACCGGCCTTCCAGCCGGGGGAGATAGACAACATGTCCATGTAGAGCTCTTCCGGGGCGACCTCGTAGGAGCTGTCCAGCGCTGATCTGGCCGCCTGCCACCTGCTCCAGTCTCCCAGTTGCTCCTGCAGTTCCTTGCTCAGCTCCAGATAGTTGGGGTACTCAGTGACCTGCTCCGGTGTGAGCAGACACGGCTCCGGCAGATAGGTGGGGAACTGGATCGCGGGCGGCTCGGGCGGTGCGTCGAGTACGTCCGTTACGGTCGCGGCGGACCGCCAGAACAGTGCGGTTCTTGGGTGCGCCGGGTGGTCGAAGGGGCACCAGAGCACCTGAAGCAGATCAGCTTCGGACTGGCCGGGCGCGAGCAGCAGAGGGATGTCGCGTGCGTACAGCTGGGCGACGGGCAGCATGGCGATCGGGCCCTGAGGCCACGGGCGGCCGACCATGATCCGCTTCTCGTTCGCCAGCTCCTCGGGGGTGGCCCAGGGCCCCTGAGGATCGCGGCGCCGCCGACTTGCCGATTCAGCCCGGTTACGACGCCACAGCCGTACGTCCTCCGGCGAGAGGGCCGCGTTCACCCGGTCCCACTCGTGCTGTCCTTCACAGTGCGGCCACGGCTCGTCGGCGGGCCACAGCAGCGGCCCGCCGACGGAGCTGTCGTGCGGTGACGGCGACCCGGGGCGGGGATGCAGCCGAGTCGCCGTGCGTGCCAGTGGGGCCAGCAGAGGAAAGAGCGCGCTGACGTCGAACGGCCGCGGCGGGGTGGTGCGACTCATACTGGCTCCCGTAGGCACGAACTGGCTGAGATCAGTTTCCGAGGTTGAGCAGCCCAGTGTTTTCCTGGGTGTTGGGGACGTAGACGTTGGGGAACAGCTGCTCCGTCGTTCCGTTCGCCCGCTCGATGCTAGCGCTCATCGTTACTCCCACCGGAATCGTGCCAGTGGCATCCCGGAAGACGGGCGTCACCTGGTAGAAGATGGCGTCGTTCGGCCCGAAGGAGTCCAATGCCACCGTCCTCTGAGCCTCGAACTCGTAGGTCCGCATGCTGGGCGTACCGGTGTTCATCCCCACCTGCCAGCAGGGGACGAGGTTGTTCTGCCCGCCGTCCCGAATCCTGCCCGGTCCGCCGAGGATGTTCGCGATCAGGTGACACCGGGCCTGCCCGACTATGGGCGGGTTCGCTTGGGCGAACAGCTGCGCGTCCTGCCAGCCAGTGATGTCTCCCGTGGCTTCTTTGCCCTTGCCGAGCGTCTTCCCCAGGCAGGCCTGCGCCATGGTCGGCCGGGTGCCGGCCGGGCCCAGTGGGTTGGTGGTCTTGTTGACGTGGGCGACCGGTTCGGTGGTGTTCTTGATCCACCCGTTGCCGGAGGGAAGCGCACCAGTCGGCCAGCTCGCCAGGCAGGAGGCCTGCGGGACAGCGGCCGGCGTCGTGAACTCCACCTTGAACTGCTCGGCGTCGATCACCCGCTGGGCCTCAAAGCCCTCGGCAAGCTTCCCGTCGGCGAACTGCTTTTCGGCGGCCGGAACATGGGCACGCACACAAGGCGCGGACGGATCCAGATCCCGACTGTCGCCAAGGATGTAGGTGTCCCATCCACCGCTGCTGGCATTGGGGATCACCTCGACGCATTGAGCACCGTCGATTCCTCCCTCCTTGGCCTCGGCAAAGGGGAATTCGCCACAGGTATCGGTCTCGACAAGGTCCGTATTGGCCTTGAAGGGCTCCGTACCCGCGCTTCCGCACGTGCGTCCCGTACGGTCGGCCGATCCGCTCTTCTCTCTGGTCAGCGGCTTGTTCTGCCCCCAGCCGTCGGTGAGGTTCTGCTGCGCCCACTGATAGGCGGCCACCGCGCCACCGGGATCCGAGCCCTCTGCGTTCATCGGCACGACGGCCATGACCGTGGGGATGACGCAGCCCGGCGACGGGGTGCCCGTGGCCTCCCGGACGGCGTCGTCACAGCGGATCTTGCGGGGGTTGTCCCACGAGGCGTTCGGATCGACGGCCGTGGCACCCGGGGAGGTCACGTACATCTTGTACGAGGTGGTGAACTCCACGCCGGTGTTGGCGGCGGGGGTCGAGGAGTAGGCGACGGAGCCGCTGACGGACTGGCCCATGGTCAGGTCACCGCCGTACCAGGGCGCGGTCTTCGTCGTCGTGCAGCCGGTCGTGCAGGAGGCGCGAAACTTGGCGTTGAGGGCGGTGACATCGCCGCTCGCACTCGTCATCTTCACGGTGATCTGCTCGTTCCAGGCTGTGCCCTTCGCGGGAAGGGTCGCGCTGGTCGAGACCTGCAGGGTACCGCGTCCGATCTCCTTGCCGTTGCTGTCGCGCAGGATGTAGAGGATGTTCACGCCCGTCACGCAGTACTCGAAGCGCTTGTAGGTGTAGGCGCCGGGGTTGGTGATGTCGCAGCTGCCGGTGTCGGCGGCCGCGACTGCGGCACGGCTCTGCTGTGGGGTCGCGGTGGCAGGGCTCGTGCTCACACACGCCTCGGCGGCGCCTGCCTGGCGTTCCTTCGAGCCTGCCTGCGTGGGCTCACAGTGCTCCCCGGACTCAGCCCGAAGCGCGGCGGTCTCGGTGAGGGGCGCGGTGGCCGGCAGGTCCGCCGAGTCGAGCCTGCCCACCCGCTGCGGCTTCTCTTCGGCCCCCTGCCGCGCCGGGCTCATGCCTGTCGTGGTGAGCCCCAGCGTCACCACGGTCAGCAGGGCCAGTACAGTCGACCGGGCACGTATTCGTCCGGGCCATCCAGGTCGTATCGCATGCATGATCGTAATACCTCTCTTTTGGCCTGGCGCCCCGATGACTTCGGGGAAGGGGCAATGGGGGCCGGCACAGCAGTGCCCTCGGACAGCGGATGACTGCCAGACATCCAGGGGAGCATCTGGCGTTCGCCTCCGTGTCCGACAGATCGAACGTCGTCCCGTCCACAGCCACCAGCCTCCGAAACCAGGCACCCGCAGACTCAGGGACGGCCACCGGCAGGAACACCCTGAGCGAACAGCGACTTCAGCACGTCCGGCCCCAGCCGCAGCCGCGCACACCCGATCGCTCCGCTTGCGGGAACCTTTCACCCCTTGGCCCAGCGGCGCTCGTGCTGCGGACCCTGTGCGAGAAGACGCCCGACCTCCTCATATCCCTGCCTCGAAAACAGGCACCTGGCCAACACGAAATGCACCACCACCCGCGCCGGGAGGAGCCGCTGACGCTGCTCGGAACGCCTGCACTCCGCCACCACCAAAGCAGGCGGAAACGTATGCGTTAACCTTCCGTGAGCGATGCGATCAGAAGAACTCCACTGGACGGCCGGAGTGCACGGGATTAGTTGGTGCACAGGCGGCAGTTGTCGGGTGCACCGCTGATGCTGGTGCGGAGGAACCAGTTGGAGTCCGGAGCCGATCAGCTTGTTCCAGCTGCCGAACGGTGTTCACCGGACCGCAGCACGACGGACATGTGGGCACCAACCAGGCGTTACCTGGTGGTCCTGATCTCTACAAGCATGTACTCGCGTCCCTGCTCGTCCGCACTCTCGCCCACGCCGGTCCAGGTGTTCTTGAGGATGTCGAAGGTCTTCTCCTCGGTGCCAACGGTCATGTCGACCTGCGTGGTGTAGTCGTTGCCCCTTATCGCGTGGACCGAAGGGATCTCCAGGGTCAGCCAGCCTGAGTTGCCGACCACTTTGAAGCAGATCTTTTCGTTGTGCTCGCGGGCCATGACCTCGAGGAAGCCGGTGCCGCTCGCACAGTCGACCAGTGTGATGTGACCGTCACCGCGCTTGAGCAAGATGTTCCGCTCCGCCAGGATCTTTTCGGCCTGCGGGTAGTTGAAGTCCTCGATAGCGTAGCCGGGGGCCTCATCGGCGACGGGGATGACAGTCTCGGCCTCGTCGCCGGTAGGGACGCCGCCCACGAGCGTGATCCACGCCAGGGCGCCGGCGGTGGCCGCGGTACCGAGAGTGCCTGCTACAAATCTTTTCCGCTTCGGCTTTTCCGCATTCGCGGTACGCGCCTTCATCGCAGTCCTTAGAGTCGTCGGTTCCAGTCGATCGGCCGAGAAGTGACCCAAGAGGGCTTGAAGCCGACCGGAATGCAAATAAAGCCCTCTCCCCCTTCAAGCGCGGGCCTGCCCTTTCGACGGTTTCCCTTTTCAGTACGGCGCACCGAGAAGAAGCCTCACCCTTGCTTCGGAAGCACCTCTTCTTCACCATGCAAGCTTACATTTTGATCTTTGTCTACTTCGTAAAACCTCTCAGAACAGGATAAATCCAGGGTCTACTTGCGATCTCCGACACTTATCGGGAGGGTTGTACGCCATGCGTGAAGATTTCGCGAAGATCTTCCGGTTACCTTTTCTGAAGTAATGGACAACTCGCCACGGACCACGTCGCGCTGTGATTTTTCTTCTTGCTGTACTGATTGATGCTTTTTTGAAAGGTGTTGGTATCGTCTCGATTCAATGTGGAGGCAACACATGTGCTTTATTCGTGCACAGGTGGCAGCCCCAGGCCTGCGGGAGCCTGCCGCATGAGTGCTCACTGAGCTGTCTCACGGGCACATACTCAGGAGGAGAACATCCTTATGCAAACAATGTTTTGGAGTCGGCGCCGTCTCCTCGGAGCCCTCGCTACCGTCACGGCTGCCGCTGCCGCCCCTGTGGTGCTGGCGCCCATAGCCCGCGCTGCCACGACGAACGGCAAAGCGACCGATCCGCTCGTCCTGCCGGACACCGAACGGGCGAAGGTGGTCAAGGCATGGATGGCGGGAGGAAAGGCCACCAAGGCAGCGGCAACCAACGCCCTTTACGGCACCGATACCGAGGTCCAAACCTTTCTCGCCGAGACATTGCCGAGGGTGACGTTGGAGGACAACCGCGTCGCCGTCTCCACCGCCCTCGCCCATGCTGGCAAGGGCATACGCCGCGAAGCGTCCGCTGCCCTCGACAACGGCGACAGCTCCATCGCCGCCTTCCTCAAGGAAGGATTCAGGCCCGCCCTCCTGGAAGACCTACGCGTGACGACCTCCACTGTGTCGTCCACCGGCGGCAAGGCGGTCCAGCGGGAGGCCTCCGCAGCCCTGGACGCGGACACACAGCAGGCGCTGGAGAACTTCCTGACCGAAGGTCAGTACACCGCCCGCCTTGAGGATGCCAGGGTCCAGGTCTCCACCATGCTGTTCAACGGCGGGTCCGAGGTGCGCAAATACGCGGACCGTGCGCTGGATGGCACGCCGTCGGACGTCCAGTGGTTCCTCGACACCGGCCAGCACATCGCCCGTGCCCGCGACCAGGAGGCGGCGACCATCGAGGAACTCGTCGCGGTCGTCGAGCGGGAGGGCAAGCGCGCCCAGGCCGAGACCGACCTGGCCGTCGAGAGCTCCGAGCGGGCCCAGGCCGCCGCCCAGGAGGCCAAGGAAGCGGCGGAGAAGGCCGCGGCCGAGGCCGAGGCCGCCAAGGAGGACGTGCAGAAGGCCGCGGCGGCCGCCGGCAAGGCGGCAAGCGCGGCCAAGGGCGCGGCCAATGCCGCCCGCAACGCCATCAACGCCTCCAACGCCGCGGTGGCTGCCTCCCGCCGGGCTTCCTGGGCGGCCACCGCTGCCTCTCAGGCCGCGTCGACCGCCGGCGCCGCCGCGTCCCGCGCCTACTACGCCGCCATCGCAGCCTCCAAGGATGCCTCGCAGACCGAGGCGGCCAAGAACGCCGCCGTGGTCGCCCGCAACTCCGCCGCGAAGGCCCGCTCCGCAGCCAAGGCCGCTGACTACGCGGCGACCGCCTCCGCACAGGCCGCCAGCGCCGGTTCCTCGGCTGCCTCTGCGGCCCGCAACGCCGCTGCCGCCGCCAGCGCCTCCGCGCAGGCCGCGGCCTCGGCCGGTATCGCCCAGTCGCAGGCCGCAGAGGCCAAGCGCCAGGCCGACATCGCGACAGCCGCCGCCAACCGCGCCACCAACGCCGCCTCTACCGCCCAGGCCCTCGCCACCACGGCGGCCTCTGCGGCGCGCACTGCGCGAGACTCCGCCAACTCCGCCGCCGACCACGCGGAGAGGGCGGCCGACGCTGCCGACGAGGCCGTGAAGCACGCGGGCCAGGCCATCGACTACGCGAACAAGTCCACCGCCCATGCCGCCGAGGCGGTGAAGGCGGCCAACACCGCGACCGAGGCCGTGGAGAACGCCCTCGCTGTGGAGCAGGCAGCGCGGGAGGCCGAACTGGCCCGGCTGCGGGAAGAAAAGTTGCAGGCACTGGACGAGGCCCGGCTGTTGTCCCAGTTCGAGGCGGAGGAGCGGGCTGCGTACGAGAACAAGCGCACCCAGGAGGCACAGACCGAACAGGCCATCAAGGACCTGGTCAGCCAAGCCGAGCAGGCGCTGTGGAAGGATGGCAATCTAGCACGCGCGGCCACGCTGGGCCGCAAGGCGGCCACCGGTCTACTCGGGGCCAAGGGAGCGTGGACGCGGGAGGCGGCCCAGTTCACGCTGGCCGGCAGCGACGACGACGTACTCTCCTGGGTCGACCTGGACCGGGCCATCGCCCAGCACCAGGACGACCGGGAAACCGTCCTTTACATCGCCCAGATATCCAGCCCCGCCATCGCGGAGGCGGCACAGGCTGCTCTGGAGAGCTCCGATTCCGTGGCGGTGGGCGACTTCATCACCTCCGGGGTGATCCGGGCCTCACAGGACGACAACCGCGTGCAGATCGCTCGCATCCTCACTCAGAAGCCTGGCAAAGCCGTCACCAAGGCGGCCAACAACGCTCTCGACGCGAACACCCCGGAGGCCCTACAGGACTTCTTCGACCGCGCCTACCCCGCAGCGGTACGGGAGGACGATGCTGTCACCACCTCGACTTCGGTCGTCACCGGAGGTGAGTACACCAAGGCGTACGCGGAGGTCGCCCTGGAGGGACCGACGTGGATGCGCAGGAACTTCGTCGTGGTCGTGCAGTACACGGCGGCACAGCTCGACCACGACTCCGCCACCCATATCGCCGCGATCCGCGGGGCGATCGCGGCCGCGGCCAAGATCGCCCACACCGCGCAGAAGAACGCGGCGCTGGCGTCGAAGGCGGCGGCGGACGCCCGCCAGGCCGCTGCGGAGGCGCAAAAGTGGGCAGACAAGGCGTTGGACTCGGCACAGCAGGCCGACGACTACGCCGCACAGGCACGGCGGAATGCCGATGCCGCGGACCAGTCCGCTGCGGACGCCCAGGCCTCGGCGAACCAGGCGAAGACGGCGGCGGCAACCGCCCGCGGAGCTGCCCGGTCAGCGAACTACTCGGCGAACAGGGCCATCGACGCCGCCCGCTCGGCTTTGAACTCCTCCTACAGCGCCCAGGCGTCCGCAGCCAGTGCTCGCCAGTCCGCGCTCGCCGCCGGCCAGGACGCGAACGCGGCGGCGGCTGCGGCCAGCGAGGCCCGTTCCATCGCCACCCAGATGCGCCAGGCCGAGATCGCACAGGCCGCACGCGAGGCCGCCGAGAAGGCGAAGCAGGACCGGGAGAACGGACGCGACCCGGCCGACAGCAAGACCCACGACCAGGTCAACCCCAACGGCAGCAACGGCGACAACGACAAGTGGTGGAACGACGCCCAGTTCTATGCCGATGCCTTCAGCTACATCAGCGTCGGAACGGGGTTCGTCGCTATCGGCCTCGGCCTGGCCGCTCTGACGTTCCCGCCCTTGGCCGCGGGCGCGGCGGTTTTCGGCGCCATCTCGTTCGGCGCCGCCGCGCTGAGCAGCGTGTTCACCGGCATCGAACACGGCTTCTCCAGCGGCGAGTTCTACGATTCCGCCATCGGCACCGCACTGAACGTGTTCACCCGCGGCCAGTCGAAGTGGTTGGTCCCGGCCGCTAAGAAGGTGATCTCCCCGGTGATCAACAAGGTCGCGGAGGAAGGCAAGGAACTCGTGTCCTCGATCACCAGCGGATTGTCATCGATCTTCTGACCGTCGACTCAGCCGACCTTGCCACCACGGCCCAGGCCTCGTCTGCCAGGGCCGTTGAATCGCCGGTCGTCCGACCCCACGCGTCCGGCCGGGCGACTCGGCGATCCGGGCGGGTGGAACGGATCACCCGTTCGGAAGTCAGAGTTTGATGTGTCAGGGCGCTGACGTACGCCAGGGCGTCCTCTCAAGCTATCGACGCGGGACCGTGCCGGTGTTCGCCTACCCATCCCGCGACGGGTGATTTCTCCCTACCCGAACTCAATGGCCCGGCAGGATAATGGGCTTACGCTGGGAAGTTGGCGCAGCAGTAGCCGTGGCAGCATACGGAACGCGACCCTGGGGAGAGGGTCAAAGCGGCTCACAAGGCAAGGGGTTCGGTGTGAACGCGGGTGGGGAGCGGAGCGGTTCGTCAGTGCCTGACGAGGAGTGGGAGCGGTTTCTCCAGGATTCGATGACCGGTGTGGCGGACGCTCCCAAAGAACCGTCGGCGCGGGCCCGGATCGTGGCGAAGCGGCTGCGAGGAGAGTCTGCGGGCGCGGAGGGCTGGCGGACGTACTCGTCGGCCCGGCCCAGCCGGAGGAAGGGCTGGTACGCGGTTGGACTGCTGGCTTCGGTGGCACTGCTGATCGTGGCGCTGGATCCGGGGCGAGTGGTCGGGTGGTTCGGCGACAACGGCCGGGCCGAGACGCCGCTCGCCGTGGAGTCGGAGCGCCCCAACCAGGCACCTCCTGTGGAGAGTGGCCGACAGCCCACGCTCGATGAGCCGTTCAGGGGCTCACCCGCGGCTCGCTGGTCGAGCGGCACGGATGGGATTACGGTGCCGGAGGCCAGTGCGACGGGCTGGATGAGTCGGGCGCAGGTGGGGCGGGCACTGGAGCAGACCCGGGACTTCCTCGCTGCGGCAAGTCTGGATCCGGGGGTGCTGCGAGGCGGGCACCCCGGAAAGGCGATCGCGCTGATCAACCCTCACCAACAAGACGTCCGGACCTTCCTGAAGACGGCGTTCCGCGCGCCGAGCGAGCAGAACGACCCGCTGCTGCTTTTCAGCCGGTTCGACGCCTCGCACGCGCGTCTCATCGGGGACGTTGTCAAGACCCGGGGCCGGATCACGTACCGGGAGGGCGAGCGCGGCGCGCTCCAGGTGACCAGCGACGTCACGTACGTGTACCCGGTCGCACCGGCAGCGGGCGGCGACGAGGTCGTCCGCACGATCGTGCGGCGCGAAGTGGTGCTGAGCTGGGACGACCCCTCGAAGGTGATCACCAAGCCGGGAACCCTTTCCCTCGTCTCGTACAAGGTTGACATGACCAACGGGGGCTGCGACAACTCCACCGGTTACCTCACCCCTCCGTTCGGCACGAAAGAGCCGCGACCGGGCGCAGGTCCCGAGGTCGACCCGTACGACCGCAGCACCTCGGTGAGCGAGCGGACTACGACCTCGGACGAAGGATGCCGCACTGCGACGCGGTCGTAAGGCATCTTCTGGGCAGTCCGGTCGCCGCACTCGCCCCCTCCGACCTCGAGAACCCGAAGGGCGGCCCAGGAAATGGAGCCGCCCTTCGGGCGAACAGAGCAGGCGGTGAGCGGATGCTGCTGTTGCATCCGCTGCAATGCCGCTCGCTACTCCAGGTAGATGCCGGCGAAGGCTCCATCAAAACCGAGCGCTGCGAGACCCTGTTCCACGCTGGGGTAGGTCGTCCCCCCTGGGATCGCGATCAGGGCGTCGAAGTCGGCGCGGCTGATCTCAGGTTCGAGCCACTGATTGCTGCAGCGGCAGCAGACCCAGACGTTACGGCCGTGGTTGATGAGCAGCCAGTCGCGCCGGGCACGGCAGGCCGTGCACATTGCCGGGATCCCGCGAAGGGCCAGCTCGCGCGGGTGGCTGAGGCAGCGCGTCGCGCCGGGGCCGCTGGGCGGCTGCGTCTCGTACTCGAGTTGCAGAAGGGGATCGCTGCTGACGGCAAGGACGGGCAGCACGGGTATCGGCTCTGCGGGGCGGTCAGTGGTTCTGAGCACGAGCGTCATCTCCCGGTCGAGGTCCTTCTGATTCCATCCGTAACAGTCGATGGAGCCAGTTGTCCAGCGGTTTCTCGGAGTCCGGCCTGCCGAACTCTCGTCAGCGGCGCGGTGGGCGGTTTCGCGGGTCGGAGGCTTCGGGACGGGTTGCTGCCGTGGGCACCGTCCGGTTGTTGGTGTGGTTGGTCGAGGTTTTCGGCTGGCTGGTGCCGGCCTGCGGGCGGCGCGTCGCTTCACCCGGGTGAGCGGGAAGCTGGGCGAGACGGCGCAGTCGCCAGACCAGCACGTCGTTCACGTCGTCGGCCGTGTCGAGTTCGCGTATGTCGATAGCCTGCTGGAGAAGGGCCTTGGGGTCGTGGCCTGCTTGCTCGGCCTGGGCAAGGGTGGCGGTCAGGGCGTCGGTCTTCGTCGACGAGTTGCCTGCTCGCAGCGCCACTTCCGGCAGAGCTGCACGGATGCGGGCCGTCAGACGAAAGCGGAGGCGCCGGATTCCCAGCAGCGGACAGGCGAGAGAGGCGGTGGAAGCGGGAGAGGTCGTAGCCACTTCCCCGAACCTCGCCATCGGGCACGGCGAAGAGGTCGATGCCGGCCTCGCTGGGCAGTTCCGGTCTGGCCTCCTGCATGGCGCCCAGGGCCTCGCCCTGCTCGCGGTGCGGCAGTGGACGCGCTGCCCGGTCGGTATGCCCCTTGAACGTCATAGTGTCCCCTGATCAGGTGGAGTGGTAGGCGATGGCGAAGGCGGCAAACATGGTGAGGATCAGGAGGACCTGAGCGCTGATCTGTCTCCAGCCCCAGCCCTTCGCATCCATCCAGCGCAGCGGACGCCTTCAAGTCGGTACGGCCGGTTCCTCGGGGATCACGAGGTGTACGAACGCTCCGTATCGCTCACCCAGGTGCTTGATCACGGCGTGGTATTCGTCATCGTCAGAGCTGATGTTGTGACGATCGAGGACGATCACGCCGCTCGCGAATCCGCCCCGAATCAGCCGCTCGACTTCTCCCCAACCGGGTCGCTTCCAGGGAGGCAGGTAGACCCCACGGCTGGGGCGCGCGCCGGGGAAGTAGGGCGACACGGCTGCGGGGACGGCCAAATCGTGCAGCCTGGCTCCTATCGCGTAGTCGTGCTGTTCGGCCTCGACCTGGAGGGTGTGCCAGTCCTCGTCAGGGCTGGCCCCCCTACCCAGAACCAAGCTGTATGCCAGTACTCGGAGTTGGCGATCACCCGCTCGACGCGCGTGCCGTTCCTCGGCCGCCCGACGAAACTGCTGACGGAGCCGACAGAGTTGCCCGCTGCGGGATGGGCGCACCAACGGAGCGCCGTGGTGCCACCTCCGGATCGATGCGTTGTCGACGTCCATCCAGTCGCTGAACGTCGGCATCTCCAGCACCGTCTCGCGGGGGTCCGCATGTGCCTGCGCGGCTGAGACGGACAGGATTTGGTCGGGCGGTGACATGGGGGTGCCTCCATTTCTCGTGATCGGATCAGGTGTGACGGCGGTCTCCGTAAGCTCCCCGTGTGCGGCCAAATACCGCGCAATTTATGGCCACGGGTTTCCCCGCGTACGGCCAGATCTTCTCCCCGC